>NZ_BAAARE010000017.1:0-111186 GCF_039532035.1 Terrabacter carboxydivorans | reverse complement strand
GCCTCTACGCGTACTGCGGCGACGTCCCACCGGCCGAACTCGAAGCGGCCTACTACGCTCAAAACGAGTCCCAGCAGGAGCTGGAGCTCTCAAACCAGTAAGTCTCCGGACATCCCGGGGCGGTTCAGTTTCATCGAGCGAGAGTCCTTCCACTCGTCAGGGGGAGAAATGGCAGGCCCTTCGACAGGCGACACCTGTGCACTCTGTGTAGTCATGAATACCTATCGAGATGAGCGCTCCGCGGTCACTACCGTGCGTGGCATCCGAATCTGTGCCGAGCACCTCAGGGAGCTTGAGTTGTCGGGATCGAGGGCGGCAAAGACGCTAAAGAAGATCGCGGAGGCCGCTGGCAGCTGAGCGCTGGTCAAGCGCCCTCTGCCTGTTCGCGCACTACGCGGCGCGAGGACGCAGGTAGAGGAGAGGTTCGAGAGGGGTGGGGTGGGCTGGACGCGCTACTACTTGGACGCCCCATCCAGTCCGTCGGTCGCACGAGATCGGTCCCTTGTCAGCTTGGTAGGCGGTCGAGGTGTACTCGCCACGAAACGCCTGACACCCACCCCGTGACAGGGCACCCTGTATCGAGTATGCATTTCACGCGTTCAGGAGGTCATCGGTGCCGTTTGGAAAGACTCAAGAGCAGAAGGAAATCGAAGCTAGGGAAAAGGCCCAGCGTGAAGAGGCCGCTAAGGCGAAGCGCGAGCAGGACGCCTTCTTGGCGAGCCCGATCGGGCAAGCGACCACCGCCAAGGAGCAAGGCCAAGGCTTCTTCGAGATTCAGCTAAAGGTGGGCTCCTCACAGCGCGACAGCACGGTCTGGGGCGGCAACAACTTTGCCCTCTCCAAGGTGAACACGCAGAGTCACGCCGGCACCCTTGCTGGCATCGAGGCAGTGGGCTGGCGACTTGAGCACGTTGGCTACGTATTCCTGATCACAGGCGAAAGCAGCCGCGACAAGTTCATGTCCAGCGGCCAGCAGACGGCGGTGAGTGGCGAGCTCGTCGGCATCTATCTGTTCCGCAACACCGACCAAGCAGACTAGGCAGGTCGCGAGCTACGTCGTCGGCCGCGTCTGGCCACCGAGCTGCACACATCGCGGTAAGACACCGCCGCTTCGCAGCGGAAGAACGCACGCGAGGGGACCGACTACGCCGGGTTCACCGGACCGCTTGGTGTCGTCGGGTCCGTCGGACTCGCTGCCGCGACCGGTACTCCATCCGCGAAGGCGTAGGGCCACTGACGCTTGACGGCGTCTTCGTGCCATCCTCCCTGAAGCCGGTTGTGGGCACGACTGGCGAGGATGTACAGCGAGCGGACCAGTTCCGCTGGAGGCGTGGGGTCCTTGGCGACGATGTAGCTGATGACATTGTTGACGGCGGTTGCTTCGGCGGGGGTCATGCGTGCCATCTCCCCACAGGAGGACCGTGTGATCGCTCGAACTGCCGAACCCAGACAGGCGTGCTCAACAGGTCGCGAAGGGCAGTGGCTGGCGATAGGCGGCGAAGCGACTCACGGTGGCCACGCAGCAGCCGGGTCTCGTAGCCGCATCTGCGTGGAGTGTGATTCAGGGCAGGTCGGGCTCCGGGTTGTCGCGGATGAACCGCTGACCTGCATCGTCGTCGACCAGGCCCTCGTCCACCAGCCACTGGACCGCCCGGACTCGGGCCCTGGCATCACGCATCGCCTGCCAGACCGAGATCAGCTCGGGATGGTGGTCGTACACCTCGTTCCGGAACCGCCGGAACGCACCCTTCCCCTGCAACGACGCACGCAGGCGTCGACCAGCAGCCCAGTCGCTGATGCCCTCGGCGAAGTCGACCATGTCCTGGTACCACACGTAGGACGGAAGGGGATCTATGGCAATGAGATCCGGCTCGTCGATCTCGACGGGGTTCTCACCGTCGATGCCGGTGTCGCTGGTCCAGAAAACGATCTCGCCCGTGCGCGGATCGATCAGCCAGCGATGGTCATAGTCCGTTTGGTCCTCCAGCGCCGTGGCGATCTCCTCGACGTCGATGCTGTCCAGGTTGAGCACCTGTTCAGCGTAGAACTCGAGTGCAGCGCCCCGGTCCGTGAGGCCTCGGCCGTCTGCGCCGAACTCGCGGCGGAAGGACGCAGGGCGTCGGCGCCGGCATAGAACCTGAGTTTGTTCACCTGCTGCCGTCAACCCCCGCAGTGGTCCCGTACATGCGCGTTCAAGGTGCCAGGCGCTGGGTGATCCTGTTGCCGTCACTCTCAAGGCCGCTCATTGAGATGGGGCCCACGCAATTGACGTCGTTTGCCGAGTACGACAGCTGCTTGCCAGTGTGTGGGTCAAGGGTCGCCCTCTGAGAGTTGACCGAGACCGATAGTTGGCTGGAGCTGGCACCGCAGATGCCGACGACCACAGGCAGGGCCCATCGCAGAGCGCCTGTCTCTTGGTCTAGCGCCGCCGTCGTCTCCTCGCCGGTCTGTGCACTTCTTCGAGTGATCAGAAGAATGCCATTTGCAACACCACTCAATGATTCGGTGTAGTCGTTTTTGGACTTCACGACGAAAAGCGGTTTAAGGGACGGTATTGACCAGGCCTTGATGGGCCCGTTGCCAAAGGTCCCGTTTTCCGAAGCCTCCGTGCCGAATAGCACCTTGCCATCGAGGCTACTCCCTGCACCTTCCTCAGTGAGAACACCGTGCGACCCCGCCCAGCCCCACGCATCTGGGGAAATGTCAGGCATTGTTCCCATCCTGCGGCCAGTGGCGGGATCTACCAAGGCGTATGGAACTCGATCGCCGACTACCAAGTAGTCGCCTAAGACGCCTCGAACAGAACCCCTTTTGAGTATGCTGCCACTCTTGAGGTCCAAGAGGACCCCGCCTGCCGCGAGCAGAGCGTACCTCCCGTCTGAAGTTGCAGTGAGGTGATCCAGGCTCAGGCTGTTCTCATTGAGGCACGCACCGGTGCGCTCGTCAGGTGGCTGGACCGTTGTGTTCCAGCGTTTGGAGCCGGTGACGGGGTCCCAGCCCGTCACATCGAGGCTACGTGTCTCCGGGGAGACGCCCTGGGCCGGCTGGGTAATGAGATTTTCGGTAATGACTATCCTGGAAGCTTGTGAGCCAACGTCCGCAAGCCCGCACTCTCCAGTAAACCCCTGGTCAGACGTAACCTGAGCCATTCGATTTCCCGACTGGTCGAAGCTCGAAAAGATGGACTCGTCTTTTCCGGACGGCGAGATTATGCTATCTAGGTAGGAGAATCCTGCATTACGATTCATCGCCAGAACCGGGCGGCCTTTACCGTCTACCTGGAAAAGTACCGTTCCTACTGCTGCTGCTGCTGCTTCGTCAGGCGCTGGCGACGAGGGTGTGGGACTAGCAGGACCCTGCGTATCCGTCATTGGGCCATCGGTGCCTTTGATCGACTCCGCACCTGGAACTGGGGAGGCGGCGGGTGACGAGCAGCCCGCAATGAGTGCCGGCAGCGTCAGCGCTAATCCAGCAACCAGTAGATGTGCGATTCTAGCGCGCAACATTCCTCCATCAGGACCTGAGGTTCGACAGTTGATGCTAGCGGGGCCAGGTGGCAAGTTCACTCAATCGTCAGATTTGTCTTGGTGCCGCCGTTGTTCGCGCCGGCGGTGGTGAAGTAGGCCAGGAACGCCTCGCGCCACTGCGCCAACGTGCGGCCGAGTCGGGCGATCTCCGGGATCGGGCACGAGGAGAACGAGTCGAGGATCTTCTCGGCGACGACGCGGCCTTGGTCGTGGCTGGCCTGGTGGTAGGTGAAGTGTCCTGAGTCTCCCGGAGGGCTGGTTATTTACGCGACCTCCGGGTTGGGGGCCACGGTCTTAGCCTGCCGGTGAGCGTGTTCGTATTCAATCGGGGGCAGGTTCCCGATTGAGGAGTGCAGTCGCTGGTGGTTGTACCAGTGGACCCAGCGGGCGACCTGCCACTCGACCTCGCGGCGGTCGGCCCAGGCGGGTCCGGCGATGTCGATGGCCTCGGTCTTGAACAGCCCGATCGCCGACTCGCAGAGCGCGTTATCGAGCGCGTCCCCGACGGTCCCGATCGAGCCGGCGATCCCGGCAGCGATCAGCTCGGCGGTGAACGCCACCGACGTGTACTGCGATCCGGCATCCGAGTGGTGCACCAAACCTGTTGGTGTCCAATGGGCCTCACGCCGGGTGCGGACGTTGAGCGCTTGGCGTAGCGCGTCGGTGACCAGCGCCGTGTGCTTGCTCGTGGACACCCGCCACCCCAGGACCCGCCGGGAGAACACGTCGACGACGAACGCGACGTACACGAACCCGGCCAGCGTCCACACGTAGGAGAAGTCGGCCACCCACAGCTGGTCCGGCCCGGTCGGGGCGTCCCAGCCGCGGTGCACCAGGTCCGGGTGACGGACCGCGGCTTCGTCCCGCCTCGTGGTGACGGTGCGGTGCCGGCCGCGGACGGCCCCGTGGATCCCGGCGATGGCCATGAGGCGGCCGACCTGGTCACGGCCCACCTGAAGGCCCGCACGGCGGGCTGCGTGCCACATCTTCCGGACCCCGTACACGCCCCAGTTCTCCTGCCAGAGGGTCACCAGCGCGTTCACGAGGTACGCCTCCTCCAGCACTGCGTCGGACACCGGGCGGGCCTTGTGGGTGTAGTAGGTGGACGGCGCGATCTTCATGCCGTGCTCGGTCAGCACGGCACAGATCGGCTCGACGCCGAACCGGTCCCGGTACTCATCGATGTAGGCCACGATCACTTGAGTCGGCGGTCGAGCTCCGCCTGAGCGAAAAACGGCTTGATATGTGGGTGTTCGGCGCGTCGGTTCTGGGCCTGGGCGGGGGCGGGTGGAGGCTGTGGGTGACGGCGTCCGTGGAGGAGGTCGGGATGTCCGTGCTGGGGTCGTTCGTGCCGTGCTTGTTCTTCACCACCATCGAACACCGGCCCACCATCCAGGCCCAACGCGACGACGCCAACACCAAAGGTCAAACCGGCCGCCGCGACATCTATGACGCGCTGCTCAAACGCCTCGACGACACCCCCACTTGACACCGATCACCTGCATAAGCTGAGGCGGTCTTGAGGATGTCGTTGGCCCGCTCCAGCTCGGCCACCCGACGCTTGAGCGCACGCACCTCCTCCGACTCCGCCGCACGTGTCGATGCCGCCGGGCGCGAGCCCTCGGCCCTCTCTTCGGCCTCGACCCAGTTGCGGATCGTGGCCTGGTTGAGGTCGAGCAGCGCGCCGACCTGGCGACGCGCCTCGACCTTCGATTCCCCGTGCTGCTCGAGCCGGTCCCGGTACATCCGGACCGCTCGCTCACGGGTCGCCTCGTCGAACTTCCTCGGTGCAGGCATGAGAACAGTCTCCCTTGCTAGATCAGCACCCTCCGGGAGAGTCAGGGCGGTTCACTCGAAGCCTCCCCGCACCGCCTCGCCGCCGACGCGCTGCTGCTACAACGCGCCTGCGGCCTGAGGATCGGGGAACTGCTCGACCTCGAGCTCGACGCCGTCATCGACCTACCCGGCTCCGGGTCCTGGCTCAAGGTCCCCCTCGGCAAGCTCGACACCGAACGAATGGTCCCCATCGACGCCCAGGTCCTCGCGCTGATCGACCGGATCACCACCCACCGCAGCCCCGGACGGCCGATCCTGCACCCGCGTACCGGACGACCCGCGGACTTCCTGTTCACCGCCCACGGCCACCGCATCGGACAGAACCGGCTGCGCCAGGAGCTCGACCGCGCCGCCAAGAGCGCCGGCATCGGACACGTCACCCCTCACCAGCTCAGACACACCTACGCCACCGCCCTGGTCAACGCCGGCGTCTCGTTGCAAGCCCTGATGGCCATCCTCGGACACGTATCCGCCGAAATGAGCCTGCGCTACGGGCACCTGTTCGACACCACTGTCCGTGCCGAGTACGAGCGGGCCCTCGAGCTGGCCAAGCAGTCCATCGGCGCCCTGCCCAACCCGAGCGAGCCGGCGCCGAGCACCAGCGACGACTGGCGCACCACCGCGACCGTCAAGACCGCCCTCGCCGGCGGCTACTGCCTCCGCGCCCCGGCCCAAGGCCCGTGCAGCTACGCGAACATCTGCGAACACTGCCCCAGCTTCCACACCACCGCCAGCTACCTGCCCGTGCTGACCGCGCAACGCGACGACGCGGGCGCCCTCGCCGCGGACGCCACCACCCGCGGCTGGGACGCGGAAACCGAACGCCACCTGCGGCTCATCAACCGCCTGACCACCCTGATCGACGAGGCCGCGACACGCCCGACCGCCATGTGAGGCAACAAACGAAAGGGACCGAACCGGAAAGAAGCCCGCGCCGATTAGCCGGTTAAGCCGGGGACAACGCTGCGATGGAGTCGTTCTTCGCGCTGCAGCAGAAGAACGTCCTGGACCGGCGACGCTGGGCGACCCGTGATGAGCTGCGGATCGCGATCGTCACGTGGATCGAACGGACCTACCACCGTCGCCGGTGCCAGGCCGGTCTCGGCCGGTTGACCCCTATCGAATACGAGTTGATCATGACGACAAACGCCACCCAGGCGGCCAAACCGAAACTGTGCCCGTTCGTGCAGCAGACCCACCCGCGCTGTCAGACCACGCTGCGAGGCTAGGACCTGCCGGGTCGCCGTCCGGAATGTGGCGAGGAGAGACAGGGAATATGGTGAACGTCCACGAGGCATGGCGACAGATCAAGGGCAGTACAGCGGAGACGGTCTTGCTCAACACCTATGAGGCTGGAGGCGAGGCTTTCCCGTCGGTCTACTTTGAAGGCATCGACGACACGCTCTCGGGGGCGCGGGGGGCGAACTTCCTGCGCGAGCTTGGTCTGGCTCATGATGACTCCTCGATGGCGGCGGAACTCGTTCTCACGGCCGAGGGCTCAGCGCTGGCAAAGCACATCACGCAGTCCCGCATGGATGGCCCGGAAAGATGGGATGCAGTCCAGCGGGCGATGCTGCGGCTCGTCGCGGAGGGGGCGCCCTCCCGTGCGTTCGACTTGATCGGAGTCGAAGTCGATGGTCGTCTGGTCTCGGAGGCTGAGGCGCGGCTCGCGCTGGACTACCTGACGTCGCACGATTTGTTGGTCACGTTCCGATCGTTGGGCGGACCGGATCTGCGGCCTCGTATCACCACCAAGGGGATGTACGCCATGCACGAGCCCACCATCCGGGAGTACGTGGAGCGCGGATTCGTCTCCGTGAATAACAATTACAGCACCAACACGACCATCAATGGCGGCAATGTCGGCGCGGTGAGCGGCGGCTCGGGCAACACCACCAATGTCCAGCAGACGATCACTGCCGACGAGCGCAGCCAGACACTGATGCTGGTCGAGCGGGTGCTGTCCGGTCTCGGGGAAGACACCGAGGACGCGCCCCTCCGGGCGAAGCTGGAGCAGATCAAGGCCGATGTCGAGGGGCCCGATCCGTCCAAGCCCGGCATCCTTGCAAAGGCCCGAGACGCGCTCCTCGTTGCAGCGGCAACGGAGGGCGGCCGATCCGTCATCCAGTGGATCGGCCAGATCATCTCTGGGCTCGGTGGCTGATGCGACACCGGAGAGGAGGCGGGAGGCAACGATGAACGACGACGACGTTTGGCGTCAGATTCGAGGCACCGACGCCGAGAAGGTCCTCATCGCAGCAGAGGAGGCCGGCGGGGTCCTGACGCACCAACAGGCCGCGAACGTGGTTGGCAGTGAGTGGGCGGGCAGCATGGCGACTGCTCCACTACGGACGCTCGGGCTCACCAGCCCGGACGAGGACTACGACGAGTTCCGTCTATCCGAGCACGGTCGACGGCTCGCGCGGAAGTTCAGGAAGTCACGCATCGACGGGCCGGAGAGGTGGGACGCAGTGCAGCGGGCAGTCCTCGAATTCATCCGTGACAAACGGCCGGGCCGTGCAGTGGATCTTGTTGGCACCGACGAGGGCACTATCGACGATCGCCCACTGACCGAGGACGAGGTGCTCGCGGAGTTTGAGTATCTCAGCGACCATGGGCTCGCCAAGTCGGTTCGGGCGTGGGGCGCCCCTGACCTCAGACCGGAGATCACCAACAAGGGACGGTACGCCATCCACGAGCCGAATATCCGGGATTACGTAGAGCGAGGGTTAGTATCCGTCTCGAATGACTTCAGCACCAACACCAATGTCCACGGCGGCAATGTCGGCGCGGTCGTCGGCGGGCAGGGGAACACCGCAAGCGTGGTGCAACACATCAGTGACGACGAGCGCAGCCAGACACGGATGCTGGTCGAGCACGTGCTGTCTGCTCTGGGGGACGATACCGAGGACGCGCCCCTCCGGGCGAAGCTGGAGCAGATTAAGGCCGACGTCGAGGGCCCCGATCCGTCCAAGCCCGGCATCCTCGCAAAGGCCCGAGACGCGCTCCTGCTCGCCTCAGCGACGGAGGGCGGCCGGTCCGTCATCCAGTGGATCGGCCAGATCATCTCTGGGCTCGGTGGATGACCGTGGTCGACTACATGAACGACGAGGACTTGCGCGAATGGCGCTCGATGACGCCCGAGGAACACATCATTCAGCACCTCGGCTACTCAATTATGAGTGTCCGAGACCTACTGCCCTACGCGTGCGACGACGGACGACCCATGCCGATAGACGTGGCGCTGGCATGTCGCGAGGCCTTCTATCTGCACGCGCGAATCGTCGCTGAGTTCTTCGTCCGCATGCCCAAGCAAGATTGGACAGCGCGCGACTTCTTGCCTGATTGGGCACCTCCTGAGCGCTGAACGGCCGCCTTGAACGAGTGTGGCTTGTTGCTTCGAAGCACATCGCGCACATGTCGAAGCAGCGGGTCCCAGATGTGGAGAACTTCGTACCGGAGGACACGTCCTTGCACGGCCTCACCCAGATCTCGATGGACTGCCACCGGATGCTCGCCGCCTTTGTCGCGGAGTACCAGCATCAACCCGGCGCAGAGCATTTTGAAGCCTTCTCGGGGTACCTGCGGGGCCCCGACATCGAAGCGTGGGTGCGCGATTGGATCGTCTTGGAGCCTTGGGATGCCAAAGATCGAAGCGATGACCCCGTCGACTGAGTGACGCCGTCAGCCTTGCCTCGGGGAGGCTGAGGGCCGTGCTCGGGCTCGAACCAATCAGCTGCCCAGCGCCGGTGGCAGCCGCCTCTGAAGGCGGTTCGGGTGCTGCACCAGCACAGGAGCACGAGGGGCTCGGAGGGGTAGCGGAGCGCGATGTCGGCCAACTCGCTCCAGACGCGGCCCTGCCGCTTCGCGAGGGTGTCGATGTATGCGGCTTCCTGGGCGGTAGGCCGCACGCTCCGGCACACGCCCTATCTGGGCGGGGTGACGCGGGTTTGCCGCGCAGTGCATGAGGGCGGCAGGGGGCTGCTCCGCGGGTAGGTTCACGACTGTGAGTGACCTTGAGGGAGGGCCCCATCCAGCTGCCGTGCACGGCCGGGCGGCGCATGTGCGCGGACTCGTGCTGGCCGCTGGCGCTGGGCGGCGGATGGGTGGGCCGAAGGCGCTGGTTCGCCGGCAGCCGGATGAGCCGACTATGGTCGAGCACGCCGTTTCTCTGCTGCACGCCGGCGGGTGCTCCGGCATAACCGTCGTCGTCGGTGCCGCCGCCGAGGAAGTCACTGCCATCGTCACCGCCCTCGGTCGTGACGTGAATGTCGTCCCCTGTCCTGACTGGGACGAGGGCATGGGCGCCTCGCTCCGTGCCGGCCTCACGGCTCTGACCCGCTCCACCCACGAGGGTGAGGGCTGCGTGGACGCCGTGCTCGTCACTCTCGTCGACCTGCCGGACCTGATCCCCGAGGTCGTCGCCCGCGTGCTCGACGCCCCGGGCCACGTCGACAACGACCACTCGCCGCACCCCGACCCCGACGAGCACGCCGTCGAGCTCCACGAGACCGCCGCCCAAGCCGCGCAAGCCCTCCGAGCGACGCTCCGCCGCGCGGCATACGACGGCGTCCCGGGACACCCCGCGCTCATCGGTCGCGACCACTGGGAGCAGGTGATCGCCACGGCGACCGGCGACCACGGCGCCCGCCACTACTTCCGCGCCACCCCGCACGAGCTCGTCGAGTGCGGCGACCTCGCGACCGGCCGCGACGTCGACACCCGCGAAGAGCTCGACACGTCCCGCTAGGCGGGCCCTGCGCTTCCGCAACCTCGGTTCATGAGTGATGCTCAGGGGATGGATCACCTGTTCAACAGTGCCGACGACGTCACGACCGCCCTGGGCGGCACGGGCTACCTCGCCGACGAGGCACTCGCGACGATCACCTTCCTCGCGACCCGGCTGAACCGTCCGATCCTGCTCGAGGGCGAACCCGGCACCGGCAAGACCGCCCTCGCCGAGGGCCTCGCCCAGGCGCTCGACCTCAAGCTCATCCGCCTGCAGTGCTACGAGGGCATCGACGCGACGCAGGCCCTCTACGACTGGGACTTCCCGCGCCAGATCCTGCACCTGCGCACCGTCGAGGCCCTCAGCCGCGACGAGCACCACGACGCCAAGGCCCTCGAGGCCGAGCTCTTCGACGAGCGCTTCCTCCTCGCCCGCCCGGTGCTCCAGGCCCTGCGCGAAGCGCCCTGCGTGCTGCTCATCGACGAGATCGACCGCGCCGACGACGAGTTCGAGGCCTTCCTCCTCGAGGTCCTCTCCACCTGGCAGGTGACGATCCCCGAGCTCGGCACCATCGCCGCCAAGACCCCGCCGATCGTCGTGCTCACCTCCAACCGCACCCGCGAGCTGCACGACGCTCTCAAGCGCCGCTGCCTCTACCACTGGATCGACCACCCCGGCTTGGCCCGCGAGCTCGAGATCGTGCGCACCCGCCTGCCCGAGGTCAGCGCCGCGCTCGCCGAGCAGGTCGTCACCCTCGTCCAGCGCCTGCGCACGAGCGGCGACCTCATCAAGCCCCCGGGCGTCGCCGAGACGCTCGACTGGGCCCGCGCCCTCGAGAGCGTCGGCGCCACGCGCCTGGACCCCGAGGTCGCCGCCGCCACCCTCGGCGCCGCCCTGAAGTACCGCGAGGACTCCGAGAGGATCCGCGCCTCGCTTGACAAGCTGCTCACCGCATGACCCTGACCGCCGCGCCCCCACCCGCCGGACCCGCCGAGCCCGACGTCGACGAGCTGCTCCTCGGCTTCGCCCGCGCCCTGCGCGCCGCCGGCCTGCACGTCACCGCCGACCGTGAGCGCACCTTCCTCGTCGCCGCGGCCGCCGTCGGCATGGGCGAGCGCTCGGGCGTGTACTGGGCCGGCCGCGCGACCCTCACGTCCACGCCCGCGGACTTCCCGGCATACGACGAGCTCTTCGAGCGGTGGTTCGGCGGCGAGGACGTGCCCAAGGGACGCAACGTCGACGTCCAGCGCCCGCCCGTGAGCCAGGCTCCGCTCGACAGCGGCGAGGGCGAGGCCGGCGACGGCGACTCCGACAGCGTCCAGGCCCGTGCCAGCGCGCAGGAGGTGCTCCGTCACCGCGACCTCGCCACCCTCAGCGCGGCCGACCGTGCCGCTGCCGCAAGGCTCTTCGCCGGCCTCGACCCGCGCTCGCCGCTGCGCCGCGCCCGCCGTCACGTCCGCGGACGCAGCGGCCTGATCGACGGCCCCGCGACCCTCCGCGAGCAGCTGCGCCGCATGGGCGAGCCCGGCCGCATCCACCACCGCCGCCGCGGCACCCGCCCCCGCCGCATCGTCTTCCTCATCGACGTCTCCGGGTCGATGAGCCCGTATGCCGACAGCCTCCTGCGCCTCGCGCACGTCTTCGTGCGCACGGTCCCGCACGTCGAGGTCTTCACCATGGGCACCCGCCTGACCCACGTGACCCGCGCGCTCACCGAGCGCGACCCCGACCGGGCGCTCGCCGCCGCCGGTCGCGTCGTGCCCGACTGGTCGGGGGGCACCCGCCTCGGCGAGGCCATCGGCGCCTTCCTCGACCGCTGGGGCCGCCGCGGCATGGCCCGAGGATCGGTCGTCGTCGTCGTCTCCGACGGCTGGGAGCGCGAGGGGCCGGAGGTGCTCGGCGAGCAGATGCGTCGCCTCGCCGCCCTCTCGCACCGCGTCGTGTGGGCCAACCCGCACCGCGGCAAGGTCGGCTACCAGCCGGTGCAGCAGGGGATCGTCGCGGCGCTCCCGCACATCGACGACTTCGTCGCAGGGCACTCGCTCTCGGCGTTCGAGGAGCTGATCGAGGTGGTGGCCCGTGCGTGAGGTGATGGACGAGCTGATCCAGTGGTGGTCGGCCGGCGAGACCGTCGGCGTCGGCACCGTCGTGGGCACGTGGCGCTCGGCGCCGCGCCAGGCCGGCGCGTCGATGCTCGTCGGCCCCGGGGGCGAGGCCGTCGGCTCCGTCTCCGGCGGGTGCGTCGAGGGCGCCGTCTACGAGCTGGCCCAGGAGGTCGTCGAGTCCGGCCGGCCCGTGCTCCAGCGCTACGGCGTCAGCGACGACGACGCGTATGCCGTGGGCCTCACCTGCGGGGGCATCCTCGACGTCTTCGTCGAGAAGGTCTCACGCGAGACGTTCCCCGAGCTCGGCGACGTCGCCGCCGACATCGCGGCCGGTCGGCCCGTCGCCGTCGTCACCGTGATCGAGCACCCCGAGCCGACGTGGGTCGGGCGCCGCGTCGTCGTGCACCCCGAGACCGAGGGCGACGACGACGAGACCTCGGTGCTCGGCTCACTCGGCAGCGGCCGTGCCGACGACGCCGTGCGCGACGACGCGAGAGGGCTTCTCGCGCAAGGTCGCTCGGCCATCCTCACCTACGGTCCCGACGGCGAGCGACGCGGCGAGGGCATGCGCGTCTTCGTCGCCGCGCACGCGCCCAAGCCGCGGATGCTCGTCTTCGGCGCCATCGACTTCGCTGCGGCGGTGGCCCGGGTCGGCAGCTTCCTCGGCTACTACGTCACCGTCTGCGACGCCCGGCCCGTCTTCGCCACGAAGACCCGCTTCCCCGGCGCCGACGAGGTCGTCGTCAAGTGGCCGCACGACTACCTCCAGCACGAGGTCGACGAGGGCCGCATCGACAGCCGCACCGTCATCGCCGTGCTCACCCACGACCCGAAGTTCGACGTGCCGCTGCTCGAGGTCGCGCTGCGCCTGCCCGACGTCGCCTACATCGGCGCCATGGGCTCGCGCCGCACCCACGAGGACCGGCTCGACCGGCTCCGCGAGGCCGGGCTCACCGACGACGAGCTGGCCCGGATGAGCTCGCCCATCGGGCTCGACCTCGGCGCCCGCACGCCCGAGGAGACCGCCGTCTCGATCGCCGCGGAGATCATCGCGCTGCGCTGGGGCGGTGCCGGCGAGCGGCTCGCCGCCACCGAGGGACCCATCCACCACCACCATCCGGCGCACGACAACCCGGTGGGGGAGTGACCTCGGTTCCACGCCGCCGGGCGCTCCGGCAGGTCTAGCGTGTGACGCACTCGGGATCTGACGAGAGGTGACAGCGATGAAGCGTCCGGTGTGGGTCGTCGGGGCCGTGGCCCTGCTCGTGACGGGACTGACGGGACTGGGATCCCCGGCCGCTCAGGCGCAGTCCGGAGGTGTCGACCCCGTCCCGGGCCTGCCGGTCTACCTCGCCCTCGGCGACTCGATCGCCAACGGCCAGGCGTCCGCCCCCGAGATCGTCGACTACGCCACGACCGTCGCCGGCTGGCGCGCCAACGGCTACGTCGCCCAGTTCGACGCCGTGCTCAAGGACCGCCTCAACTGCCTGCCCGCTGCGAGCACCAACGCGCGCACCGGCTGCAAGGCCCTCCAGGTCGTCAACCTCGCCCGCTCCGGCGTCCCCGCGATGGACGGACAGCCGGCCAAGCCCGGCGTCACCACCCAGACCGTCATCGACGAGCAGCTCCCCGTCGCCCTGCCCATGCTTCGGGCCCGCAACCACGACGCCAACCCGCGCAACGACGTCGAGGTCGTCACCCTCACCGTCGGCGGCAACGACATCTTCGGGCCGATCACCTCGGCCTGCCTCGCTTCCGACCGCAGCGGCTGCCCCGCAGCGATCCAGACCGCCTTCGCGGCCTTCTCGGTGCGCTACGCGACGATCCTCGCCGAGCTGCGCGCCGCCGCCGGTCCGAACACCCCGATCATCACCATGACCTACTACAACCCGCTGCCCTACTGCTACATCGGACAGGCCAACCCCCAGGCCGGCCCCTTCGCCAACTGGTTCCTCGAGGGTGGCACGCTCCCCGGCTTCGGCACGCTGCCGGCCGGCTTCAACGACCTCATCCGCGGCATCTCGGCCGCCAACGGGGCCAAGGTCGCCGACACCTTCGGCACCCTGGGCGCCGGTGACTTCGTCGGCGGCACCGACTGCCTGCACCCGGTCCGGTCGGGCCACACGAAGATCGCGGCCGACTTCACCGCGGCGATGTTCGGCTAGGCCAGGTCGGCTGGGCGGCCCACCTCGGCTCAGGTGCGCGGCCGCCAGCGCTTCCACACGGCCGTCGCCTCGGCTCGCACCTTGCCGTCGTGACGCAGCTGCACGGCGACGGTCATCTGCGGCTCGTCGGCCTCGGTGACGACGGCGTGCAGCTCGACCGCGTCGTGCAGCGGCGCCGGCCGCAGGAAGCGCACGTCGAGCCCGGCCGTCACGTAGGACAGGTCGGCGCCGGGCAGCGGCGCCCACCCGTGGCGCTCGGCCTCGAGCATGACGGCCGCCGCGCTGTGGCAGTCGAGGACCGTGCCGATGATGCCGCCGTTGAGGTAGCCGAGACCGTTGTCGTGCTCGGGCCACGGCGTGAAGGTCGCCGTCACCCCGTCGCCGGCCATCTCACCGAGCGAGTAGCTCCGCAGCTGCAGCCCCTTGGCGTTGCCCGGGCCGCAGCCGAAGCACGGGAGGTCGGGATAGAGCCGCTCCTGGATGCTGCGCTCGCTGGACATGCGGGTCACGCTACCCGTGCGCTGCGCCACAGAAGTGGTCCAACCTCTTGATGAGTCGCGGCGCCGGTGTCATCCTCGACCTCATGCCCGAGAGCACCCCCGAGACCGCCGCCGTGACCGTCGCTGAGATCTCTACCGAGACCGCCGACCACGCCGGTCCCGACACCGGCTTCAAGCCGGTCAAGCGCCGGTCCGTCTCCGCCCAGGTCTTCTCCGAGCTGCGCGACGCGATCCTGACCGGACGGTTCGCCCCCGGCGACTCCCTGCCGCCCGAGCGCGAGCTCGCCGCCTCCTTCGCCGTCAACCGGCACGCGGTCCGCGAGGCCCTCCAGCGCCTGCAGGCCGCCGGCTTCGTCCGGGTCGTCCACGGCGGCGGCACGACCGTCCTCGACGTCCGCAGCACCGCCGGCCTCGACCTGCTCGGCCACCTCGCCCGCTCCGGCGAAGGCCTGGACCCGATGATCCTGCGCGACGGCCTCGAGATGCGCCGCTGCATCGGCGTCGAAGCGGCCCGCGTCGCCGCGACCCGAGCGTCGTGCGAGGCCCGCAACAGCGTCGTGGCGGCAGCGGCGGCATACGACCTCGACGACCACCCCGACGCCGACCGCGCCTTCTGGCTCGCGGTGGTCGAGGCGAGCGGCAACCTCACCTTCCGGCTCGCCCTCAACTCGCTCGTCCAGGCCATCGACAGCGGCCCCGACGTCATGGACGCCCTCCTTGCCGCCGACCGCGCCGACCTGCTGCCGCACGCCCCGCTCGCGTCCGCCATCGCCGCCGGCGACGCCGAGCTCGCCGCGCGCCTCGCCGACGCGATCCTCAGCCAAGCCGTCGACGTGTGGGCCTCGCTCACCGACTCCGGCCGCACCCTGGACCCGGTGACCCGAGGCGCCTGATGGTCGACATCATCCTGACGGCGATCCCCTTCTTCATCGCGTTCATCGTCATCGAGGTCGTCTCGCTGTGGTTCGCGCCCGACGACGACGAGGTCGGCTACGAGGTGCGCGACACGGTCACGAGCCTGACCATGGGCCTCGGCAGCGTCGGCATCGGGATCTTCTACAAGGCCCTGCAGCTGCTCGTCTACGCCGCGCTGTATGCCGTGACGCCCCTCCGCCTCGACACCTCGCTCTGGTGGGTGTGGGTCGTCATCTTCCTCGCCGAGGACCTCGCCTACTACTGGTACCACCGCGCCCACCACGAGGTGCGCATCCTCTGGGCCAGCCACGTCGTGCACCACTCGAGCCAGCGCTACAACTTCTCGACCGCGCTGCGCCAGACGTGGACGCCCTTCGGCGGCATCCCGTTCTGGGCGCCGCTCGCCCTGCTCGGCGTGCCCGTCTGGGCGATCTTCCTCCAGCAGTCGATCTCGCTCATCTACCAGTTCTTCCTGCACACCGAGCGCGTCGGGAAGCTCTGGCGCCCGGTCGAGTTCGTCATGAACACGCCCTCCCACCACCGCGTGCACCACGGCATGAACAACGCCTACCTCGACCGCAACTACGGCGGCATCCTCATCGTCTGGGACCGCCTCTTCCGCTCCTTCGAGCCCGAGGGCGACCGCGTCGTCTACGGCCTGACCAAGCAGCTGCGCACCCACAACCCGCTCGTCGTCGCCACCCACGAGTACGCCTCGATCTGGGCCGACGTGCGAGCCGCGAGCACCTGGCGCGCCCGCTGGGGGCACGTGCTCCGCGGTCCCGGCTGGCAGCCCGGCACCTGAGCGCC
Source organism: Terrabacter carboxydivorans (assembly GCF_039532035.1). Lineage (NCBI taxonomy): Bacteria > Bacillati > Actinomycetota > Actinomycetes > Micrococcales > Intrasporangiaceae > Terrabacter > Terrabacter carboxydivorans. The sequence continues at coordinate 94,599 of NZ_BAAARE010000017.1, read as the reverse complement.
GACCGAGCCGGCACCCGGCCGGAACTGGGCCGGCACGTCTGGCCGAGCCCGGGCCCGAGGGCCACGATGGAGTGATGGGAGCGGCGCCCGCTCCCGGACCAGGAGGACATCGTGAGCACCTACAAGGTCGGCTACCTCGTCGGCAGCCTGTCATCGACCTCGATCAACCGCACCCTGAGCAAGGCCCTGATCCGCCTCGCGCCGAAGGACCTCGAGTTCACCGAGATCCCCATCGGCAACCTGCCGCTCTACAGCCCGGACTTCGACGCCGACTACCCCGCCGAGCCACGCGCCCTCAAGGAGGCGCTCGCGGCGTCGGCGGCCGTCCTCTTCGTGACGCCGGAGTACAACCGGTCGATCCCCGGCGCCCTGAAGAACGCCATCGACTGGGCCTCGCGCCCGTGGGGGCAGAACTCCTTCAACCACGTGCCCGCCGCCGTCATCGGCGCCTCACCCGGGCAGATCGGCACGGCGCTCGCCCAGCAGAGCCTGCGCGGCGTCCTCAGCTTCTGCAACGCCCGCCAGATGACCTCGCCCGAGGCCTACGTGACCCTCCGGCCGGGCCTCATCACCGAGGACGGCGAGGTCACCGACGAGTCGACCGCGACCTTCCTCACCGACTTCATGCAGGAGTTCCGCGACCACATCGAGCGGGTCCTCACCGTCCTCCCGCGCAACTGACGCCACGCGGAGGTCGTATGCCGTGTGGCCGGGCCACACGGCATACGACCTCCCGACGGGGTCAGTGCGCGCTCGAGGTCTTCCAGAGGTTGATGCCGCCTTCGACGGCGTGCTGGTCGATCGTGTCGAGCTCCTCCTGCGAGAAGTCGAGGTTGTCGAGCGAGCCGAGGCTGTTCTCGAGCTGGCCCACCGACGAGGCGCCGATGAGCACCGACGTGACGCGCTGGTCGCGCAGGATCCACGCGAGCGCCATCTGGGCGAGCGACTGGCCGCGCTGCTTGGCCATCTCGTTGAGCGCACGGATGTGCGTGAGGTTCTGCTCGGTCAGCAGGTCGGTCGACAGCGACTTGTCCTGCGACGCGCGCGAGCCCTCCGGGACGCCGTTGAGGTACTTGTCGGTGAGCATGCCCTGCGCGAGCGGGCTGAAGGCGATGCAGCCGACACCCTCCTCGCCGAGCACGTCGAGCAGGTCCTCCTCGACCCAGCGGTTGAGCATCGAGTAGCTCGGCTGGTGGATGAGCAGCGGCGTGCCGAGGTCGCGGAGGATCTGCACGGCCTCGCGGGTGCGCGGACCCGAGTAGGAGGAGATGCCGGCATACAGCGCCTTGCCCTGGCGCACGGCGGTGTCGAGCGCGCCCATCGTCTCCTCGAGCGGCGTCGTCTCGTCGAACCGGTGGGAGTAGAAGATGTCGACGTAGTCGACGCCCATCCGCTGCAGCGACTGGTCGAGCGAGGACAGGACGTACTTGCGGCTGCCGCCACCCTGGCCGTACGGGCCCGGCCACATGTCGTAGCCCGCCTTGGTCGAGAGGATCAGCTCGTCGCGGTAGCGCTTGAAGTCCTGCGCGTAGATGGCGCCGAAGTTGCGCTCGGCGCTGCCGTAGGGCGGGCCGTAGTTGTTGGCGAGGTCGAAGTGCGTGACGCCGAGGTCGAAGGCTCGGCGCAGGGTCGCGCGCTGGCGGTCGAGCGGCACGTCGTCGCCGAAGTTGTGCCACAGGCCGAGCGAGACGGCGGGCAGGTCGAGCCCCGAACGGCCCGTGCGGCGGTAGGTCATCGAGTCGTAGCGGGTGCGCGCGGCCTGGTAGTCGTCGGCATGGAGAGTCATGCGTCCCAGTCTCGTCGCAGGGACGTATGCCGCGAAAGGCGGGGCCCACGACGCGTCGTGTCCCGGACGTCCCCTGTGGATGTTGAAGGTTCTTCCTGTTGCCCTTGTGAAGCAGGTGACGGCGAGTAAGACTGCGCGTGGGGAAGTCAACGATGTCAACTGCAGCGTGGCAGGAGGACCGACAGCATGACCCGTATCAATGTGACCGTCGACGGGGTGAGCTACTCCGACGAGGTCGAGCCCAGGACCCTTTTGGTCCAGTACCTCCGTGAAGGGCTGGGCAAGACCGGAACCGTCGTCGGGTGCGACACCAGCAACTGCGGTGCCTGCACCGTGCACCTCGACGGCACGAGCGTGAAGTCGTGCAACGTCCTCGCCGTCCAGGCAGACGGGCACGAGGTGACGACGATCGAGGGACTCGCCGAGAACGGCGAGCTCCACCCGGTCCAGCAGGCCTTCCACGAGTGCCACGCCCTCCAGTGCGGCTACTGCACGCCCGGCATGATCATGCAGGCCTGCGACGTGCTGAAGAACAACCCCGACCCCAGCGAGCAGGAGATCCGCGAGGGTCTCGAGGGCAACCTCTGCCGCTGCACCGGCTACCACAACATCGTCAAGGCCGTGCAGCAGGCGGCGAGCACGATGAGCTCGCAGGCGGTGTCGTCATGACGATCACCGAGGACCGGGCGGCCGACGCGGCCGACGCCCCAGCCGGCGAGATCGGCAAGGCGCGTCGCCGCAAGGAGGACCAGCGCCTCATCACCGGCCGCACCCGCTGGACCGACAACATCCAGCTGCCCGGCATGCTGCACCTCGCGATGGTGCGCAGCCCGTTCGCGCACGCGACGATCAGCTCGATCGACGCCAGCGAGGCGCGCTCGTCGACGGGCGTCATCGCCGTCTTCACCGGCGAGGACCTCAAGGACATCCAGGGTGTCAACATCACGGCGTGGCCGGTGTCGGCCGAGCAGAAGAGCCCCGACCACCTGCCCGTCGCCGTGACGCACGTGGCGCACGCCGGCGAGATCGTCGCCGTCGTCGCGGCCCGGTCGGCCGCCGCGGCGCGTGACGCCGCCGAGCTCGTCGACGTCGAGTACGACGAGCTGCCTGCGGTGCTCGACCTCAAGGAGGCCGCGAAGGACGAGGTGCTCGCGCACCCCGACCTCGGCACCAACACGAGCGCCGTGTGGCAGCTCGACTCCGCCGGCCAGGGCAGCGGCGGTGACGTTGAGGAGTCGATCGCCAAGGCCCGCGAGGGCGGCATCCTCATCGAGCGCGAGTACCGCCAGCAGCGGCTCATCCCCGCCTTCATGGAGCCGCGCTCGACCGTCGTCGACCCCACCGGCGAGCAGGTGACGATGTGGACCTCGACGCAGGTGCCGCACGTGCTGCGCTTCTGCATCGCCGCGACGACCGGCCTGCCCGAGTCGAAGATCCGGGTCATCGCCCCCGACGTGGGCGGCGGCTTCGGCGGCAAGCTGCAGACGACGCCCGAGGAGTTCGCGACGCTGGCGGTCGCGCGCAAGCTCGGCAAGCCGGTCAAGTACACCGAGACCCGCTCCGAGACGATGGTGAGCGGCCACCACGGCCGCGACCAGTGGCAGAAGCTGACGCTCGCCGCCGAGAAGGACGGCCGCGTCACCGGACTCAAGGTCGAGCTCATGGCCGACCTCGGGGCGTATGCCGCGCTCGTCGGCGGCGGTGTGCCCGTGCTCGGCGCGTGGATGTTCAACTCGATCTACAAGTTCGCGGCCTACCAGTTCAACGTGACGAACTACTACACCAACAAGACGTGGGTCGACGCCTACCGCGGCGCCGGCCGGCCCGAGGCGACCTACGCCATCGAGCGGCTCATGGACGAGCTCGCGGCCGAGGTCGGGGTCGACCCGCTCGAGATCCGCGAGAAGAACTGGATCACGCACGACGAGTTCCCGTTCACGACCGTCGCCGGCATGACCTACGACTCCGGCAACTACGAGGCCGCGACCGCGAAGGCCAAGGAGCTCTTCGGCTACGACGAGCTGCGGGCCGAGCAGAAGCGCCGCCGCGAGAGCAACGACCCCGTGCAGCTCGGCATCGGCGTCTCGACGTTCACCGAGATGTGCGGCCTCGCGCCGTCCCGCATCCTCGGCGCGCTCAACTACGGCGCCGGTGGCTGGGAGAGCGCCAGCATCCGCATGCTCGCGACCGGCACCGTCGAGGTCATCACCGGCGTCTCGCCGCACGGCCAGGGCCACGAGACGGCGTGGAGCCAGATCGTCGCCGACCGGCTCGGCGTCCCCTTCGAGAACGTCGAGGTGCTGCACGGCGACACCCAGGTCTCCCCGAAGGGCATGGACACCTACGGCTCCCGCTCGCTCGTCGTGGGCGCCGAGGCCGTCGTCCGGGCCGCCGACAAGGTCATCGAGAAGGCCAAGGTCGTCGCGGCCCACCTGCTCGAGGCGAGCGTCGACGACATCGAGTTCAAGGCGGGGACGTTCGGCGTCAAGGGCACCGACAAGGGCATCTCGATGCCCGAGGTCGCCATCGCGACGTGGACGGGCCACAACCTGCCCGACGGCGTCGAGCCCTCGATCGACGCCGACGCGACCTTCGACCCCGACAACTTCTCCTTCCCGCACGGCACCCACCTGTGCGCGATGGAGGTCGACACCGAGACCGGTGCGACCTCGATGCGCAAGTACGTCTGCGTCGACGACATCGGCACGATCATCAACCCGCTCATCGTCGAGGGCCAGGTCCACGGAGGCCTCGTGCAGGGCATCGCCCAGGCCCTCTGGGAGGGCGCCGAGTACGACGAGCAGGGCACCCTCGTGACCGGCTCGTTCGTCGACTACACCCTGCCGACGTCGGCCGACACGATCAGCTTCGTCACCGACCACACGACGTCGCCGTCGACCTACAACACCTTGGGCACCAAGGGAGTCGGTGAGGCGGGCGCCATCGCCTCGACGCCGGCGGTCGTCAACGCGATCGTCGACGCGGTGCGCCAGTTCGGCGTCAACGACATCCTCATGCCGTGCACGCCCGAGCGGGTGTGGAAGGCGATCGAGAAGGGCCGCTCGGTCCCCGGCGAGGGTGAGCGCGACGCAGCGCCGCACTTCGACGAGGGGGTCCCCAACCAGGATCCCGGCGCCGCGAGCGAAGGGAGCCAGGCATGATCCCCGCCCAGTTCGACTATCTCGCACCCGGTTCGGTCGAGGAGGCCGTGGCGGCGCTCGCCGAGCACGGCGACGAGGCCAAGGTGCTCGCCGGCGGCCAGTCGCTGCTGCCGATCCTGCGCATGCGGCTCAACGCTCCCGGGGTCGTCATCGACCTCGGGCGCATCCCCGAGCTGCAGGGCGTCACCGAGGACGGTGACCACCTCGTCATCGGGGCCATGACGACGTATGCCGCGCTGCTCGCCTCCGAGGCCGTGTCGATGCACGCGGCCCTGCTGTCCAAGGCGGTCGCCACCGTCGCGGACCCGCAGATCCGCCACCGCGGCACGGTGGGCGGCGCGCTCGTGCACGCCGACCCGGCCGGTGACGTCGGCGCACCGGCGCTCGCGCTCGGGGCCGAGCTCGTCATCGCGGGAGCCGGTGGCTCGACGCGCACGGTCGCCGCGGAGGACTTCTTCGAGGACCTCTTCACGACCGCCGTCGGGGAGGGCGAGCTGCTGACGCAGATCCGCATCCCGAAGCACACAGGGTGGGGCGCGCACTACGAGAAGTTCGTCCGCGTCAGCCACCAGTGGTCGATCGTCGGCGTCGCGGCCACCGTGCGCAGCGAGGGCGGCTCGATCGCCGAGGCCAGGGTCGGGCTGACCAACATGGGCTCGACGCCGCTGCGGGCACGCTCGGTCGAGGAGGCCCTCGTCGGGCAGCCCGCGACCGACGAGGCCGTCCGGGCGGCTGTCGCGTCCGTCGCCGAGGGCACCAACCCGCCCTCGGACCTCAACGGCGACGCCGACTACCGCAAGCACCTCGCCACGGTGCTGACGCGGCGCGCGGTCCTCGCCGCGGCAGGAGCGTGATGCCCGGATGGACCTGACGCACTCCTTCACCGTGCCGACCTCGGTCGACGACGCGTGGGGCCTCTTCATGGACCTCGAGCGCGTCGGCGGGTGCTTCCCCGGGGCGACCGTGACGGAGGTGACCGACGACGGCTTCTCCGGCACGGTCAAGGTCAAGCTCGGGCCGATCGCGCTCGTCTACTCCGGGTCGGGCTCGTTCGTCGAGCGCGACGACGCGACGCACCACGCCGTCATCGAGGCCAAGGGCAAGGACAAGCGTGGCAACGGCACCGCCGGCGCCACCGTGTCCATCACCCTGAGTCCCGACGGTGAGGGCGCCCGCGCCGACGTCGTCACCGACCTCGCCGTCACGGGCAAGCCGGCCCAGTTCGGCCGGGGCGTCATGCAGGACGTGTCCGACAAGCTGCTCCAGGCCTTCGTCGCCTGCATCGAGAAGCAGCTGACCGGGCCGTCGGCAGCGGCGGAGGCGCCGGCCGTTCCGGTGGCGGCCGCGGCTCCGGCGGGTGCAGCGGCCTCGGGGGGTGCGGCGGCTCCGGCCGGCGCGCCCGCCCCGGCCTCCTCGAACGGCTACGTCGAGACGGCCTCCGACGCGCTCGCAGCCGACACTGGTGCAGCTCGGACGGCGGCCTCGGCTCCGGCAGCACACGCAGCGCATCACGCGCACCCGCCGCGCGTGGTGCCGGCCGACGTCGAGGAGGACGCACCGCTCGACCTCGGCTCGGCCGTCATGCCGGTGCTCATCAAGCGGTATGCCGGCTACGCAGCGGCCGCCGCGATCGGCGTCGTCATCGGCTGGCTCCTCGGCCGCGGCAGCGGCAGCTGACCCAGCCCCACCCGCAGGCCCGGCCGCCGACGCGGCCGGGCCTGCGGCATACCTCGTCGGTGTCGCGTGTTGGACCGAGGAGACCCACGACCCCAACCCGAGGAGAGTCATGTCCCGCGTCACGCTCATCGGCGGCCACGGCAAGGTCGCCCTGCTCGCCGCCCCGCTGCTCGTCGCCGACGGCCACGAGGTCACCTCCGTCGTGCGCAACCCCGAGCACGTCGCCGACGTCGAGGCCACCGGCGCCACGGCGACCGTGCTCGACGTCGAGAACAGCTCGGCCGACCAGATCGCCGACCTCGTGCGCGGCAGCGACGTGCTCGTGTGGACAGCGGGCGCCGGCGGCGGCAGCCCTGAGCGCACCTATGCGGTCGACCGCGACGCGGCGATCCGTTCGATGGACGCGGCCGCGCAGGGCGGCGTCGGGCGCTACGTGATGGTGAGCTACTTCGGCGCAGGCCCTGACCACGGCGTGCCCGCGGACAACGGCTTCTACGCCTACGCCGAGGCGAAGGCCGCGGCGGACGAGCACCTGAAGACGACCGACCTCGCGTGGACGATCCTGCGCCCGAGCAGCCTGACGCTCGGCGCCGCGACCGGCCACATCGCGGCGGGCGCGGGCGTCGAGGCCGGCGAGGTGTCGCGCGACAACGTGGCCCACGTGATCCGCTCCGTCGTCGCGCACCCGGACACGACGGCGAAGCGCATCATCGCCTTCAACGACGGCTTCCAGCCCATCGACGACGTCGTCGCCGCCCCTCCCGCCTGACCCGCCTGACCCGACCACCTGACCACTGGAGTCAGGGGTGGATGACGTGCTCGGCGATGACGAGGTCCTGCCAGGCCATGCCGACGCTCTTGAAGACGTTGGGCCGGTCGGTCGCCCGCTCGACCCGCCCGAGCACGACGTCGCGCAGGGTGTGCACGTCGGCCCAGTCGAGCGCGCCCTGCGCGGCAGCGAGGATGACGTCGCCGGCCTCGCGGTGCGCCGTGCCGACGTCCTCGACGACGACGAGCGAGCGCCCGAGCAGCGCCGACCCGAGCTCGCGCCGGTGGGGCTCGTGCGAGCCGATGGCCACGACGCACGCCCCGTCGGCCACCCAGTCGTCGCCGAGCACCGGGGTCGCCGCCGACGTCGCGGTCACGACGACCTGCGCCTCGCGGACCGCCGCCTCGACCAGCCGGTCGTCGACCGTGAGGCCCCGCGCCGTGAGCCGGTGGGTGGAGGCGAGTCCCGAGATCCGCTGCGCCGTCGAGCGGGCGGCGTCGCCGCGCCGGCCGACGACCGTCACCGATGACGTATGCCGGATGGCGAGCAGCGCCTCCGCGTGACCGAGCGCCTGCGGCCCGCTCCCGAAGATGACTGCGGACTCGACGTCGGCGGGCGCCAGGGCGTCGATCGCGACGGCCGAGACGGCGGGGGTGCGCAGCGAGGTCACCGCCGTGCCGTCGACGAGCACCGACGGGCTCAGGGTGTCGGCGTCGAGCAGGACGCAGACCGCCTGGATGCGGTCGAGGCCGCGCGCCGGGTTGCGGGGCGCGACCGAGAGCACCTTGACTCCGGCCGCGCGCCGGTTGGCCGACGGCATGACCAGCAGCTGCCCGTCGCCGGCCGGCACGGCCTGACGGGGTGGGTCCGAGGCCGGGTCGAAGCCGTCGGCGAGCTCGCGCCGGATGAGCCGCCGCGCCCGGTCCGGTGACACGTTGCGGCGTACCTCTGCGGCGTCGACCCAGCGGGGCTGGTCCATCTCAGGCCTCCGCCGCGGCGGCCCGCGCACGCTCGACCCGCGCCGGTTCGGCTGCTGCTGCCCGGACCTTCGCCAGGTGCCCGCGCAGCTGCCTGGCCAGCGCCCACTGGGTGACCTCGTGCGTGAGCGGGCGCACCCAGGCGGGCGACACGGCATACGCCAGCGCCATCACGACGAGGGTCCCCTCGTCCTCGGCGTCGAAGCGCCAGGTGAGGGGTGCGGGGCGAACGTGCGGAGGCAGCCGGAGAGAGGGCTCGCCCGCGGTCGCGGTCAGCGCGCGGGCGACCGGTGGCGGGAGCGGCACGTGGACGTCGGCGCTGACCTGGGGCACCGCTCGACTCTAGGGGCGGCACGGGGCAGCCGCTCGACCGGACGCCGAGTCGATGGTGGCTCGGCGGCGACTCGGTGGCTACTCCGGGGCATGTGCGCGGTGGGTGGCTGTGGACGTACGCTCGTCCGGTCGTCCACCACCCCGGGCGGCAGCCGTCAACGACGACACGAAGTCAGGACACCATGGCGCTCAGCGTTTTCGACCTCTTCTCGATCGGCATCGGGCCGTCGAGCTCGCACACCGTCGGTCCGATGCGCGCCGCGGCGCTCTTCGCCGAGCGCCTGCGTGACGAGGGTGCGCTGGAGCGGGTCGCGCGCGTGCGGTCGCAGCTGTTCGGCTCGCTCGGCGCGACCGGTCACGGCCACGGCAGCGACAAGGCCGTCCTGCTCGGCCTCACGGGGGAGCGGCCCGAGCTCTGCGACCCGCGGGCGGTCGAGGGACGACTTGCGGAGATCCGCGGCACGAAGCGGCTGGCCCTGCTCGGCACGCACGAGATCGACTTCGTCGAGGACGAGGACCTCACCCTGCACCGGCGCAAGACGCTGCCGCTGCACCCCAACGGCATGACGTTCACGGCGCTCGACGCCGCCGGCGTCGTGGTGGCCGAGCACACCTACTACTCCGTCGGCGGCGGCTTCGTCGTCGGCGAGGATGCCGACGGCTCGACGAAGATCGTCGAGGACTCGACGCCGGTCGCTCACCCGTTCCGCACCGGCGACGAGCTGCTCGCGCACTGCAAGGAGACCGGCAAGTCCATCGCCCGGATCATGCTCGAGAACGAGCTGTCGTGGCGCACCGAGCAGGAGGTCCGCGACGGCCTCCTCGAAATCTGGCGCGTCATGAAGGAGTGCGTGCGCAACGGCATCGCCACGGAGGGTGTGCTGCCCGGTGGCCTGCGGGTGCGGCGCCGCGCGCCCGAGCTGGCGCGCCGGCTGCAGCTCGAGGGCACGAGCGACGACCCCCTGCGCGGCATGGACTGGATCACCCTCTACGCGCTCGCCGTCAACGAGGAGAACGCATCGGGCGGCCGCGTCGTCACCGCGCCGACCAACGGCGCGGCGGGGATCATCCCGGCGGTGCTGCACTACTACGCGAACTTCGTCAACGGCGCCGACCGCGACGGCATCGTCCGCTTCCTGCTGACGGCCGGCGCGATCGGCGTCATCTACAAGGAGACCGCCTCGATCTCCGGCGCCGAGGTCGGCTGCCAGGGCGAGGTCGGCTCGGCCTGCTCGATGGCCGCCGGCGCGATGGCCGCCGTCATGGGCGGCACGCCCGAGCAGGTCGAGAACGCCGCCGAGATCGGCATGGAGCACAACCTCGGCCTCACCTGCGACCCCGTCGGCGGCCTCGTGCAGATCCCCTGCATCGAGCGCAACGCCATCGCCTCGGTCAAGGCCATCACGGCCGCCCGCACCGCGCTGCGCGGCGACGGCTCGCACGTCGTCAGCCTCGACAAGGTGATCAAGACGATGCGCGAGACCGGCCGGGACATGAAGGTGAAGTACAAGGAGACCGCGCGCGGCGGGCTCGCCGTCAACGTCATCGAGTGCTGACCCACTCGGTCCGTCCCGACTGACCACTCGGCCCGGCCACTCGGCCCGACCACTCGGCCCGGAGAGCCCGCCGGGGGCGGCTCGTCGATGCGCGGTGAATGTGTCGTTTTGCGTGCAGGGACGTCCCAGACAGGGCCGGGTTTCCTGCGAGTTCGCTGGCAGTTGAGCCTTTTCCGTCTCTACCGACATCAGTCGGAGCACCTTGGATGGTGGCACCGATCGGTGCCACCCGCCGACCTCGGGGGCCTTGCGCCGGCTGGTCAACAAGGGGAAAAGGGGAGACACATGCGTTCACTGCGCAGCCGTGCCGTCATGGCCGGCGTCACCGCACTGGGCACCATCGGACTGACCATGGGAGCTGCCGTCTCGGCCGGCGCCGCACCCGCGAACGGAGGGACCGAGCACACCTCGTTCCCTGCCGCCGGTGCCGTCTTCGAGTGCGCAGCGCCCACGGGCGACATCACCGCTCTCACCGGCACGGTCAACGTCGTCGACCACTGGAACGTCGACGCGCAGGGCGTGTTCCACGAGACGGGGACCGTCAACACGAGCGGCGTCACGCTCCAGGGCTCGAACGGCGACTTCTACACGGTCTCGGGGGCGTCCTGGTTCGGCGGCAAGGTCGACGGGACGGGCACCCCGCTCGTCTTCACCGACACCGAGCACTGGGTGCTGCACGACGTCACCTCCGGCGGCATCGTCAAGGTGCAGATCGTCAGCCACTGGTCGCCCGGCTCGAGCTTCACCTGGGACAAGGGCACCTGCTCCGCTCCGGAGGGGTGAGCGGAAGGGTCGGCCCGGTCCCCGCCCCGCCCCTCGAAGGGGGCGGGGCGGTTCCGTGCCCCGGCCTCAGCGGTGGTGACTCTCGTGCTGGCTGACCGGATAGACCTGTCCCGCAACGTATCTCGCGTGCATGTCCAGCGTCCCGCCGTGCTCGTGCGCGACCTCTGAGAAGAAGCGGCCAGAGTCCCGTACCGTGCGCTCCTGGGTCTCGTAGTCCAGCGCGACGAGGCCGAAGCGCGGACCCTCGCCCTCGGCCCACTCCCAGTTGTCGACGAAGCACCAGTGGTAGTAGCGATCGACCGGAACGCCTTGTGCCCGAACCTCGCCCAGCACCGACAGGTGTTCCCACAGGTAGCGCGACCGGAAGGCGTCGGCAGCGTCAGAGGTGCCGTTCTCGGTGACCCAGACGGGGAGGCGGTAGGTCTCCCAGGCCCACCGGGCCATCACGCCGAGCCCTGCGGCATACACCTCCCAGCCGAGGTCGTTGACGGGGACGCCCGGTGGGGTGCCGTCGTCAAAGCGCGTCACAGGCGTGCGCGAGTAGTAGTTGAGGCCGAAGAAGTCCGCGTAGTGTCCGGCCCGGACTCCGGCCGGTCTGCGCAGCGGCGCGGCGAACTCGCCGGTGGTCATCGCCTGCACGATCGCGTCCTGGAAGAGGCGGCGCATCACCGCCGTGAGCGTGCGGTGCCAGGGGTTGTGCGGGTTGCCCGGCCGGAAGGGGCGCAGGTGGTGGGCGACCCCGACCATCGTGTCGGCGCCCGGTCGCAGGGAGTGGATGAGCGCATACGCCCGGATGTGGGCCGCAGCGAGCACCTCGAAGACGCGCAGGCCCTCGGGGAGGCTGCGGTGGCCGGGCGGGAAGTCGCCGAAGACGTGCGCGCCGGTGACGTAGACGTTGGGCTCGTTGATCGTCACCCACTCCGACACCAGGTCGCCGAGCCGCGTCACGACCTCCGCGACGAACCGCTCCCACACCCACAGGGCACCCGGCGCGAGCCAGCCGCCGTCTCGCTCGAACCACAGTGGGTGGCTGAAGTGGTGGAGCGTCACGAGCGGCCGGATCCCCCTCTCGTGCAACAGCTCCAGCTCCTCGCGGTAGCGCGCGAACGCTGTCTCGTCCCACGCACCCGGCCGCGGCTCGAGGCGCGCCCAGTCGACGCTCATCCGGTAGACCTGCACGCCGAGCGAGGCCATCAGCTCGGTGTCCTCGCGCCACCGGCGCCAGTGGTCGGTCGCCCGCCGGGGGGTCGAGCCGTCGGCGATGGTGCCGGGACGGTCGGCCCAGTCGCTCCAGCTGCTGTCGACATCACCGCCCTCGATCTGGGTGGCTGCCGTCGCGACGCCGAGCAGCATCCCGTCGAGACGGAAGCCGCGAGCCTGCGGACCGGAGGTCGCCATGCGCCTCAACGTACCGGGGGTCGATGCGACAGACTGGCGCTCGTGGGTCACGTCTCCGTCGCCGAGCACCGCGCCGCCGTCGAGCGGCTCCTCGGGGACGGCTCGACCGAGCAGGTCACCCTCGACCGGCACGCCGCGGGCCGCCGCCTCGCAGCCGACCTCGTGGCCGCCGACGACCTGCCACGCTTCGACAACTCGGCCATGGACGGGTATGCCGTGTGCCCCGGCTCGCCGGACCAGCGCAGCTATCCCGTGGTGGGCGACGTGCCGGCCGGCTCGGCCCCAGGCTTCACGCTCGCTCCCGGCGAGGCGGCCCGCGTCATGACCGGCGCCCGGGTGCCGGACGGCACGGTCGCAGTGGTGCCCGTCGAGCGCACCGACGCCAGCCCGACGGGTCCGGCGCCCGCGCACGTCACCGTGCAGGGCGACCTGGCGGCTGGTCAGCACGTGCGCCTGCGCGGGGAGGACGTGACGGCCGGCGCCGTCATCGGGACCGCCGGCTCGGCCGTGACACCGGCGCTCATCGCGCTGGGGCGCTCCGCAGGCTGCACGAGCGTCGAGGTCCACGCGCCCACCCGCGTCGCCGTCATCGCGACCGGCGCCGAGCTCGCACCACCGGACGCCGACCCCGGTGCGGGTGGCATCCACGAGTCCAACTCCGACATGGTCGCCGCCCTCGCCGAGGCCGCCGGCTGCGACGTGCGGCGCGTCGAGGTGTGCTCCGACGAGCCCGACGAGCTGCGCCGGCTGCTCGACGAGCTCGACGCGGACGCCCACGTCGACCTCGTCGTGACGACCGGGGGAGTGAGCGCCGGCGCCTACGAGGTCGTGCGCCAGGTCTGCTCGCCGCTGCCGACCTTCGACTTCGTGCACCTCGCCATGCAGCCCGGCGGACCGCAGGGGCTCGGCCGCTACGGCACCACCCCCGTCGTCTGCCTGCCGGGCACCCCGGTCGGGGCCTTCGTCGCGTTCCACGTGCTCGTCCGCCCTGCGCTCGACCGTCGCCACGGGGAGCCGGGAGGGCGACCGGGCCACGCGGCATACGTCGGCAGGACCCGGCGCACGCGCGCGGGACGCGTCCAGTTCGTCACGAGCGTGCTCCACGACGACGGCACCGTGAGCGCGCCCGACGCGCGCCACCTCACGGCGCTGGCCGCCGCGAACTGCCTCGTCGAGGTGCCCGAGGGCGTCGACCAGCTCATCGCCGGCGACGTCGTCACCGTCCACCCGGTGTGAACGGGGCACCCGCCGGGCGCCCCTAGGCTTGGGCCCGTGAGCGCGACCCTGGTGGCCAAGGACCTCGCCGGGGGCCACGCCCACCGGACCCTCTTCGAGCACCTCGACCTCACGGTCGCCCCCGGTGACGTCGTCGGGGTCGTCGGCGCCAACGGCGCAGGCAAGTCGACGCTGCTGCGGCTGCTCGCCGGCGCCGACCAGCCGCTCGACGGCACCGTGACGACGGCGCCCTCCGACGCGTTCGTCGGCTGGCTGCCGCAGGAGCACGAGCGCCTCCCCGGCGAGACCGTCGCCGACCACATCGGCCGGCGCACCGGTGCCACCGCCGCCACCCTCGCGATGGAGGAGGCTGCTGCCGCGCTCGGCGGCGACGACCCGAAGGCCGACGAGACGTATGCCGTCGCCCTCGACCACTGGCTCGTCAGCGGGGCGCCCGACCTCGACGACCGCATCCCGCCGATGCTCGCCGAGCTCGGCCTCGACGTGGGCGCCGACGCGCTCATGACCTCCCTCTCCGGCGGCCAGGCGGCACGGGCGGCGCTCGCCGCGCTGCTGCTCAGCCGCTTCGACATCGTGCTGCTCGACGAGCCGACCAACGACCTCGACCTCGCCGGGCTCGACCGGCTGGAGGCCTTCGTCCACGGCCAGCGGGGTGGCGTCGTGCTCGTCTCGCACGACCGCGAGTTCCTCGCCCGCTGCGTGACGCGCATCGTCGAGCTCGACCTCGCCCAGAACTCCGTCTCGGTCCACGACGGCGGCTACGAGTCCTACCTCGAGGAGCGCGAGGTCGCCCGCCGCCACGCGCGCGAGGCCTACGAGGCGTATGCCGGCACGAAGTCCGACCTCGAGGCGCGCGCCCGCACGCAGCGGGAGTGGTCGTCCAAGGGCGTGCGCAACGCGATGAAGAAGAGCCCCGACAACGACAAGATCCGCCGCTCGGCCCAGCAGGACTCGGCCGAGAAGCAGGCCCGCAAGGTGCGCCAGATGGAGTCGCGGATCGCGCGGCTCGACGAGGTGGCGGAGCCGCGCAAGGAGTGGGTGCTGCAGTTCTCGATCGCCGCCGCGCCGCGGTCGAGCTCGGTCGTCGCGACGCTCAACGAGGCGGTCGTGCGCCGCGGCGACTGGACGTTCGGGCCGGCGTCGCTGCAGGTCGAGGCGCGCCGCCGCATCGGCATCACCGGGCCCAACGGCGCCGGCAAGACGACGCTGCTGTCACTGCTGCTCGGGCGGGTCGAGCCGACCTCGGGCACCGCGTCTCTCGGTGCGAGCGTCGCGGTGGGGGAGATCGACCAGGCCCGCACCGGCCTGGACGAGGACCTGTCGCTCGGGGACGCCTTCGGCGAGGCGGTGCCCGACCTCGAGCCGGCCGACCGGCGCACGCTGCTCGCGAAGTTCGGGCTCAAGGCCGACCAGGTCGGCAGTGCCGTCGGACGCCTGTCGCCCGGAGAGCGCACCCGGGCCGCGATGGCGCTCCTGCAGGCCCGCGGGGTCAACCTGCTCGTCCTCGACGAGCCGACCAACCACCTCGACCTGCCCGCCATCGAGCAGCTCGAGGAGGCGCTCGACACCTACGACGGTGCGCTCCTGCTCGTCTCGCACGACCGGCGGCTGCTCGAGAACGTGCGCCTCGACGAGCGCTGGCACGTCGAGGACGGCCGGGTCACCCGCCTCTGAGGCATCGACCGACCTGCCGGCCCCACGCGGCGCACCAGCCGCCCACGCCCGGGCCACGCGCACACGTTCGGGCCATGAGCGCCTCCTCCCCGAGGTGCGCCTGATCCCGAGGTGAGCGGGTTGCTGGTGTCGATTTCGCGGGCGCTCGTTCGTCATCGAGGTGGGCGGCCGCCAGCCCGGCGACCGTGAACCACGGAGGTCATCATGAGCCACCCCATCGTCCACGCCGAGATCCGCTCCAGCGACCCCGACGCGACCCGCGCGTTCTTCCACGACCTGTTCGGCTGGACCTATCCCGACGAGGGGGCCTTCCCGGGCTACACCTTCGTCGAGACCGGGGTGCCGGGCGCGCTGTACACGGCGATCAGCCCGCTGCAGGGCGACACCGACCTCGTCACGTTCTTCGTGGGCATCGACGACATGGCCGAGTCCATCGCCAGTGCCACCCGGCTCGGCGGCCGCGTCGTCCAGGACCCGGTCACCGTGCCGGGCGTCTCGTTCGCCCTCATCGCCGACCCGCAGGGCCACGTCGTCGGTCTCGCCCAGCAGCTCTGAGAGAGCGAGGCGCACACGTCCGGGTCAGGGCCACACCGTGTCCGAGGTGCGTGTGGCCCAGAGGTGTGTGGCTCGCCCGGACGTGTGCGGCCGGGCGTCGCGCGGGGTCCGCGCGGGCGTGCTCAGCCGGGGGACTGGGTGGGGTCCGCGACCCACGGCCCCAGCGGCGGGTCCCAGCGGCGGACGACCCGGCGCAGGACGTAGCCGCCGAGCCAGTACGGGTCCTGGTCGAAGGTCTCCGTGACGGCCTCGACGGAGTCGGCGGAGTAGACGATGAGCGCGGCGTTGGCCGGCTCCTGGTCGGTCGGCTCGCCCTCGCTCACCTCATCCATGCCGTCCTGGTACATCCCCGCGACGAGCAGTCCGGACAGCCCGGCGAGGAAGTCCCGGTGCTCGGGCCGGATCGTCAGCATCTCGGTCACGTCGTCGGGATAGGTGTAGTGGATCGCGAAGATCGGCACGGGTCGGGCCTCCAGTCGGTCGGGCAGGGCGGACAAAGCAGGCGGTGTGGTCAGGTGGTCGTGATCCGGTGGGCCCCGGCATACACGTTGAGACGGCTGCCGCGGACGAAGCCGAGCAGGCTCATCCCGGCATCCTCGGCGCACTCGACAGCCAAGGAAGACGGTGCCGAAACCGCTGCGAGACAAGGGATCCCGGCCATGATCGCTTTTTGGGTCAGCTCGAACGACGCGCGCCCCGACACGACGAGCACGCACCCGACGCCCGGCACGCGTCCGCTCTGGAGCGCCCACCCGACGACCTTGTCGACGGCGTTGTGCCGGCCGACGTCCTCGCGCACGACGAGCAGCTCGCCGTCGGCGGTGAAGAGCCCGGCCGCGTGCAGGCCCCCGGTCTTGTCGAACGACTTCTGCTCGGTGCGCAGCGCGTCCGGCAGCTCGGCCAGCACCTTGGCGGCGAACTCCGTCGCGTCGGACCGCACGTCGAACGCCGACTGGGCCCGCAGCTGCTCGATGCTCGCCTTGCCGCAGACGCCGCACGAGGAGTTGGTGAAGAAGGCCCGCGTCGCCGAGGCGGCCGGCGCCGCGACACCGGGCGCCAGGGTCACGTCGATGACGTTGTAGGTGTTCTCGTCGAAGCCGCTCTCTCCCGAGACGACCGCGCCCTCGCAGTAGCGGGCCAGCGCGATGTCGTCGGCCGAGCGGATCAGCCCCTCCGACATGAGGAAGCCGTGCACCAGCTCGATGTCGTGCCCCGGCGTGCGCATGGTCACCGTGAGCGGCGTCCCGTTGACGCGCAGCTCGAGCGGCTCCTCGACCGTGAGCGTGTCGGGGCGGGTCGTCGACCCGGGCGTGGCGAGGTCGATCGTCGTGACCTTGCGCCGCACCGTCACCCGTCCCATGGACTCAGCCTGCCAGACGTCGTGCCAGACTCCGAGAGTGCCACCCGTCCCAGCCCCAGCGCCCGCGGTCGTCGTCGTGCTGACGGGGGGTGCGTCACGGCGCATGGGCTCGCACAAACCGGTGCTGGACGTGGGTGGCCGACCGCTCGTCGCGCGGGTGCTCGACGCCGCCGGGGACCGCCCCGCGCTCGTCGTGGGGCCGGGGCAGGGCGTGCCCGCCGGGGTGCGCGTCGTCATGGAGCCCGTGCCCGGAGGTGGTCCCGTCGCCGGGCTCGCCGCCGCCGTCGAGGCGCTGACCGCGGACCCCGGGGCACCGATCCCGTATGCCGTCACCGTCCTCGCCGCCGACCTGCCGTTCGTCACCTCCGAGCATCTCGAGCGGCTGCTCGCCGCCCTGGACGAGCCCGACGGTGCCGACCTCGCCGTCACCGTCGACGCCGACGGACGCACCAACTGGCTCTGCGCGACCTGGCGCCTCCCGGTCCTGCGCCGACGGCTCGAGGAGCTCGGCGATGCCTACGGCAGGAGCATGCGGGAGCTCGCACACGGCATACGCACGCAGTCTGTCGACGACCCCGGCGAGGTGGCGCTCGACGTCGACACCCCGAGCGACCTGGCCCGGGCGCGAGCCCGCGCCGACGGCAGTCCGACAGCCCGCTGAGAGCACGTCCCCACGACTCTGGGAGATCACCCAAGTCACGCCCTGCGGCGAATCGCCCTGCGACCAAGCGCTTCTCATGAGTTGGGACGCAGTTGGCAAAGACTTGGCATCCGACGTTGACCGCGTTCACAGGCAACTGCCAACGTCGCGCTCGTTCCGGCCCGATCTCAAGTCGTGGGATGGCGGAACTCCCTCCAAGCGGCGTGCGCCGCATCTCGACAAGGAGCAACAGTGAATCGACTGAAGTCTGGGCTGGCGACCGGAGGGCTGCTCGCCCTCGCCCTCGCCATCTCGCCGGCGATCCCGGCGGGCGCAGCGGCCGGAGCAGGGCGCGACAAGGCGCCGGCCCCCGAGTCGCAGAGCCTCAAGGCGACCGAGCAGTCCCGAGCAGCATCGTCCGCGAGCGCCCTCGGCCTCGCCTCCGGCGAGAAGCTCACCGTGAAGTCCGTCATCGCGGACTCGAACGGCGCCACCCACGTCCGTTACGAGCGCACCCTCGACGGCCTCCGCGTCATCGGCGGTGACTTCGTCAGCCACAAGGACGCCTCGGGCGCGGTCAAGAGCGTCACGTGGAACGTCCGCAAGGACGTGACGCCGTCGTCGATGACGCCGTCGATCTCCAAGAGCCAGGCGCACCAGGCCGGTCTCGCCGACTCCAAGGCCAACAAGGAGTCCGCCACCCCCGGTGAGCTCGTCGTCTTCCAGTCGGCCACCGGCCCCAAGCTCGCCTACGAGGTCATCACCGAGGGCATCAAGGCCGACCAGACGCCGACGAAGCTGCACACGATCGTCGACGCCCACACCGGCAAGACGCTGACCAGCTGGGACGACGTCAAGGAGGGCACCGGCAACGGCATCTTCGTCGGCTCCGTCACGCTCGCCACGACTGCCGGCACGTCCTACACGATGAAGGACACGCACGGGAACTACACGACCGACCTCAACCAGGCGACCTCCGGCACGGGCACGACGTTCACCGACGCCGACGACGTCTGGGGCAACGGCCTGCAGAGCAACCGCCAGTCGGCGGCCGTCGACGCGCACTACGGCGCCGGCAAGACCTACGACTACTACAACACCCAGCTCGGCCGCGCCGGCATCTGGAACAACGGCACCGGCGCCCGCAGCCGCGTCCACTACGGGCAGAACTACGTCAACGCCTTCTGGGACGGCACGCAGATGACGTACGGCGACGGCGCCAACAACGCCGCCCCGCTCGTCGAGCTCGACGTCGCCGGCCACGAGATGAGCCACGGCGTCACCGAGAACACCGCGGGCCTCGCCTACTCCGGCGACGCGGGCGGCCTCAACGAGTCGACGTCCGACATCTTCGGCACCGCCGTCGAGTGGTACGCCAACAACCCCTCCGACACGCCGGACTACCTCATCGGCGAGGAGATCAACCTCAACGGCAACGGCACCCCGCTGCGCTACATGGACAAGCCGAGCAAGGACGGCGCCTCGAAGGACTGCTGGAGCAGCTCCCTCGGCGGCCTCGACCCGCACTACTCCTCGGGCCCGCTGAACCACTGGTACTACCTGGCCTCCGAGGGCTCGGGCGCCAAGACGATCAACGGCGTCAGCTACAACAGCCCGACGTGTGACGCCTCGACCGTGACCGGCATCGGCCACACCAAGGTCGAGAAGATCTGGTACCGCACGCTGTCGACCTACCTCACCTCGAGCAGCAACTACGCCGCTGCGCGCACCGGCGTCATCAAGGCCGCCAAGGACCTCTACGGCGCCGGCTCGGCCGAGTGCGCCGCGGTCGACAAGGCCATGGGCGCCATCGCGGCCCCGGCCAGCACCGAGACCTGCGGCACCAGCGGCGGTGGCGGCGGCACGGGTGCTGCCCTGACCAACGGTGGCTTCGAGTCCGGCCAGACCGGCTGGACCGGCACCTCCGGCCCGATCACCAACAACACGGGTCGCCCGGCTCGCACCGGCTCGTGGAAGCTGTGGCTCGGCGGCAACGGCACCTCGGGCTCGGAGAGTGAGTCGCAGACCTTCGCCGTCCCGTCCACGGCCACCTCGCCGACGCTGACGTACTACATCCGCATCGACACGGCCGAGACGACGACGACCAGCGCCTACGACACGGCCACCGTCCAGATCAACGGCGTCACCAAGGCCAGCTTCTCCAACCTGTCCACGCCGAAGGCGTCCTACGTCCAGAAGACGATCGACCTCACCGCCTACAAGGGCACGAACGTCACGCTGAAGTTCGCCGACACCGAGGACTCCTCGCTGCAGACGAGCTTCGTCATCGACGACGTCTCGACGAACTTCTGAGCCAAGAACACCGGGCTGCGTGAGCAGCCCTGGACGTCACGCACCACCAGAGGCCGGTATGCCGCGGGGTCAAGCCCGCGGCATACCGGCCTCGTGCGCGTGGTGGACGAGCGCGCCTGCCCAGGCCCCGGCCTCAGCCGCCGTGGTCGTGACCCGGCGCTCAGCCGGCCTGGGGACCGGTGGGCGTGGCAGGGGCAGCGGGAGTCGTACAGCGCGTGGTCGCCGGGACCGTCAGCGTGACGTCGCCGACGAGACCCGCGACGAGCCCGGAGATCTCGCCCAGCGACGGGTCGCTGAGGTCGATGGGACGGGCGTGGTCGTCGGTCACCGAGATGGTGATCGGGTCGGTCACTGGATCCGGCGCAACGGTGGCGAGGTCCCCGGGCGGCACGTCGGTGCTTGGCAGGTCGGTGGCGGGGGCGTCGAGGCGGAGCGTGGCCAGGAGCGAGACGAGCTGGCGCTGCTGCTGCGCGGGGAGCGTGCACACGCGCCCGTGCACCGAGCGCGTCTCGACGTGCATGCGGCCGTCGAGGTCGAGCACGATCCGGTCGTCGAAGCCGGCGATGCCGCCGGTGCGACGCAGGACGAGCGGGAACGACGGCCCGTAGGAGGGCGCCAGCGCGTCGCTGCCACCACTGCCGCCGCTTGCCGCGCTGCCGACACGCGCCAGTGCCGACGTCGAGGACGGGGCGGCGGACGAGATGGCCCCGGTCGTGCCGGAGGAGCCTGCGCCGGCGTCGGCGGACGTGGCCGATCCGCAGCCCCCGACGAAGACTGCTGCGATGGCCAACCCCACGCACAGGCCTGCGCGCCCCATGGGAACCATGGTGCGCCTTCCGGACGGCTGATGCACGTGTGACGCGGTGGACTGCGGGTGACGCTCGGGTGACGGTTTCAAGTGGCGGGCCTCAAGGTGCACGGGAATGCTCGGAGTCAGAGGTGTCCTCGGTCGTTGCCGGGGACATCCGACCGCAGGGGGCGCCGGCGCCGATGGACCCACATCGACGGTTCGGTGGCCTGCGGTCCTTAGGGATACGAAAGGGACGATCGAGTGATACCCAACTCCACACCGCACCGAACTCCAGGGGCCCGCAGAGCGCGACGGTCCGTGGTGGCCCTCGGTGCGCTCGCAGCAGTCACCGCCGGGATGGCCCTGGCCGGCCCCTCGGCGCAGGCGGCCGACCCGACCGCCGCCAGCGGCGCCAGCGGCTCCAGCGGCTCCAGCGGCTCGAGCGCGGGCACCGACCCGGCGAGCCGAGAGCGGGCCTTCGCGGCCGCCGCCGCCGAGTACGGCGTGCCGCGCACGGTCCTCGAGGCCGTGTCGTACGCCCAGACGCGCTGGGACTTCAACCCCGGGCACAGCACTTCGGGGGGCTACGGCCCGATGCACCTCGTCGACGCGCACCTCGGCTCGGCGGCGGAGGGCAGGGGCCTGGGTCAGGCGCCCACCGCCGCACCGTCACCCGCCGCCGACACGCTCGGCCGGGCGGCCACGCTGACCGGCCTGTCCGAGGACGCGCTGCGCACCGACGAGCTCGCCAACATCCGCGGCGGAGCGGCGCTGCTCGCCGCCACCCAGAAGCGCCTCGGGCTGCCGACCGGGCAGGCGAGCGACGCCGGCGCCTGGTTCGCGGCGGTCGCCGACGCATCCGGCTCGGGCGAGGAGGACGTCGCGAACGCCTTCGCCGACGACGCATACTCCGTCATCGCCTCGGGCGCCTCGCGCCGCACGGTCGACGGCAAGCAGGTCTCGCTCGTCCCGTCGCGCGTCACACCGCAGACGGCCCAGGTGAAGCGGCTCGGCCTGCTCAAGAAGCAGAGCAACGGCCCGGTCGACTGCCCGCCCGGGCTCGACTGCGCGTGGGTCCCGGTGCCCTACGAGAGCCTGGGCTCCGACCCCGGCGACTACGGCAACCACGACATCGCGAGCCGCCCGGCCGCGCCGAAGATCACCAACATCGTCATCCACAACACGGAGGCGACCTACGACACGACGCTCAAGCTCGTGACCGACCCGACCTACCTCGCGTGGAACTACACGCTACGCAGCTCCGACGGGCAGATCGCCCAGCACCTCCAGCCCCAGGACGTCGGCTGGCACGCGGGCAACTGGTACGTCAACAGCCACTCGATCGGCCTCGAGCACGAGGGCTTCGCGGCGACGGGCGCCCAATGGTTCAGCGAGCCGATGTACCGCTCGTCGGCTCGCCTCGTGCGCTACCTCGCCACGAAGTACGACATCCCGCTCGACATGCAGCACATCTTCGGCCACGACCAGGTGCCCGGCGTGACGCCGGGCAACGTCGCCGGCATGCACTGGGACCCGGGCCCCTACTGGAACTGGGAGCACTACTTCCAGCTGCTCGGCGCGCCGCTGCAGGCGCACCAGTCCGGTGCCGCCAAGGACCTCGTGCGCATCCTGCCCGGCTTCGAGGACAACCGTCAGCCGGTGACGTTCTGCGACGGCAAGGCCGCCGACAGCTGCGGCTCGCAGCCGACGAACTTCGTCTACCTGCGCACCGCCCCGTCGGCGGAGGCCCCGCTGGTCAACGACATCGGTCGGAAGTCCAGTGGCGCGCCATCGACGACGTCGGTCTCCGACATCGGCGCTCGCGCGCAGGCCGGTTTGACCTTCGCCGTGGCCGAGCGCCGTGGTGACTGGACGGCCATCTGGTTCAACGGCGTCAAGGGCTGGTTCCCCAACCCGGTCGCTGACCCGACGGCCGTCCCGGTCAAGGGCTCCTACGTCGTGCCGAAGGCCGGACTCGCGTCGGCGCCGGTCTACGGACGCGCCTACCCCGAGGCATCCGCCTACCCCGCCGGCATCCCCGGGCAGGCCGTCGTCCCGCTGCAGTACACCTTCGCCGCGGGCCAGCGGTATGCCGTGGGCGACCTCACGGTGCCGACGGACTACTACCGCGCGACGACCTTCTCGGCCGACACCCCGAACGACCACGTCGACGTCGTCGGGCAGGACCGCTACTACCAGATCTCGCTCGGCCACCGCTTCGCGTACGTGCGCGCCGCGGACGTCGACGTCGTCCCGGCCCAGTAGCGACCCCCGCCCGTTCCCTTCAACCGTCGAGAGGCCACGAGTGGCCCCCTGACCAACGTCGAGAGGCCACGGATGGCCCCCTGACCAACGTCGAGAGGCCACGTCCCAGCGCGGGACGTGGCCTCTCGACTACCCCGACTCGGCCATTCGTGGCCTCTCGACGAGCCAGACTCGGCCATTCGTGGCCCTTCGACGGTCTCAGTGGGGCCGGATATGGCCTCTCGACGGGGAAGGACGGGGAAGGACGGGGGAGGCTCGGGGTCAGCGGAGGTCGTAGGACTTGAGGAAGCTGACGATGAACGGCGCGGCGCCCGTTACGCCGTTGTCGCCGACCTCGTTGTAGGCCGCGATCGCGATGTCGCCGCGGCCGGCGACCATCCACACGTGGGTGTCGGGCGGGTTCTTCGTGCCGAACTCGGCGGTGCCGGTCTTGGCGTACTCCACCCCGAGGGGCTTGAGCACCATGCCGGACCCCTCGGCCACGACGTCGCGCATCTCCTGGCGCAGCACGCCGGCCTCGGTCGGGTCGAGCGGCGTCGCGGGCTTCGGCAGGGCGGGCGCGCCGGCGACGAGCTGCGGCCGGACCGTCTGCCCCTTCATGACCGAGGCGACGACGAGGGCCATCGTCAGCGGCGAGGCCTCGACCCGGCCCTGTCCGATGAACGAGGCCGCGTGCTCGACGACGTTGTCGGTCGTGGGCACCGAGCCGAGGAAGCCGGTGAAGGGCAGGTCGAGCTTCTCGCCCATCCCGAGCGACTGGGCGGCGCTGATGAGGTCGGCCTGGCTGACCTTCTCGTACTGGCTGATGAAGGCGGTGTTGCACGAGTAGGCGAGGGCCGTGCGCATCGGGATGTCGCCGAGGTGCTTGGTCGGGTAGGTCGTGTAATTGCTGAACGTGCGGCCGTCGACGGTCAGCGACGGGGTGCACGGCAGCTTGGTGTCGGCGGTGGCGCCCTTGCGGATGTTGGCGAGCGAGCTGACGATCTTGAAGGTCGAGCCGGGCGCCTCCTTGCCGGCGAGGGCGAGGGTCGAGCCGTTGGCGGCCGGGCCGACCGCGGCTGCCAGCACCTCGCCGGTCGAGACGCGGACCGCGACGAGCGCGGTGGGGTGCTGGGTCTGCTTGGCGAGCGCCGCCTCGGCGGCGGCCTGGGCCTTCTGGTCGAGGGTGACGGTGAGCGGCTTGCCGTCGGTGGACTGCTCGGCGAAGAGCTCGCGCTTGTCGATGACGCTGCCGTCGGCGCCGCGCTTGACGGCCTGCACGGCGAGGCCGGGGGTGCCGCGCAGCTGCGCGTCGTAGCGGTACTGCAGGCCGGTCATGCCGACGGTGTCGCCGGCCTGGAGGGTGTCCTTGGAGGCCTTGATCTGCTCGGCGGTGGCCTCGCCGACGGTGCCGAGGATCGGTGCGGCGAAGGTGCGGCTGGGTCCGAGCACCTGCATGGCGGGCACCGTCAGCGCGCCCTTGACCTTGGCGATGGCTGCGCCGTTGCGCTGCAGGAGGGGGTCGGTCTCGCGGAGGGTGACGCCCTCGACGAAGGCCTTGGCCCCTGCGGCGGCGACCTTGGCGGCGAAGCGGTTGGGGTCGATGTCGATGAGCGCGGCCAGCTTCTTGGCGGAGGCGGCGGCCTCGGCGCCCGAGACCTTCGTCTTGTCGATGCCGACGGCGGCGACCTCGCGCTCGGTCATGATCTTGGCGCCGGCGGGGTCGAGGATGTCGGCGCGCTGGGGCCACTTGCGGGCGAGGTCGAGGGTCTCGTCGGACGTGAGCTGTGGTGCGACGACGCCGGGCGTCCACGACACCTGCCACTGGTTGTCGACGAGCGTCATGTTGACCTGCGTCTGGTAGGTCCAGTCCTTCGGGGACGCCGACACGTCCCACCGGCTGAAGAGGGTCGCGGTCGCGTGGTCCGAGCCGTCGTTGTGGCTCATCTCGCTGAGCGACACCTGGGGCCGGAGGGTCCCGAGGTCCTTGTAGGCGGCCTTGACGAACGCGCTGGCCTTGGCCGGGGTCGTGCCCTTGAAGGTGACGGCGCCGAGGTCGGCGGAGGCGAGGCCCGAGGCCAGGGCGCGCGCGGTGTCACCGGGGTCGGGCGGTGAGTCGAACATCGAGCACCCGGCCGCGAGCGTGCCGACGAGCACGCCCGAGAGCGAGACGGAGACGAGAGTCCTGGCGCGTGATCCCCTGAGCATGGCCCAACGGTACGTGCCGCGCTGCGGCCCCCATGTCATCGGATCGTGGCGTCGACGTGACGGTCGTCTGCAGGAGCGGGCGTATGCCGGGTGCTGGCCTCGGGCGCGGACGGCCCCTCCCCGGCGGGCGTGCTCCCGGTCGGTGCGCTCTTGGTCGGTGCGCTCGTGGACGACGGTCCACCCTGTCGGCGCCACAGCACGAGGGACCCGAGGATGCCGACGGCGAGGGCGACGGCGTGGATGCCCCACGCCTGGTTCTCGGGCCGGACGGCGGCGACGAAGACGTCGCGGCTGGCCAGGACGTGGTCGCGCAGGCCGTCGGGCAGGCCGGTGCGCGGACGCAGGTAGGCGGCGAGGTAGGAGAAGGCTGTCTGGCCCGCGGCCGCGACCGAGACGACGAGGAGCACGGCGACCCAGGCCAGCAGGCGCCGGACCGGTCGCAGACCGAGTCCGGCCAGCACGAGCCCGGCCGCGACACCGACGACGACGGCCGTCCACCGCAGCACGCCGATCGCGCGGTCGAGACCGGCCAGCGCCACGACGAGGGCGTTGACCCAGCTGCCGAGGGCGACGGCCAGGGGCGCGGCGGCGAGAGCACGCAGCACCGGACCGCCGAGCACGACGAGCAGCCCGAGCGCGAGCCCGACCACGGTGCCGACGACGGCGACCGCGAGCACACCGAGCAGCACCCGGTCGTCGCGGTCGAAGTCGCCGCCGAGCTGGCGGGTGGCTCCGGCCGACTGGGCGATGGAGTAGGCAGCGGCGAGCAGGACCCCGAGCGAGGCCAGCGTCGAGGCCGCCAGCCGACGGTCGCCGCGAGGCCGCACCCAGAGCACCGCCAAAGCTGCGAGACCACCGGCGACGAGCGTGATCGTCAGGAGCAGCCCGAGGCGGGCCGTCGTGAACGGCAGCAGGCTGATGTAGCCGTCGGTCGCGGAGCCGGTGGCGACGTCGAAGGGCCAGTCGCGCGGCGACTGCGCGCCCAGTCCGTCGAGGACCCACGGCAGGGCCCCACCGACCCACCAGGCGGCGCCGGCCAGGGGCAGCACCGGCCAGAGCCGGACTCGGGCACTCCGACGGCGGGCCCCGCGGGCCACGCCGGATCGCTCGTCAACGCCGGTGTCCACGCGCAGATCCGATCATGTCCCGCCGACATCCGCCAGTCGCGCAGGCGCCGGAGTGGGCGGCCACGCGGCAGTCGGCCGAGCGGTCAGCGCTCCGGGCGCCAGAGCTGGACCGAGGCGACGGGCTCGAAGCCGGCCGACAGGAACGCGCGCAGGGCCCGCGCGTTGCCCGGGGCGCAGGCGGCGACGACGACCTCGCCTTCCGGGATGAGGGTCAGGGCGTCGCGCACGACGTCGGAGCCGACGTGGTCCTTGGCCGGGTCGGTCTCGAGCCCGACCTCGGGCAGGCCACCCAGCCCCGTCGAGAGGGTCACGAGGGTGTGGTCGTCCGGCACGGCATACCCGAAGGTCGTGACGTCGCTGCGCACGGACGTGGCGTGCTCGGCGCGCGGGTGGTTGCGCAGGTCGCTGCGGGGCACGAGCGTGGGCTCACCGCCGGTCCCGCGCGCCACGAGGATGATGTCGAGCGCGTCGATCCATCCGCTGCCGGCCAGGCGCGAGACGAGGCGCGGGTTGCTCGCGCCGCCGAAGCCGTCGGGGCTCAGCGAGACGAGCGTGCCGTCCGAGACGTCGTGGTCGACGGCGAGGTAGGCGTGCCCGGTGAAGGCGATCACGCCCTCGACGCCGGGGCGCCACGGCTCGACGCGCTGCCACCCGCCGTCCACGGCGGGGAAGTCGCCACCTGCGGCCTTGCTGAGGACTTCGGCAATGGGGTGCACGCGGACCATCAAACCCGCCGCGTCGCGACCCCGCCCGTCGGGGTCCACCTGTTGGCACCGCGCCGTTCGCGCGGGCGACAGCCGTCACGGGTAGGTTGTGGCCATGTCACGACCGCACGCGGCCGCCATCGTCGAGGACACCGTCCACGAGCAGGTCGAACGCGTGCTCCGCAGCCGCGGGTGGGGCAACCGCGTCATCACCCACGTCGGCTACGGCTCGTCCTCGTTCGTCCGGGTCTATGCGCGAATCCTGCTGGGGCGCAAGGGGCGCGAGCGCACCGAGGGCCCGGAGCCGCGCCAGGACGCGACCGGCGCGCTCAGCCCCGCCCACTACGACCGTGGGTGGCGCGCCTTCATCACCTCCCCGGCGACCGGCGTCCCGGTCAAGGTCACCGTCGGCGACCGCGAGGTCTACGGCCGGTCCGACCGAGGCGGCCACGTCGACATCGTCGCCCGCGACCACGGCCTCGCGCCGGGCTGGCAGCAGGTCGTCGTCGAGGCCCAGGGCACGGATCCCGTCGCGGCCGACGTCTTCATCGTCGCCGACGGCGTGACCCACGGCATCGTCAGCGACATCGACGACACCGTCATCACGACGATGCTGCCGCGCCCGATGATCGCGGCCTTCAACACCTTCGTGCGCCGAGGCAAGGCCCGTCACGCGGTCTCCGGCATGGCCCCGATGTACCGCCGCATCCTGTCGGCGCACCCGGGCGCCCCCATCGTCTACGTCTCGACGGGCGCGTGGAACACCGCGGCCACCCTCAACCGCTTCCTCGTCGAGAACGGCTTCCCGCTCGGGCCGCTCATGCTCACCGACTGGGGCCCGACCAACACCGGGTGGTTCCGCAGCGGCCAGGCGCACAAGCGCACGAGCCTCGACCGCCTCGCCCGCGACTTCCCCGACATCCGCTGGCTCCTCGTCGGCGACGACGGGCAGCACGACCCGCAGATCTACGCCGACTTCGCCGAGGCCAGGCCCGACCGGGTCGAGGCCATCTGCATCCGGCACCTGTCACCGACCGAGCAGGTGCTGTCCAACCCGATGAAGATCGACGCGCCGATCCGGTCGTGGGCGGCGCGCTCCGTGCCGTCCTTCTCGGCCGCGGACGGGCACTCGATGCTGCGCGTCCTCGAGAGCGCCGGCAAGGTCGGGGAGGTCGCGGCCCCGGACGAGCAGCCGTCGCGTCCCGGCCGTTCCGTCGCCTCCGGATGACACACTGGGGCCATGCCTGAGCTGCCGGAGGTGCAGGCGCTCGTCGACTTCCTCGCCGAGCGGACGACCGGCCTCGCCATCACGGGGGTCGAGCTCGCGTCGTTCAGCGTGCTCAAGACCTTCAACCCGCCTCCCCAGGCGCTCGAGGGCGCGCCGGTCGACGGCGTCCACCGGCACGGCAAGTTCCTCGACATCGACGCCGACGGCACCCACCTCGTCTTCCACCTCGCGCGCGCGGGCTGGCTGCGCTGGTCCGACCAGCTGCCCGCCACCGTCGTGCGCCCGGGCAAGTCGCCCATCGCGCTGCGGGTGCGCCTGTCCGACGGTTCCGGCTTCGACCTGACCGAGGCGGGCACGAAGAAGTCGCTCGCGGCATACATCGTCAAGGACCCGGCCGAGGTGCCCGGGATCGCGCGGCTGGGACCCGACCCGATGGCCGACGACTTCAGCCTCGAGCGGTTCCGGTCGATGCTCGAGGGTCGCCGCACCCAGATCAAGGGGCTGCTGCGCGACCAGGAGTTCATCGCCGGCGTCGGCAACGCCTACTCCGACGAGATCCTGCACGTCGCGAAGCTCAGCCCCTTCGCGATCGCCGGCACCCTCGCGCCCGAGGTCGTCGAGCGGTTGTATGCCGCCCTGCGCGACACGCTGAAGAGTGCCGTCACGACCGCGTCGGGCAAGCCCGCCAAGGAGCTCAAGGACGCCAAGCGGGCCGGCATGCGCGTGCACGCCCGCACCGGCGAGGCCTGCCCGGTGTGCGGCGACGTCGTGCGCGAGGTGTCGTTCGCCGACACCTCGCTGCAGTACTGCGCCACCTGCCAGACCGGGGGCAAGCCGCTCGCCGACCGGCGCATGTCGCGGCTGCTCAAGTAGCGCCTCGTCCCCGGGCGACGCAGAGCGGGCCGGGTCTGTGACCCGGCCCGCTCCGTCGTGCGGGTGTGGCGAAGTGTCGCCGAGGGGGTCAGCCCTCGTGACGGGTGCGCTGCACCGAGGCGACGGTGCCGCGGTTCTCGTCGAGGATGACCTGCGGGGCCCGCGAGTCCTCGAACGAGAAGAGGCCGCGCATCGAGCCGGCCCAGGCGTCGGCGGATCCGTCACCGATGCGGCCGACGCCCCAGTTGTCCTCGATGAGGCGCAGGATCGAGGCCTGGTCGGTCTGGTGGTGGTCGACGTAGTTCGTCTTGGAGAAGGGCGAGATCACGACGAGCGGCTGGCGCGGGCCGGGGCCGCAGCGGTCCTGGTAGCCCTGGGCGATCGGCACGCCGGAAGCGGCGGCGTTGGTGCAGAAGGCAGCGTCATCCGTCGTGTTGGAGGCGTTCTTGACCTGCGCGGCCACGTGGTCGTACCAGCCGTCGGAGTCGTCGTAGGCGAGCACGATCGCCGTGTCCTTCCAGTTCTTCGACTTCTGGATGGCGTTGACCTCCTTGACGACGAAGCGCTGCTCGTCGAGCGGGTCGGAGTAGCCCGCGTGCCCGTCCTGGTAGTTCGGGGCCTTGAGGAAGCTCACGGCCGGCAGGCTGTCGGTGCCGACGACCTGGTCGAAGGAGGACATGTCGTACTGGTGGTTGGCCTGGCCGTCGTGGCCGATCTCCGCGGCGCTCGCCGGCGGCAGGTGGTGCGGGTTCGCCGTCGACGCGTAGTACTGGAAGGGCTCGTGGTGCGGGTTGTAGTCGGTCGAGGAGACCCCGGCGACGTTGGTGTGCGTGGTCAGGCACGCAGCGGGTGCGCCACCGGCGGCAGCGGTCGTCGGCGTGAAGCCGCCCTGGAACCAGCCCCACGACACCTTCTTGGCGTTGAGGAGGTCACCGACGTTGCGGCCCGTCATCGCGGCGAGCGTGTAGCTCTTCGCGTGGCTGTTGTTGGAGCAGTCGTCGTAGACGGGGTCGGGGTCGCCGGTCATCGTGCCGATGCCGTTGGCATCGGGGACGCGCACCGTGTAGTCGCCCCCGGCAGGGGTGGTGGCGGGGGTGCCGTCGGCGTTGAACTCCTTGACGCCGTGCGTGTTGCCCGAGACGAGGTTGATGGCGCCGGGGGAGGAGGGGCCGAAGGTCGTGCTGAAGGCGTGGTCGCTCATCGCGTAGTGCTGCGCGTAGTTCCACATCGCCGTGACGGTGTTGCCGTCGTAGTAGTCCATCGTCAGACCGGGCCGGCCGAACGTCGGGGCCGCGCAGGCGTCCTTGCTCGTGAACTCCACGAACTTGTCCATGGCGCCGGCGTTGTAGGCCTTCTGCTCGTTCGTGTAGGTGTGGTCCTGGTCGCAGGTCACGGCCTGGCCGGGCGTGAGGCGCTGCGGCTGCACCGAGTTGGGGTTGTTCGGCGCCAGCAGGCGGTCGTGCGCGAGGGTCGCGATGCTGCGGGGCGTGCCGGGCGCTGCGGTGAAGCTCGGGGCCGGGGTGCCGGAGCCCTGGCTGAGCTCGCCGGGGGTGTTGGCGGCCTTGGGGTAGGTCGCGAAGTAGTGGTCGAACGACACGTTCTCGCCGAAGATGACGACGACGTGCTTGATCGGGGTGGACGTCCGGACGGTCGCCGGGTGCGACGTCGGCCGCGGGTGGGCGCTGACCGCGCCGGCGGTGGCGACCACCGGGACGACGAGGGCGGCGGCGCCCACGCCTGCGAGCGCGAGGCGGGCGGAACGTTTCATGGGGTCTCCTCTGGCGATGGCGGATCGGCCGTGGGCGTGCCTGGCGCATCGCTCGGGGCCGGGGCAAAAGTACGCCCGTCATGGGGTGCCCCAGACCTTCCGGACGGGTCGTTTAAGGACTGTTTGCCGAAACTGCGCCGCGACTTGGCGCTACTGCCAGCGCGCTCGGTGGTGGCGCTCAGGTGACACTCAGGATGGGGACGAAACGGTTCGGACTGCAACGATCCGCGCCTCGTGGTTGTCTTCCCCATCATGAAGCCGATGACGTCGATGAAGCCGATGACCGTTGCCGCGCTCGTAGTGGGGACGGCGCTCGCCACGGGCGCCTGCGGAGAGGCCGCGACGCCGTCTCCGGGGACACCCACGTCGGCGGGCAGCACGGTCGGCGCGGGCAGCGCGGGCAGCACGGGCGCGACGGGCGCGACGGGTGGCACGGGTCGGCCGGTGCAGACCGTGACGTCGGGGAGCGTGCGCCTCGTGGCCACGATGGCACCGGGTGGCCCCAGGGTGGGAGGCCCGCGCCCGGCATCCACGGTCGGGGCCGGGACCGGGGTCGCGGCGACCCGGGGCCTCGTCGTCGACTACACCGTGACCAACACGGGCTCCACGCCGCGGCTGGCCTACGACATCGTGCCCCAGGACCTCGGCAGCGCCACGCTGCCCGCCGCCGTCGACGCCAAGCACGCGTGGGTCTACGAGCAGGACGGCGTGCTGCGCCTCAGCAAGCAGGGCTTCGCGACGGCACCGGGCGTGCGCTTCGCCGCCGCCCCGGTCATGGGCGGCCACGTGCTCGCTCCCGGGGCGAGCGTCACCGGGAAGGCGTATGCCGTGTCGCCGCCGATGCTGGACGTGCCGGGAGAGTCCTTCCAGGCCCCCCGTGCGGCGGTCGGGACCGGCCTGACGCAGTGGCAGTTCTGCGTCCAGGTCGACGGCCGCGCCGCGCAGGCGCGTCCGTCCGCCGCCGGGGGTGGGGTGGTCCAGGCGGCCGTCGCAGCCCCACAGGGGGACGAGCTCGTCTGCACCCGGCCGGCGACGATCCCGGTCTCCTGAGACGGCGGGTCAGTGCATCCCGAGCATCCCGAGCACCGCGGTGCAGCCGTAGAGGAGCCCCAGGCCGGGTGAGACGAGGAAGGCGAGCAGGCACCAGGTCTTGACCGACGCCGAGGTGCGGCGCGCCTCGTCCCACCGGCCCTGGGCCCACTTGGACCTGACGGAGCTCGCCTTGACGAGGGCGACGATGCCGAAGGGCATGAAGCAGAGGATGGTGCAGACGACCGCGAGGCCGACCCGGCTCGGCGGCGGGGAGCCGTACGGCGGCGGCGTCGCCTGGGGTGGCGTGGGCGCGGGAGGCAGCGGCGCGGCATACCAGCCCGGCGGTGCGCTGGGCGGCGGCGGCAGCTGGGGCAGCGTCGGCGGGAGGGCCTTGTGGTCGACCGGCGCGTCGGGCGGGGTCGTGGTGCTCGACGGTGCCGGAGGGATGACGGACCCGTCGGGCCCCGGCGGCCCGGAGGCCTGCGGCAACGGCGTCGAGGGCGGGTCGAGGCGCGGCAGCCACGCCGACCACGCGTCGGCCGTCGGGTCCGGCTGGCGCGCGTCGTCGTGGCGGTCGCGGTCGGTCACCGGGTCAGCCCCCTCGCCGGTCGCAGGTCAGATGATGCTGGGGTGGCCGTCGGCGGTGAGCTGCTTGCCGGCGCGCTGCCACTCGACCATGCCGCCCTCGACGTTGGCGACGTCGTAGCCCTGCTGCACGAGCCACTGGACGGCGCGCGCCGAGCGGCCGCCCATGCGGCACACGACGGCGACGGTGTCGTCGGTCTCGGGCAGCTCGTCGATGCGGGAGGGCAGCTCGCCGAGCGGGATGTGGATGGCGTTGGGGGCGTGCCCCGCAGCCCACTCGTCAGCCTCGCGGACGTCGACGAGGACGGCGTCGTCGGGCAGCTCGGACACGGTCGTCGTGGGGATCGCGCTCATGCGATCCATCCTGACACGGCGAACGTCGGTGACGGATCGTCCGGTGCCCGCGCGGCAGCCGGACCGCGTGCTCGCGCGGCTAGGGTTGGGCGCGTGAAGATCCTGTCGATCCAGTCCCACGTCGCCTACGGCCACGCCGGCAACTCGGCCGCGGTCTTCCCGCTCCAGCGGCTCGGCCACGAGGTCTACCCCGTGCTCACGGTGACGTTCTCCAACCACACCGGCTACGGCTCGACCCGCGGCCCGCTCATCGCCCCCGCGGACGTCGCGGCCGTCATCGACGGCGTCGAGGAGCGGGGCGCCTTCCCGACCATCGACGCGGTGCTCTCCGGCTACCAGGGCGCCGAGGCGGTCGGCGAGGTCGTGCTCGACGCCGTCGCCCGCGTCAAGGCGGCCAACCCATCCGCCGTCTACTGCTGCGACCCCGTGATGGGCGATGTCGGCCGCGGCTTCTTCGTGCGGGAGGGCATCCCGGAGTACCTCCGCGACCACGTCGTGCCGCAGGCCGACATCGTCACGCCCAACCAGTTCGAGCTCGAGTTCCTCGTCGGGCGCGAGGTCTCCACGCAGGCTGACCTCGTCGCCGCTGCGCGCGAGCTCGTGGCCCTAGGGCCCAAGGTCGTCCTCGTGACGTCGGCGCTGACGTCCGACACCCCTGAGGGCTCGATCCAGATGGCCTGCATCACCGCCGCCGACGCGTGGGTCGTCACGACCCCGATGCTGCCGATGACGGTGCGCGGGGGTGGCGACGTCACGGCCGCGGTCTTCCTCGCGCACTACCTGACCGACGGGCCCGAGGTGGCCCTGCGCCGCACGGCGGCGACGATGTATGCCGTCCTCGAGCGCACGCACGCGAGTGGCTCCGACGAGATGCTGCTCGTCGCCGAGCAGGACGCCATCGCGCACCCGAACGAGATTTTTGAAATCTTGTCGGTGGCTTGACCGTTTCGCCTGAAAGCGCGTTATAGTCGCAACGCGCCGTTCCGCATGACCACCCCTGACCGTGCGGAACGGCGCTTTTTCATGCCCACATTCAGTGGAATCCGAATCAAATGACTTCGGATTCCATCGAGTCGGTGCGTGGAAGGGGTCGCTCCAGCATGCGCGACGCGCCGATGGCGCCGTCTGCGGATGTCTCAGGTTTGCGGTAGAGACGCGTATAGCCTCCGAGCGTGGACCCGATCACGAACCCGTACGCCCCGGGCGCGGGCCAGCGCCCACCCGAGCTCGCCGGCCGCGACGAGCAGCTGCGCACCTTCGACGTCGTGCTCGAGCGCATCGCCCGCGGTCGCGCCGAGCGCTCGATCGTGCTGACCGGTCTGCGCGGCGTCGGCAAGACCGTGCTGCTCAACGCGCTCCGCTCGTCCGCCGTCCGGGCCGACTGGGGCACGGGCAAGTTCGAGGCTCGCCCCGAGCAGCGGCTGCGGCGCCCCCTGGCTGCTGCCGCCCACCAGGCGGTGCGCGAGCTCGGGCACCCGCGGGGCGACGACGTCGACCAGGTGCTCGGCAGCATCAAGGCCTTCGCCCTCCGCGACGCTCCGACGGGGGCCAAGCTGCGCGAGAGGTGGCACCCGGGCATCGACGTCCCCGCCGTCACCGGACGCGCCGACTCCGGCGACATCGAGATCGACCTCGTCGAGCTGCTCACCGACATCGGCGGCCTCGCAGCCGACGTCGGCAAGGGCGTCGCCTTCTTCATCGACGAGATGCAGGACCTCGACCCCGAGGACGTGTCCGCGCTCTGCGCGGCCTGCCACGAGATCTCGCAGTCGGGCCTGCCCGTCATCGTCGTGGGTGCCGGGCTGCCGCACCTGCCCGCGGTGCTCTCGGCGTCGAAGTCATACTCCGAGAGGCTCTTTCGCTACTCACGCATCGACCGGCTACCCCGCGAGGCCGCTGACCGCGCCCTCGTCGGG
Organism: Terrabacter carboxydivorans; assembly: GCF_039532035.1. Taxonomy (NCBI): domain Bacteria; kingdom Bacillati; phylum Actinomycetota; class Actinomycetes; order Micrococcales; family Intrasporangiaceae; genus Terrabacter; species Terrabacter carboxydivorans. Next base: position 59,552 of record NZ_BAAARE010000017.1, on the reverse strand, counting down.
CCGGCGTCGGAGGAGCAGTGCGAGTTCACTCCCGAGGCCCTCGACGAGATGTATGCCGTGACCGCCGGCTATCCCTACTTCATCCAGGCCTACGGCAAGGTCGTCTGGGACGTCGCCCCCTCCTCGCCCGTCACGGCCGAGGACATCCGCGTCGCCGTGCCCGAGGCCGAGTCCGAGCTGGCCGTCGGCTTCTTCGGCTCTCGGTTCGAGCGCGCCACCCCGGCCGAGCGCGAGTACCTCCGAGCCATGGCCGACGCGGCACTCGTGGACCAGCCTGCGGCGCAAGGGGACTCGGGAGGTCACGAGCATGCTGAAGGCGACGTGCCGGCATACGTGCGCGACGGGGTGACCGAGCGCGAGGCGGTGCCGACCTCGGCGGTGGCGGACGTGCTGGGGCGCAAGCCGCAGTCGCTGTCGCCGGCGCGTGACGCCCTCATCAAGAAGGGCCTCATCTACTCCGGCGAGCGCGGCCTCATCGCCTTCACGGTGCCCCACTTCGGACGCTACCTGCGCACCCAGTCCTGAGCTCGCGGCCTCCGACGCCGCGGGCGCCACTCCTGCCCTGCTGCTCGCCCGTCGCGTTGGCGGTCAGGCGTCGCGGTCGACGGGTGCCACCCGGTACCTCGTCCGCACCGCGTCGCCCTCGACCCGGACGTCGATCAGGGACAGCCGGAGCGGGAGCTCGTCGGGGAGGAGGGCTGGCCCGTCCATCATGGTCGGCGTGCCGGCACCGCCGACGAGACCGGGGTAGCCGGGTGGGGTGTTGCGACAGACGAGGACGTGCAGCCGCAGGTCGGCGTCCCCGGTGAACGTCCAGTCGACCCGACCGCGCCCGTCGGCCACGACGAACCACCGCAAGGCACGCGAGGGCAGATGGTCCTGCCACAACAGGTCCTCACCAGTGGTCGGCGGTGGCCACGCGGGTGTAGGGGCGTCGGGACCGACGGACGACCCGCTGCCCTCGAGGATCACCTGGGCATCGATCAGCGCGTGACGGTCCTCGAAGGCACCGGGCACACTCATCGCCGACCACCGTGCACCGACCTGTGGGTCGAGCAGCGGCTGCTCGCGGCCCAGGGTGATGCGGCCGTCGACACTGACGGAGGTCGTCAGCACCACCTCGGGCAGGTCCACGCGCATGCGCCGAACCTAGCTGCGTCCGCCCACACCCTTGCGCTCCGGCAGTCCATCCACGAGATCGCAGAAGGGCGCAGGAGGAAGGGATGATGCGCAGACACCGGGATCCGACCGCGGACTGTGGCCGCCTCCCTGTGGTTCAGTGGGCACCGTGAAACTGCTGCTGACGTCCGGGGGAGTCACCAACCCGAGCATCCACGAGGCGCTCGTCGACCTGCTGGGCAAGCCGGTCGAGGAGTCGACGGCTCTGTGCATCCCCACCGCACAGTGGGGCCACCCGAGCTGCGGCCCGGTGTCGGCGCGCGGGTTCGTCGCGGGTCTGCCGCCGTGGGGTGGGATGACCTCGATGCCCTGGCGCTCCCTCGGCCTGCTCGAGCTCACTGCGCTGACGACGATCGGCGAAGACCGCTGGGTGCCGTGGGTTCGTGAGGCAGACGTGCTCCTCGTCGACGGTGGCGAGGCCACGTTCCTGTGCCACTGGATGAGGGAGTCGGGGCTGGCGGCGCTCCTGCCGTCGATGACCGACACGGTCTGGGTGGGCGTGAGTGCCGGCAGCATGGTGATGACGCCGCGGATCGGTGCCGACTTCGTCCATTGGCCTGGAGCACCGGACGACCGCACTCTCGGCGTCGTCGACTTCTCGATCTTTCCCCATCTCGACGTGTTCCCCGACAACACCATGGCCGATGCCGAGAAGTGGGCTGAGGAGATCAGCGGACCGGCATACGTCCTCGACGACCAGTCTGCGATCCGCGTGGTCGACGGAGTGGCGGACGTGGTGTCCGAGGGCCGGTGGAGGCGCCTGCCTGACGACGGTCCGCACTAGGTGCCGGAGCAGTTCGACCTACGCCGGCTGTCGCCGCCGTTCCGGCCGTGGATCAGGGGGCCTCGGAGTCGGTGCGGTGCCCTTGGGGCTCTTTGGCCTCTTCCAGCTCGGAATCCGTTTCGCAGTGCCATCGGACTCCTGCTCCCTCGAGGACGCCGCTTGTCGCTCGAGCGATGCAGCGTCTCTGACCGCTGGAGTCGTGAGCTCGAGCCTCGGGCTTCTGGCCTTCATCGGGGCAGTGGTCCTGCTCAATCGTGTTCAGCGTGTGACGAGTCCCCACTCGTTGAACTCGGCGCGCAGCCTCTTTGCCGCCGGACGGCCCAGGGTCAGGCCCACGATGAAGACGAAGTTGGCGCGCCAGGCGTGGTGGTGCCCCCGAGTGCTGGCGGGTCCGGTGACGGCTTCGCGCAGGCCCCCGTCGGGACCGAGCTCGGCGGTCACGACGTGCGCCAGCTCGTGGAGGCAGGCGCGCTCGCACCGTCGGGGCGTGGCCCGGTCGTCCACCCCGATCGTGACGATTCCTCGGTCGGGGTCCGCGTTGCTCCGACCGTTGCCGCCGATGACGACGACCGGCCGCGCATGACCGGGGAACGCCGGTGCGAACCACGCTGTCCGCTGCACCGCGTGCAGGTAGGTCGCGCACTGCGCCGGTGAGACGACGGCCTCCTCGGCGCCGGCGCCGAAGGTCACGCGACCGAGCTCACTCAGGGGCAGGCCGGCTGCGAGCTCGGCGTCGTATGCCGCAGCCTGCAGTCGTGTCGTCTCCGACGTCATGCGCCCCTGCCGCCGGTCAACCCTCTGGGGTGCGGCGCGGCATCGAGCTGTTCGGCATCAGCGGTGGCGCACATGCAGCCAGTCTGCCTCGACGCACCGGCCCTGGCACCGGACTTTTCCGGCGCCCCTTCTGGTATCTCTGGCACATGCCGAGCACCCTGATCGAGGTCCGCAGGTCCTACACGGCGGACGAGGAGGTCGCGATCATCGACGCCGTGCACGGCGCGTTGGTGGCTGCGTTCAAGATCCCGGCGAAGGACCGCCACTCGCGCCTCGCGGTCTTCGAGCCGCACCGCATGGTCAACGGCCTCGAGCCAGGCGTCGCCGATGCGTACACCCGCGTCACCATCGACTGCTTCGCGGGGCGCTCGATCGAGGCCAAGCGCAACCTCTACCGCGAGATCGTCGAGAGGCTCGAGGCGCTCGGGATACCGCGCGACGGTGTGTCGATCCTGCTGCGGGAGAGTGCTGTCGAGAACTGGGGCGCCGGAGGCCGAGCCGCCAGCGACTACGACCTCGGCTTCGACGTCGACGTCTGACCCGGACCGCCGCGCTCAGCCGGGCACGAGTGACTGGACGGTCCGCCACGTCGTGCCCAGCGCCGGGCCGATGACGTCGACGCCACCAGCCATCGTCACGACGAGCCAGGCTGCGGCCAGCATGAGGGCCGGCCCGACGACGTAGCGCTCGACGGCGTGGTCGGTGCTCAGCGCGAGGTAGTTGTAGCGATGCCGGTGCACCGGCCAGAACAGCGGGCAGCCCTGCACCGTGGCCATGTCGCCGAGCAGGTGCACCGTCACACCGGTGGCCACGGCCCACGGCACCACCTCGACGGGGAAGGAGTCGAGCACCGCTCCCCGCACGAGCATCGCGCCCATGACGAGGCAGAGGAGCGTGTGCCCGACCGTGGCCCGGACCATGTTGACGCGCAGGGCCGCCGCCGCGATGGCGAAGAGGAACGACAGGAAGAGCCCCAGAGGCAGTCCGCCCACATGGGTCAGCCACACCGAGAGCCCGGTGAACGCGGCCAGGCCGACGAAGGAGTGCGTGCCGTTGCGGTGCCCGCCGCTGAGTCGTCCCACGCACCAGGCGAGCCCGGCCGAGATCGGTCCCAGCGAGCGTGCCGGCGTGGCATGCGCGTGGTCGACGTCCGGAAGGATCGCGGCCCCCGCAGCCGTGACCGCAGCCACGGGGACGGCCCAGTCCTCGACGGTGACACCATGGGCCCGCAGCAAAGGTGTCAGGGCCAGCACGGCGACTGCGCCGGACAGGGCATGGGTCCTACCGAGCACTGCCGGTCACGCTTCTCACGACGGCAGACTCTAGCCAGCACCACCGACACCATCGACGTCGACCCCTCTCCCGGCGCGCCTTCCACGACGTGAATTCGACTGTGTGGCAGGGTCTCCCATCGTGCCTTCGACGATCACAGTCCGACCCCGACCGCTCCCGACGTCGCTGGCCCGCTGCCTGACCGCCCTGGTCGTGGCCGGTGTGCTCACGGGTTGCGGCACGCCGCTCGCGTCGCCGGGGGCCGGCGCGGACGTGCACCACGCCTCGACGCGCGTCGGGCCGGCCGCCCCCGGCGGCAGCACCTCCCCGACCCCCGGTGCCGCGAGCACGCCGTCGCTCACCCCGGCGCAGGTGCAGGAGGCCACGGCGGCGCTCGCCACCCTGCCGGTCAAGGGACGGGCGCCGAAGACGGGCTACTCCCGGGCGGCGTTCGGCATCGCCTGGACCGACGACGTCGACGTGGCCCTCGGCCACAACGGCTGCGACACCCGCAACGACGTGCTCCGGCGCGACCTCACCGCCGTCGTGCTCAAGCCGGGCACCCACGGCTGTGTCGTGCTGGCCGGCGTGCTCGCCGACCCCTACACCGCCCGGGCCATCGCCTTCGCCCGCGGACGCTCGACGTCGTCGCGCGTGCAGATCGACCACGTCGTGGCGCTCGGCGACGCCTGGGTCAAGGGCGCCCAGCAGCTCACCGCCGTGCAGCGGCAGGCGCTCGCCAACGACCCGCTCAACCTGCTCGCGGTCGACGGCCCGACCAACAGCGCCAAGCGCGACGCGGACGCCGCGTCGTGGCTGCCGCCCAACAAGGCCTACCGCTGCGCCTACGTGGCGCGTCAGGTCGCCGTGAAGAAGCGCTACCACCTCTGGGTCACGGCCGCGGAGCGTGCGCAGGTCGCGCGCATCCTGGCCGGCTGCGCCCACTGAACCGTGCTCAACCATCCCTTCGACGGGACAGCTCGTCGCCGCGCCGCGGCGGGCATGGTGGAAGGGCCGGACCCCACCTGACTGCCAAGCCGTGAGGGAGGGGTGGAGTGGCAGTCAATCCCGGCCCTTCCAGTAGGACAGGCTACGGGACCCGACCCGTCTCGTGGGCGGGAAGCGCCCGACGATTCGCAGCCGTCATGCAGCCCTCACGCAGCGGTCACGCAGGCCCGCGCACGGCGCCCCGCGAGCGCGCCCGTTGCGCCGCCATCTGCTCGTCGAACTCGGCGCGCCAGGTGTCGCTCACGACGATCCCCTCCGCGTCCGCCACCTCGGTCGACAGCTCGACGGGGAAGCCGTAGGTGTCGTGGAGCACGAAGAGGTCGGCGCCGGTCACCACCGACCCCCGGTGGCTCTCGAGGCGGTCGAGGCCGCGCCGCAGGTTGCGACGGAACGCGTGCTCCTCGCGCGCGAGGACGTCCGCCACGACGTCCGCCGCAGCCGCCACCTCTGGGTAGGCGGACGCGTAGACGGCCGCGACGGTCGGGACGACGTGGGGGAAGAAGTTGTCCTCGATCCCGAGGTCCAAGGCGAAGCGCACCGCTCGGCGCACGAGCCGGCGCAGGACGTAGCCCTGCGCCTTGTTGCTCGGTCGCACGCCGTCGACGGCGAGGAACGTCGCGCCCCTCAGGTGGTCGGCGATGACGCGCATGGCGAGCGTCTCGTCCTCGTACGCGCGCCCCGACAGCTCCTGTAGCCGCTCGACGATCGGCCACAACAGGCTGATCCGGAAGACGTCGGAGCTGTCGAGGGCGGCCGCCGCGATGCGCTCCAGGCCACCGCCGTAGTCGACGTTGCGCCGAGGCAGCGGCTCGAAGCCGCCCTCGACGCGGCGGTACTCCATGAAGACGGAGTTGCCGAGCTCGATGAACCGCCCGCAGTCGCAGTTCGGGTGGCAGTGCTCCCCGTAGGCGCGGTCGTGCTCGACGTGCGGGAAGAGGTAGAAGACCTCCGTGTCAGGGCCGCCCGGCTCACCGACCGGCATACGCTCGGCCGCGCCCTCGCGGCACCACCAGTTCTTGGCGCCGTAGAAGACGATCCGCGCGCCACCCGTCCCGACCTGCGCCGCGTGCTCCTCGGAGCCGACGTCCACCTGCCCGGCGTCCAGTCCGGCCGCCGTGAACAGCTCGGTCCACAGGGCGGCCGACTCCTCGTCCTTGGGTATGCCGTGTGCCTCGTCCCCGATGAAGCACGAGACATGCAGCCGGGCGGGGTCCAGCCCGACCGTGTCGGTGAGGAAGGCCCAGAACTGCCGCAGCTGCTCGTCCTTGAAGTAGTCGCCGAGGCTCCAGCTGCCGAGCATCTCGAAGAAGGTCGTGTGCCGGTTGTCGCCGACCTCCTCGATGTCCTGCGCGCGCAGGCAGGTCTGGCTGTCGACGAGGCGCGGGCCGGCGGGGTGGTCCGCGCCGAGCAGGTAGGGCACGAGCGGCTGCATGCCGCTGCCGGTGAAGAGCGTCGTCGGGTCGTCGTGCGGGACGAGGGACGCGCGCGGGATGACCACGTGGCCGCGACCGGCCAGGTGGTCGAGGAACGCGCTGCGGATCTCGTCTGCGTCCATGCCTCGATTCGACACCCCGGACCGCCTCACCCACCAGCCGGTTTCGTGACGAAGGGTCCGGGAGGGCATGCTCGTCGCATGCCTCCGCTCGTCGACCTCGTCCTCGCGGCGGCGCTCCTCGTCCTCTTCGCGCTCACGGCGCGCGCCGAGCCGCGGCGGTGGGTGACCGGAGTCCTCCTCGCTGGGGCGCTGTGGGCGGCCACGAGCGGGGCGGCCGCCGCGGTGGCGCCGTCCGCCGGAGCCCTCGCGTGGCTCGTGCTGCCGGGGGTCGGCGCGGTCGTGCTCGGTCTGCTCTTCGTCGGCAACGGGCTGCGGATGCTCACGCCCGCCGGTCGCAGCCGCACGAACGCCGTCGCCCTCGTGCTGGGGCTCGCCGTCCTCGCAGCGGCCGCCGTCGCGGTCGGCGTGCTCCCGGCGGGCACGAGCCGTCTCGCGGTGGCGGCTGTCGTCGTGCTCCTGCTCCCCGGCTACCCGGGCCTCGTGCTCGTCTCGTACGCCCTCTACTGCCTCGCCTACCTGCGGCGTCGGCCCCGGCCGGCGCCGACGGCGATCGTCGTGCTGGGCTCCGGACTCGTCAACGGCACTGTGCCGACCCTGCTGGCCAACCGTCTCGACGCGGCCGCCGATGCGTGGCGCGACGAGCAGGCCCGGGGGCACGACCCGCTCGTCGTCCCGAGCGGCGGCCAGGGAGACGACGAGCCGATGGCCGAGGGAGTGGCCATGACGGCATACCTCGTCGCCCACGGCATGCCAACGGAAACCGTTGCGACAGAGGACCGCTCGACGACCACCGAGGAGAACCTCCTGCTCTCCCGCGAGATCCTCCGCGCCCGCGGGCTCGACGACTCCGGTCACCTCCGCGTGGTGACGAGCGGCTACCACGTCGGCCGGGCCGCGCTGCTCACGCGGCGCCTGGGGCTCGACGCCGACGTGACGGGCGCGCCGACGGCCTGGCACTTCCTGCCGAGCGCCTTCTTGCGCGAGCTCCTCGCCGCGCTGACGCTCCACCCGCGGATCAACCTCGCCGGGCTCGGCGTGTGGGTGGGCGGCAGCGCCTTCCTCGCGTATGCCGTGTCGCCGCGCTGACCGGCGTCCCCTCGGTCAGGACGTGGCCGGCCGCTCCGCGAGGTCGTCGCGCAGCACGCGCTTGAGCAGCTTGCCGCTCTGGTTGCGGGGCAGCTCGTCGACGAAGTGGATCGCCTTGGGCAGCTTGAAAGGCGCGAGCGTCGCACGGGCGTGGTCGACGAGCTCGGTCTCGGTGACGCTCTGCCCCGCGCGGAGCACGACGACGGCGGTGACGGCCTCGACCCACCGCTCGTGCGGGGTCGCGATGACGGCGACCTCGGCGACGGCGGGGTGGGTGTAGAGCGCGTCCTCGACCTCGCGGGAGGCCACCATGACGCCACCGGTGTTGATGACGTCCTTGATGCGGTCGACGACGGTGAGGTAGCCGGCGTCGTCGCGCGTCACGAGGTCGCCCGAGTGGAACCACCCGTCGCGGAAGGCCTCGGTCGTCGCGTCGGGCTTGTTCCAGTAGCCGGCGCACAGCTGGGGCGAGCGGTAGAGCAGCTCGCCCGGCTCCCCGGCCGCGACGTCGACGCCCTCGGGGTCGACGACCCGCGCCTCGACGAAGAGCACCGTCCGGCCGCACGCCTCGGGCCGCTCGACGTGCTCCTCGGGCCGCAGCACCGTCGCGAGCGGGCCGATCTCGGACTGGCCGAAGCAGTTCCAGAACTCGAGCCCCGGCAGCCGCTGCTGCAGGCGGTCGCGCACCGGCACCGGCATGATCGAGGCGCCGTAGTAGGCCTTGCGCAGCGAGCCCAGGTCGGCCGAGTCGAGGGCCGGGTGGTTCGACAGCGGCACCCACACGGTGGGCGCGAGGAAGAGCGAGCCGATGCCGTGGGCCTGCACCCGCTCGAGGATCGAGGCGACGTCGGGCCGGGTCAGCAGGTGGTTCGTCGCACCGACCGCGAGGTAGGGCAGCAGGAAGACGTGCATCTGGGCCGAGTGGTAGAGCGGCATCGAGTGCAGCGGCGCGTCGTCCTCGCGCAGGTCGAGCCCGACGATGCACGAGACGTACTCGTGCACGAGTGCCCGGTGCGTCATCATCGCGCCCTTCGGCTGCGAGGTCGTGCCGGACGTGTAGAGCAGCTGCACGAGGTCGGTGTCGGCGACCTCGACGTCGAGCGCGGGCACCTCGCCGTCGCTCCACCCCGGCAGCACGGCGTCGTCGCCGCCGTGGAGCAGCAGCACCTGCTCGAGGGCTGTGGCGTCGCGGACCGCCTCGACACCGTCGCGCAGGGCCATGTCGACGAGAGCCACCCGGGCTCCGGAGTCGCGCAGCAGGTAGGTCAGCTCGGGCCCGGTCAGGGCGTAGTTGACCGGCACGTGCACGAGCCCGGCGCGGGCGCAGCCGAGGAAGGCGAGCAGGTAGGCGTCGGAGTTGACCCCGACCGTCGCGACCCGGTCGCCGGCGGACAGCCCGAGACCCAGCAGGTGCGCAGCTGCGCGGGACACGGCGGCGTCGAGGGCGGCATACGTCCACGAGCGGTCCTCGAAGACGAGGGCCACGCGGTCGGGGTGCCGCGTCGCGCTGCGGCGGAGGATGTCGTCGACCCTGCTCGACGTGATGCTGGGGCTGACGCTCGGGCTGGTGTCGCTCATGGGGTGTCTCCGTCGGTCGGGGGCGTCGGGGTCGTCGGGTGCGGACGGGCGAAGGCCTCGAGGAGGTCGCCGGCCTCGGTGGTGGCGGCGAGGCGCGCGATGGTGGCGGCCTCGTCGGCGAGCGACGCGGCATACGACCGCTCGCCGGACCGGCGCACGAGCCGGGCCGCCTCGCCCACCGCCTGGCGCGGCAGGGCGGCGATCGCGGCGACCACCTCCCCGGCGCGGGCGTCGAGCGTCTCGGCCGGGCAGACCTCGGAGACGAGCCCCCAGTCGAGGGCTGTCGCCGCATCGACCGGCGTGCCCGTGAGGAGGAAGAGGGCGGCCCGGCGGGCGCCGACGACGGCCGGCAGGAGCGCGCTGACCCCGCAGTCGGGCGAGAGGCCGACCGAGGGGTATGCCGCCACGAACGTCGTGTGGTCGGCGGCCAGCACGACGTCGGCCGCGAGCACGAGGCCGACCCCGGCGCCGGCGGCCGCGCCCTGGACGACGGCCACGACGGGGACCGGGAGGGCGCGCAGCGCCTCGAGCGACGCGTGGAGCACGCCGGCGAGCTCGGCGACGAACGCCGGACGGTCGGCAGCGGCGGCCATGGCCCGCACGTCGCCGCCCGCGCAGAAGAGCCGGCCGTCCGACCGCAGCACGACGACGCGCACCCGGTCGACGGCGCTCGCGACCTCGGCGACCGCGTCGCGGAACGCCACGGCGCCGGGCAGGTCGAGGGCGTTGCCGGCATCGGGGCGGGTGAGCCGGATCGTGGCCACACCGTCCGACGCCGACAGCGACACGGGCGGCAACGTCGTCGTCACGGGCTCATCCTGCCCCGCGGTCGCCCCGATCGGGAGGTCCGTGCCCGGAACGCTCACGTCGTGGACGGTTCCGCCCCGGCGCGCCGGCCCCTACAGTCAGTGGGCATGGACTTCGTGACGCGAGGTTTCCAGGGCCGACCGCGCGGCCGAGACGACCGGCTGCCACCGGGCCAGTACCTCACGGGTGACTTCCCGGTGCTGTCGGCGGGCCCGACCCCGGGCGTCGACCACGACGACTGGGAGCTGTGGGTCGCGACCGAGGACGGCACGCGGCACACGTGGTCGTGGGCGGAGCTCATGGCACTGCAGGCCGAGACGGTGACCGTCGACATCCACTGCGTCACGAGCTGGTCCAAGCTCGACACCGAGTGGCGCGGCGTCTCGCTCGACACGCTGCTCGCCGACGTCGAGACCTCCGCCGACTTCGCGATGGTGCACAGCTACGGCGGCTACACGACGAACCTGCCGCTCGAGGACCTCCTCGACGGGCAGGCATGGGTCGCGTTCGAGTTCGACGGCGACGACCTGCGGGCCGAGCACGGCGGTCCCGCAAGGCTGCTCGTGCCCCACCTCTACTTCTGGAAGTCCGCCAAGTGGGTGCGGGGCATCGAGCTCGTGCTCGAGGACTCGCCCGGCTTCTGGGAGGCGCTCGGCTACCACGACTACGGCGACCCATGGCGCGAGCAGCGGTACCAGGGGGACTGACCGCCCGGCGCGCGTGGCGTGAGGCCACGCTCGTCGAGCGGCGTCCCGAGACCGACAGCGCGGTGACGCTCGTCCTCGACGTCGACGGGTGGCCCGGCCACCTGCCGGGCCAGCACGTCGACGTGCGGCTCACGGCCCCCGACGGCTACACGGCCACCCGGAGCTACTCCGTCTCGGCTCCGGAACGGGGCGACCGCGTCGAGCTGACGGTCCAGCGCGTTCCCGACGGCGAGGTCTCGGGCTTCCTCGCCGACGGGCTCGAGGTCGGCGACACGGTTCGGCTGCGCGGGCCCGTCGGTGGCTGGTTCGTCTGGCGTGCAAGCCAACCCGGGCCGGTGCTCCTCGTCGCCGGCGGGTCCGGCGTCGTGCCGCTCATGGCGATGCTCCGGGCGCGCGAGCCGGGCTCGCCATGCTTCCGGCTCGTCTACTCGGTGCGCGAGCCCGACGACGTCATCTACGGCGACGAGCTCGCGACCCTGGCTGCCTCGGACGGTGTCGAGGTGCTGCTCGTCCACACGCGCCGTGCCCCCGACGGTGACGACCGACCGGTCGGACGGCTGCGGGAGTCGGACCTCGTGGCGTCCGGCTGGACGGCGCAGGACGCCCCAACGTGCTACGTGTGCGGGCCGACCGGCTTCGTCGAGGCCGCTGCCGGCCTGCTCGTCGGCCTCGGCCACGCTGCCGACCGCATCAGGACAGAGCGATTCGGGCCGAGCGGCCCGTGAAGGAGGACCCCTCATGACGATCCCCGGTGGCCCCGGGTCGGTGGCGGCCTACGACGGCAACCTCCTGGCCGGCCCGCTCTCGGAGCTCTTCGCGCTCGACGTCACCGTGGCCGTCGTCCGCTGCCGCGGCTGTGGCGCCGAGGCAGAGGTCGCGACCCTGCGCGTCTACGGTCCCGACCCCGGGCTGGTCGGCCGCTGCGCAGGGTGCGACGACGTGCTGCTCCGCGTCGTGCGCACCCCCGACGCCGTGTGGCTCGACCTCGGTGGGGTCACGTCGCTGCGGGTGCCCGCCCCGAGGCGCTGAGCCGGATCAGCCGAGCAGGGCGTTGATGCCGATGGCGGCGAAGACGCCGACGGTGAGCACGATCGCGCGGCGATGCCGACGATGAGACCGCCCTTCTGCTCGGCGTTCATCCCCTCCTTCCAGCCCAGCTCGTCGGCGACCCGGCGGATGAGCTGCCTGCCCTCGCCGGCCCGGAACGTGTGGTCGACGACCTTGCCGACCTTCCCCGTGCGTGCGTCGACACCGAGCTCGACCCGGCGCTGGTAGCCGTAGACGCGGCCGCGCTTGACCGAGCGGGCGGCCGTCAGGGACGCGCCACCCGCGCCGTAGCTCACGGTGTGGTGTGTCGGTGCCGGTCTCGTGGTCGCTCGTGGTCGGGCTCGGCCCGCGCCGGGTTCGGACCGCGGTCCGGCGACTGTAACCGGGACGCCCGGCGCCCTCGGGGTCGCGCGACCGGCCCTGAGGGTCCACACTGACCCGGTGATCGGCGCGGAGTTCGAGACCGTCCTCGCCGGCGCACAGAGAGGGGACGAGGCCGCGTTCGCCCGGTTGTGGCGAGACCTCAACCCACCTCTGCTGCGCTACCTGAGTCTCGGGGGAGACGCCGCTGACGAGGTTGCTGCGGAGACGTGGCTCACCGTCGTCAGGGGACTGACCACCTTCCAGGGTGACGAGATGGCTTGGCGTGCCTGGGTCTTCACCACGGCGCGCCGTCGCGCTGTGGACGCCGGCCGACGGCGCACCCGCAGCTCCAGGCTGTCCTGGCGGTCGTCGTGGGTCGAGCCCGTGGCTGCCGACTGCGCCGACGAGGTGGTGGACGCCCTCTCGACCGAGGCGGCGATCGCCCTCGTGCGCCGGCTCCCCCCGCTCCAGGCCGAGGTGGTGCTGCTGAGGGTCGTCGCAGGGCTGTCGGTGCCCGAGGTCGCCGAGCTCGTCGGCCGCAGTCCGGGGGCGGTCCGGGTGGCCGCCCACCGGGGTCTGCAGGCGCTCCGGAAGATGGTGGACCCCGCAGGTGTAACGCCAGGGGGCCTCGAGACGCTTCGGGGGGTGACATGACCGATCCACGGCCCGACGCCTCCTCCTCCGTCGACGACCCCGCCCTCGCTCCGGTGCTGGCGGCGCTGACCGCGCCCCCGTCGCCCCACGAGCTGGACGGCCTCGCGTCGACGCTGTCGGCCCTGCGCGCGGCTCAGGTCACCCCTGTCACATCCCCATCACGACGGAGACCATCCATGCTCGCAACCCTCGCCGGCGCCAAGCTCGGCGCCACGATTGCCGGGATCGCAGTCGGACTCGGTGGCGCCGCCACCGTCGTCTACGTGTCCGCGAACGTCGCGCACACCCCGGACTCGCACGCCAGCGCCTCCGCGACGCCCCTGGTCGACGCGACCGCCACGTCGGCCGCGTCCAGCGGGTCGACCGGAGACGCCGCCGCGACAGGCACCCCCACTCCACAGGGCACCCCCGTCGGTCCGGACGCCACCGGGGCGGCGGCCCACGGGCTGTGCACCGCGTGGAAGGCCGTCGCCGCCAACGCGCGCGGCAAGGCGATGGACTCCGTGGCGTTCAGCAACCTCGCCAAGGCAGCCGGTGGCGCCGACAAGGTCGCGGCCTGGTGCGCCACCGTCACGGCTCCCGGGTCGTCCGGGGAGCACGCGACCGGCAAGCCGTCCACTGCGGGCCGGCCCACCACGGTGCCCGGCAAGCCGACGACGGTCCCGACGGGCCGCCCGACCACCGCGCCGACCGGCAGGCCGACGACGGTGCCGACGGGCAAGCCGACCACCCTGCCTCCGGGCCAGCCCACCATGGTGCCCACGCCGACGACGCACCCCGCCGGTCGCGGCTGAGCGGTCACTGCTGAGCGCCCACCTCGGGCGCCCGGTCCGCGCGGACGCAGCCCCACGAGAGAGGGCGTATGCCGTGAGCCCCGCTCACGGCATACGCCCTCTTCGTCGTCGGTGCCTCAGCCCTGCAGGCCGGCCTCGATCGCGGCGATGATGCGCGGGCGCATGTCGTGCGCCTCGATGACGGCGTCGACCGAGCCGACCGAGACGGCCCGGTGGATGCTGTGCACCGTGTCGAACTCCGAGGCGACCTGGCCGAGCTTCTCCGCGCGCACGGACGTGCGCAGCTCGGCGAGCTCCGTTGCGAGGCGGGCCCGCTCGACCCCGGAGGCCCCGGCGAGGCGGCCTTCGAGCTCGGCCACGCGGGGGTCGGACGCCGTGCGGGCGTCGACGTCGCGGGAGAAGACGACCGCCGCGGCGGGAGCGCCACCGAGCACCGAGGCGAAGGAGCCCTCGACCGCGAGGACCGTCATGCGCGGGTTGAGCGTCTTGGAGAAGACGACGAAGGCGCCGCCGTGGTAGCGGGAGACGACGGTGAAGACGATCGGACCGTCGAAGTTGACGACGGCCCGGCCGATCTCCGCGCCGTACTCGAGCTGGAGGCTGCGCATCGACTCCGGTGAGCCGTCGAAGCCCGACAGGTTGGCGAGGACGACGACGGGTCGGTTGCCGCTGGCCGCGTTGATCGCGCGCGCCACCTTCTTGCTCGACCGCGGGAACAGCGTGCCGGCCGTGTAGGTGTCGGGGCCGTCGGTGGGCGGGAAGCCCCGCCGCGCCACGGACTTGGACTCGATGCCGACGAGGGTGACCGGGATCCCGCCGAGGTGCGCGTCCTGCACCACCGCCGTCTCGGCGTCGGCCATGCCGGCCCAGCGCTCGAGCGGCTCGTGGTCCTGGTCGCTGACGGCCCGCATCAGGGTGCGGATGTCGAACGGCTTCTTGCGGTCCGGGTTGGTCAGCGAGCTGAAGATCTCGCCGACGGTCTTGAAGTCCGACCCGGGCGCGTCGTGCGGGAAGAGCGTCACGTCGCGGTGCGACGGGTCGCTCGTCGTGACCCGCCGCGGCCCGGACTCGCCGGGGCTGACGTAGGCGTGGTCGTAGTGCGCCATGAGGATGGCCCGGGCGCCGGCGAGGTCCTTGGCCCAGTACTGCGCCTGGCCGTTGGGGCCCATGACGCGGTCGTAGCCGCCGATGCCGAAGTTGTCCTCGGCGGACACGCCACCGGAGAAGTCGAGCGACTGCTTGCCCGTCAGGACCATGGCGCTGTCCGGCGTCATGACGAGGATGCCCTTGGTGTGCATGAGCATCGTCGCCTCGGCGTTCCAGTAGGGCTGGGCGCCGACGTTGATGCCGGCGACGACGATGTTGATCTCGCCGCCCGCCTGGGTGAACTCGATGATGCGCTTGAGGGCGCGCGCCACCCAGTCCATGTTCTCGGTGCCGGAGTCCATCGAGATGCGGGCGCCGGCAGACAGGGAGTACCACTCGAGCGGCACCCGCATCTGCTCGGCGAGGTCGATGGCCGCGATGACGCGGGCGCACTCGGCCTCGGCGACCGACCCGAGCGAGCGCAGCGGGTCGCCCGACAGGACCACGCGCGTGACGCCCTCCGGGTGGCGCACCGTCGGGGAGCTGACGACGGCGACGATGATCCCGGCCTTGTTGAGGCCCTGCGGCCGGTCGACGGGCACGAGCGTGCCGGTGTCGTCGAGGTCGTGCTCGACGACGGTGCCGCCCTCTCCCGCGATCATCGACTGCAGCTCGTAGGGGTAGACGAGCCCGCGGCGCCGCGCGCGGACGACCTTGGAGGCGTAGTCGTCGAGCGGCTTGAGCGGCTCGGTTGGGGGCGCCCCGAGGGAGGCCGTGACACCGGAGCCGGGCTGGTAGAAGAAGCGGCCTGCGATCGGCAGCGGCGCGTCGCCGGGGGCTCCGGCGACGTTGGCCTGCACGAGGACCTCCTCGATGCCTGCGCCGGCGGTGACGGGGGCGATCTTGCTCTGGAGCGCCGTCAGCTGGCTGAGGTCGGCCTCGATGGTCGGCCAGATCTGCACCCACACGTGGTTCATGTCGAGCTTGGAGGCCTTGGCCCCGCGGCTCGCCCGGGTGCGGCGGATCGCCTCGAGGCAGTTGGCGATGGCGCGCTCGACGTGCGGCAGGCCCGACACCTGGCCGGACTCGTCGCGCACGACGACGACCTGGCGCACCTGCGCCAGGGCGACGAGGCGCCGGTCCTCGGGGTTGTCCTTGGCGACGCACTCGTAGAGCAGGACGTCCTCGGGTGCCGCGAGCCTCGTGACGTCGAAGGAGGTCAGGCGCCACAGGTTGAGCCGGCGCCCGACCATGGGGTGCACGCCCCGGACGAGGCGGTCCTCGACGAGCGTGCCGTCCACCGGGCGGAAGGTGAAGTAGTCGACCGGTCGGCCCTGTCCGGCGCTGACGGCCACGGCGACGCGGCGGACGTCCTGCGCGAAGGGCAGCTCCTGCAGCAGGGCGGCGAGCTGCTCGCTCGCGGCATCGGGGGAGTCGGGCTCCTGCGGCCAGCGCAGGTAGAGGTCGACGACGGAGTGCAGGCCGGTCGCGCGCGACCACACGTCGTTGGACACGGCCGCGTCGAGGCGGCTACCCGGGACGAGCTCGTCGACGCCGCCGATCGTCGACGTCAGGTGCGTCGGACGGTCGTCGAGCGTGTAGTCGGCGACGGCGAAGGGCCGTCCGCCCTCGGAGAAGGTGCGCAGGCCGTGCAGCTCGTGCTCGCGGTAGTGCCGCTTGATGAGCACCTCGAGCATCGGCTCGTGCTCGGGCAGCCGCTCCGGGGCCTCCTCGTGGAGGCGCTCGGTGAGGAAGCGGACGATCTGCTCGGGGATGGCGGCCAGCTCGTCGATGCGCGCCGTGTGGTCGGGGGCGTCGGGCTCGGAGGCCAGGGAGGCGAGCTTGTCGCGGACGCCGGCGAGCACGCTCTCGCGCTCCTGGTCGACGAGCGGCTGGTCGAACCAGCGGAACCGGACGCTGCGGGCGAGGTCGCCGATGACGGGGAAGCGCAGCTGCGTCGCGACGACGAGGCGGTCGAGCGCCTCACGGGCCGCGGCGTCGAGCGGCGGCTGCGGGATCGGCTCGGCGAGCCAGCGCTGCAGGATCGAGGTCGCCAGCTGCACCTCGGGGGCCGATCGCTGCTGGGCGAGGAAGATGCGGAAGACCGCCTCCTCCAGGTCGGGCGAGCGCTCGAAGTCGGTGACGCCGTAGTGGCGCAGCACGCGGGCGAGCTTGTCGCGGAAGTCCGCCGACAGGCCGGCGCGGTCGACGTCGAGGCTCTGCAGGTAGGAGTGGAAGTGCTCGCGCGGGCTGTGCACGAGCAGCTCGGTGTGCCGCTCCTCGGCGGCCGGGCGGTTGCGGCTCAGCTCGGCGAAGTCGGTGAGCAGCTCGAGGACGGCGATCTCCTCGGCGAGCGGGATCGTGCCGTCGGCGGCGAGCTCGTCGCGGGCCGAGAGGTAGCCCTCGAGCATCCGGCGGTCGCCGCTCGGGTCGCCGTCGAAGCCGAGGACGCTCGCCGAGAGGTCCTCGATGCCGCGGTCGACGCGCTCGCGCACCGTCGCCCGGCCGGCGCTCGAGTCAGGCAGGTCGAGGTCGACGCCCTCGGTGGCGGCCGCCTCGGCGACCTCCTCCTCGTCGCCCGTCGGCTCGAGCCGCACGAGCGGTGCGCCGGTCTCGACCTGGCTGCCGACGCTGACGAGCAGCTCACGCACGCGGGCCGCGAAGGGGGCCGGGAGCACCGTCTCCATCTTCATCGACTCGAGCACGAGCACCGGAGCGCCGGCCGCGACCTCGTCGCCCACGGCGGCGGGGGTCGCGACGACGAGCGCGGGCGCGGGGGATCGCACGACGCCGCCCTCGTCACGGGACACGCGGTGGGTGACGCCGTCGACCTCGACGAGGTGCACGGGCCCGTGGGTGGCGGTGACGAGGCGGTGCGCGCGTCCCTCGACGACGATGCGGCCGGCATACTCGTCGATGCGGTCGAGCGTGGCGTCGACGACGTGCTCGTCGCCCCCGTTGGTGATACTGACGCGGTAGCGGTGCGACGCGGTGCGCAGCACCATGACCTTGTATGCCGTGCCGCGCAGCTTGAGGTCGATCGCGCGGCCGACGGTGTGCTGGACCTGGGGACGGCCGCCGCGTGCGGACTCGAGCAGGCGGGCGCGCTCGATGGCCTCGGCGTCCTCGTAGGCCTCGATGCCGGCGGCGACGAGCGCGACCCCGGAGTGGCGGTGCGAGACGAGGCGGCCCTCGGCGCGGACGCGGTCGATCCAGCCGGTGTCGGCCGAGCCGTCGATGATCTCGGGCTGGTCGAGCAGGTCGAGGATGAAGCTCTTGTTGGTCGAGCCGCCGTCGATGACGACGGTGGTCTCGGCCATGGCGCGGCGCAGGCGGGCGAGGGCCTCGTCGCGGTCGTGGCCGTAAGCGATGATCTTGGCGATCATCGAGTCGAAGTCGGCGGGGATCGAGTCGCCTTCTCCCACACCGGTGTCGACGCGGATACCGGGACCGGCAGGGAACTGGAGCAGGCTGATGCGCCCCGGGCTCGGGGCGAAGTCGCGGTCGGGGTCCTCGGCGTTGAGCCGGGCCTCGACGGCGTGGCCGCGCTGGGTGGGCCGGCCGTCGGGAAGGTCGTCGAGGCGCCTGCCGTTCGCGACGTGGATCTGGAGCTTGACGAGGTCGGTGTCGGTGACGACCTCGGTGATGGGGTGCTCGACCTGAAGGCGGGTGTTGACCTCGAGGAAGGCGAAGAACCGCTCGCCCGGGTGGTAGAGGAACTCGACGGTGCCCGCACCGGCGTAGCCGACGGCGATGGCGAGCCGCTCCGCGCTCGTGCGGACCTCGTCCTCCTGCTCGGGGGAGAGGACGGGTGAGGCGGACTCCTCGATGACCTTCTGGTTGCGGCGCTGCACGGAGCAGTCGCGCACGCCGACCGCCCAGGCCGAGCCCTGTCCGTCGGCGATGACCTGGACCTCGATGTGGCGGGCGCCGGTCACGAGCTTCTCGAGGAAGACGACGCCGGAGCCGAACGCGCGCTCGGCCTCGTCGCGGGTGCGCTCGTAGGCGTCGGTGAGGTCGGCGTCGGAGTCGACGCGGCGGATGCCGCGGCCGCCGCCACCGGCGGTCGCCTTGAGCATGAGCGGGTAGCCGATGCGCGCGGCCGCGGCCTTGGCGTCCTCGAGGGTGTCGACACCGCCGCGGCTCCACGGCGCGACGGGGACCCCGACCTCCTCGGCGATGAGCTTGCTGCCGATCTTGTCGCCCAGCTTGACCATGGCGTCGGCGCTCGGGCCGATGAAGGTGACGCCGATGCGGTCGCACAGCTCGGCGAACGCGGGGTGCTCGGCGACGAAGCCCCAGCCGACCCAGGCGGCGTCGGCGCGGGTCTCGCGCAGCGCGCGCTCGAGGACCGCGTAGTCGAGGTAGGGGCGGGCGGACGCCGGGCCGAGGTCGTACGCCTCGTCGGCCTCGCGCACGAACATCGCCCGCTTCTCGCCCTCGGTGTGCAGGGCGATCGTCTCGATGCGGTGCCCGTCGCGGCCCGCCGCCGCGTTGAGGTCCCGCACCGCGTGGATGAGCCGCATGGCGGCCTCGCCGCGGTTCACGATGGCGATGCGCGAGATCATGCGTGCTCCTTTGGGACGGGGGTGGTGTCGCACCCTGCAGCCTTCCACGCCATCGCGGTGACCGGCGAGTAGACAGGCGCCGAGTCGCCGGTCAGGTCAGCTCGGCGACGACGGCGCGCACCATCCGGCGCCCGTGCTCGGCCATCCGCGGGAAGGTGTGCCGGTAGTAGTCGATGCCGGTCAGCGACGGCGCCAGCGCCCACCCGCAGGCGCGCAGCCACGTCGCGTGGTCGGGACGGACGGCCTCGCGGTAGACGTCCCGGGCCTGCCCCGTGAAGGTCAAGAGGGCGGCGGCGACGTCGGGTGCCGGGTCGCCGACACCGAGCGCGCCCCAGTCGATGACCGCGACGAGCCGTCCGCCGTCGACGACGAGGTTGCCCGGCTGCAGGTCGCCGTGGAGCCAGACGGGCGCGCCGTCCCAGTCGGGCGCGGAGACGCAAAGGTCCCAGGCGCGCTCGGCGGCCGCGAGGTCGATGCCGTCGTCGTGGACGCGGAGCCGCTCGAGGGCGGCCCTCGCGGCGTCGTCGACGTGGCGCAGGGGAGTGCCGCGCGACCCGGGCGGCTTGGCCGGGCCACCCGTGGCGTCGACGTCGCGCAGCCGCAGGGCGAAGGCCGCGAGGTCGCGGGCCAGCGGCACGTCGTCGGCGCCGAGGCGTGGCGGGGTCGCACCCTCCACCCAGGGCACGACGGACCACGCCCACGGATAGCCGTCAGAGGGCCGGCCCAGGTGGACCGGCACCGGCACGGCGGCGGGCAGATGAGGGGCCAGCAGGGGCAACCACCGCGAGTCGGAGGTGGCCTGGTGCTGCGCCCACTCGATCTTCGGCATCCGCACGACGAGCTCGTCCCCGAGCCGGAAGAGCACGTTGTCGGTGCCCTCGAGCTCGTCGGGCAGGGCGGCGACGGGCAGGTGCGCCCACTGAGGGCACTGCTCGGCGACCAGTCGCTCGACGAGCTCGGGCGTGGCGCGGACCTCGTCCTCGTGCATCGGCATCCCGGTCACGCTAGGGGCAGCGCGCGGCTGCGAGCGAGGGGTTTTCGGACTGACACCGGTGGCCGATAGCGTTCTCGCCCGTGACCACGATCGACGACGTCAGGCAGGCCGTCCGCACCGCCTCAGGGGTGTCGCTCGACGTCGTCCTCGGCCCGATGAAGTCGGGCAAGAGCCTCGCCCTCATCTCGACGCTGTCGCCGTTGCAGTTCACGCGGGTGCGCCACCGCGTCTACCAGTCCGAGCGGCACGTGCGCGACACCGGCGTCACCTCGCGCAGCGGCGGCGAGCTCGCGACGACCAAGGTCGCCTCGCTGAGCGCCGCCCTCGACGAGCAGCTCGACGTCGTGGGCGTCGACGAGGTGCACATGTTCGACCTCGACGACGTGGCCGTCGTCGACGAGCTGCTCCGGCGCGGCACGCGCGTCGTCGTCGCCGGCATCGACCTCGACCATCGTGGTGAGCTCTTCGCGCCGGTGCGGGCGCTGCTCGAGCTCGGTCCCGACACGGTGACCTACCGGCGCGCCGTGTGCGACCAGTGCCGTGACTTCAGCGCGACGCACACGCAGGTGCTGCGTTCGGGCGAGCCGTTCCTCGACCACCTCGGCGGCTCCGAGGCGCTGCCCGACGACGGCACCTTCACCTACGAGGCGCGCTGCCGGTCCTGCTTCGTCCGCCCCGCATCGTCGTGACCCACGCCGGGGCTCACAACCGTCCGACGTGATTCCGTGCGTGCTCCACGACCGCATCCAGGTCGAGCCCGTAGGTCGAGCGTCCAGTCGCAGCAAAGGTGGTCAGGCGCTCCACGGCGCGGTCGAAGAGCCGGTCTGCCCCGACCTGGTTACCGCGCGCCGCGTGCGTCATCGCGACACAGACCTGCGCCAACCCTTGCCACAGGTCCCGTTCCTCGACCGGTCCCGCCTTCCAACGCGCCTCCAGCACCTCGTGGGCGGAGAACGGACGGCCCCTTCGCACGAGGTCTCGCGCTGCCTCGAGCGTCTCGTCCGGAGGCAGGGGCTCCTCGGACACCGGCTCGACGCCCTCGGCGCCGTAGGGCAGCGGCCGGCCCAGGGCGTCCCGCGGCCTCGCTTGGCGAGCGCGGCCTCCCCCGTCCCGGTCGCGATCAGGTCCCGTCATACGGGCAGTCTCCCAACACGAGGCGCGAGAGCGCGTCCTCGGGGACGTTCGTCTCCATTCGGGCCGCCGGTCGGGGTCCCCTCTCAACGTCCCGAGGTCACCGGCGTCGGGCGATGGTCAGCCCGTCGAAGGCGGTCAGGACCACGGTCTCGACGCGATCGTCCGAGGCGACCAGGTCGTTGAAGGCGCGCAACGCGATGGTGTCCGCGTCGGTGGACCGGGGGTCATCGATCCGGCCGCTCCAGAGGACGTTGTCCGCCAGCAACAGCCCGCCAGAGCGGACCCGCGGCACCAGCTCGGCCCAGTAGGCGGCATACCCCGGCTTGTCCGCGTCGATGAAGACCAGGTCGATGTCGGCCGTCGGGGGGAGAGCCCGCAAGGTCTGAAGCGCCGGTGCGATCCGCAGCTCGATCCGGTCGGCCACGCCGGCGGAGGCCCACGCCCGTCGGCCTATCTCGGTCCACTCCGCGCTGACGTCGCAGCACAGGAGAGAGCCGCCCTCGGCCAGCCCCCTGGCGATGCACAGGCTCGAGTAGCCGGTGAAGGTTCCCACCTCGACCGCCCGTCGCGCGCCGACCAGGCGGGCGAGCAGGGTGAGCAGCTGGCCCTGATCGTCGCCGATCTGCATCCCTGCCACGTCCCCGAGCGCGGCCGTCTCCGCCTGCAGCTCGCGGACCACGGCATCGGGGCGCCAGGTTCCGTGAGCGACGGCGTAGGAACGAATCTCGTCCGTGACCGGAAAGCTGCGCATCCTCGGACGCTACGCGCACTCACCCCCGCCGGCGTACCGGCCATGTCAGCGTGGCTCTGTAGCGTGCCCGGAATGGCGACGGCACCCGTACACACCGTTCTGGTCCCCGGACTGCTCTGTTCGGCCCGGCTGTACGAGCAGCTGCTGCCGGCGGTGTGGTCCTACGGCGGTGTCACCATCGCGGACAACCGTCGCGACAGCACCATGACCGCGATGGCGCAAAGGCTGCTCGCCGCAGCGCCGGACCGCTTCGTCCTGGCGGGTCTCAGCATGGGCGGGTACGTCGCCCTCGAGGTCCTGCGCCTCGCACCGGAACGGGTCACGGGGCTGGCGCTGATCAGCACCTCGGCACGTGCGGACTCGCCCGAGCAGGTGGCGAGCCGCCGCGAGCAGGCGCAGGCTGTGGCCGTGGGCCGGTTCGGCGAGCTCGTCGAGGCTGTCTACCCCCTCCTCGTCGACGCCGCCAACATCGCGCGCACCGACCTGGCCGACTTCTGGCGAAGGATGGCGCTCGACATCGGTCCCGATGCCTTCGTCGCCCAGCTCACGGCTGTCATGGGCCGCCCCGACTCCCGCCCGGACCTCGCGTCGATCCGTTGCCCCACCGCTGTGGTCCACGGAACCGGCGACCGACTCATCGCACCGGAGAACGCCGTCGAGATCTCACGAGCCATTTCCGGGGCCGAGCTCACCCTCGTTCCGGACGCCGGTCACATGATGGCGCAGGAGCAACCGGGTGCGCTCGCGGACGCTGTGGTGGAGCTGCTCGACGCTGTGACTCGCTAGCCTCGACAGCCGGCGCACCGGGACGGTACGCGTCGTCGTCGTCAGTGAGCGCAGCAGCGCGAGGTCCTCGGCGATCAGGATGCCTCGATCCTCGGTGTGCTCGCAGCCAACGGGTAGACCCGTTGGTCCCTGACCGGACACCGAGCTCCGATGCCGTCGGGTCGGGTTGGACACTGGGTGCATGGTCGAGGTCGATCCGGAGCAGTTCGAGCTGATGGTGAGCGAAGCGCTCGACGGCCTGCCCGCGGAGCTGGGTGAGCTCATGAGCAACGTGGCCGTCACCGTGCAGCACGACCCCGGGCCGGCTGGCCTTCTTGGGCTCTACCGGGGAGTGCCGCTGACACGTCGATCGTCGTCGTACGCCGGAGTCCTGCCTGACCGGATCACGATCTACCGGTATGCCGTCTGCGCGGTGTGCGACAGCGACACGGAGGTGGTCGAGCAGGTTCGACGGACGGTCATCCACGAGGTCGGCCATCACTTCGGGATCGGCGACGCGCGGCTGCGCGAACTCGGCTACTGAGTCACTCGGTCTGGTCCGCCAAGGCCTCGAACTCGGACACGTCATGGGCGCAGAAGATCGTCACCGGCGCGGGGCCGCCGGACGTCCCGGCCAGGCCGGCGTGCAGGCTCCGGAGACGCTCCTGGTTCCGACGACGAGCCGGCCCGTCGACCTGGATCGCCGACTGGAAGGCGCGCAACCCGATGGGGGCTCGTCCCGCCGGGAGCTTCTCGCCGGCAGCGAAGTAGGCGTCGCCCGCATGCAGGAACCAACCGCCCCCCGGCCTTCGCACAGCGACCCCGCAGTGACCTCGGGTGTGGCCCTCGAGCGGGATCAGCAGCACGTCGTCGCCCACCGCCTGGACGGCGTCGAAGTCGAGCCACCGGTCTCCGTGCGGCTCGTGCATCGTCCAGTTCGGCCCATGCGCCCACTGCGAGGTGACGTAGCCGAAGCGCTCCCGCCGACGTCGGGGCGTCATGCCGGCCGCATGCTCGCTGGCCGACACGTGGATGCGAGCGGCCGGGAAGTCGCTGATTCCCCCGGCGTGGTCGAGGTCGAGATGGGTGAGCACGATGTCGCGCACGTCCCGAGGGTCGAATCCCCGAGCCTCGAGCTGGATGGCCGCCGGTTCCGCCGGGTCCAGCCGGGCCCCGAGCGCCCAGGCGTAGCGCCTTCCGATGCGGCCGTGGGTGTCCGCCGTGCCGAACCCGGAGTCGACGAGCGTCAGTCCGTCGTCCCGCTCCACGACGAGGCAGTGCGACACCAGGCGGCGGGGGAGGCCCAGGCCGAGGCCGAGGTTCGGAGTGAACGAAGCGCAGTTCAGGTGATGAATGCGTGTCACGCCACCCATCGTGCAGCCTCCTCGCGCCGCGGTCCCGCGATCACAGAACCTGCGTCCGGGCGCGCATTCCCCGAAAATCGACGTCCCGGCCCGGCCACGGTCCTACGCTCGAACGGTCCACGACGACGCCCAGGGGGTGGCGAGGATGGCTGTACGAAGGAAGCAGGCGCTGCTCGCGGCGTCGGCGCTCGTCCTCGTCACCGCCGGCCCGGCGGCCGCGGTGACCTTCTCGCCGGGGGCCTCCGGCGCCGGCGACCCGTACTTCCCCCAGGGGGGCAACGGCGGCTACGACGTCGCCCACTACTCGCTGACCCTCGGCTACGAGCCCGGCTCGAAGCAGCTCACCGGCACCGCGGTCATCACCGCGACCGCGACGCAGAACCTCTCGCGGTTCGACCTCGACCTCCGGGGCTTCACGATCTCCGACGTGCAGGTGAACGGCTCGACCGCGGCCTTCGGGCGGTCGGGCGACCAGGAGCTCGTGGTCACCCCGAGCAGCGGCCTGCGCGCCGGTGGGACGTTCACCGTGTCCGTCACCTACTCCGGCACACCCCAGGTGGTGACCGACCCCGACGGGTCGATCGAGGGGTGGGTCCCGACGGCGGACGGCGCCTTCGTCGTCGGCGAGCCGCAGGGCTCACCGAGCTGGTACCCCGTGAACGACAACCCGCAGGACAAGGCGACCTTCGACTTCGCGGTCACCGTCCCCGACGGTCTCACGGTGATGGCCAACGGCGTGCTCGTGTCGAGCCGGTCGACGGGTGGACGCACGACCTGGGTCTGGCGGGAGAGCGACCCGATGGCTCCCTACCTCGCCACGGCGACCCTCGGTCGCTTCAACCTGACCGTCTCCCAGGTCGGGAGCATCCCCTCCTACGTCGCCGTCGACCCGACCCTGCCGTCGGGCAACGTCTTCCGGAAGATCCCGCAGATCGTGCAGTTCTACGAGTCGATCTACGGGCCCTACCCGTTCGACGCCGTCGGCTCCGTCGCGGACAACGCCCCGGAGGTGGGCTACTCCCTCGAGACGCAGACCAAACCCGTCTACGACCGTATGCCGGACGAGACGACGGTGGCCCACGAGCTGTCCCACATGTGGCTCGGAGACTCCGTCACCCTCCGCCAGTGGCCCGACATCTGGCTCCACGAGGGCTTCGCGACGTGGTCGGAGTGGATCTGGAGCGAGCACAACGGCCAGAAGAGCGCCCAGGGCTACTTCGACACCCTCTACAACACGCCGGCCTCGAAGACCTCGTTCTGGACGCCCCCGCCCGGGGACCCCGGGGGCGCGGCACACCTCTTCGACGGGACGATCTACGACCGTGGCGCGATGACCGTGCAGGCGCTGCGCCAGACGGTCGGTGACGACGCCTTCTTCCGGATCATGCGCACGTGGGTGCGGGACAACCGTTACGGCAACGTCACGACCGCCCAGTTCATCGCGCTGGCCGAGAGGGTCTCGGGGATGGACCTCGAGCACTTCTTCGACGTCTGGCTCTACCAGCCGCAGAAGCCCACCTCCTGGTAGACGGCGGCGCCCTGAATCCGGGGACCCGCCGAGACGTTGCGCGTCAGCGGCGGTGGGTCGCCCCGTCCGTCTCGGCCTTGGCGTTCAGGGTCGTGCGCCCGGGCGTCCGGTCGGCCTCGAGGGTGCGCACGACGAGGTCGGCCCGCTCCCACGGGCGGTCCGCCGCGAGGAACGGCTCCTCCGACGTCATCCAGTCGTCCCAGACGCGCCTCGACCCGGTCGGACTGCACCCACACGACCGCGTCTGCGCGGGCGGCCAGCGACGCGCGTCCGGCACCGACCCCCTCGAGGACGAGCACGCGTACGTCCGCAGGCACCCTCACCGAGCCGTCACGGCCCTGGGCGACCCAGCCCGGCGGCCGGTGGTCGACGTCCTCACCGCGCCGCCACGGCGCGATGACGTGCTCGAGCGCCAGGTCGTCCCAGGCGACAGGGTCGTGGTGCCACGCAAGGTCGTCGCTGTGCACGACGGCCCCGCCGAGCAGGGTGGCCGCGCGCTCGGCGAAGGTCGACTTGCCGCTGCCGGACCGCCCGTCGACGAGCAGGACGCCCCGGCCCTCGGGGAGCTGACGGGTCAGCAGCGCCGAGAGCGCGTCGTCGTCCACGTGGCTCCACGGACCCGCCTCGGTCTCCTCGGGGTGCAGTCGCATGCGGTGAGTATGCCGTCCGGCCGGCCGGGTGCCCCGCCTCACGTCAGGGCGTCGGGCTCGTGGGTGGTCACGATGTCGTTGGCGGCGGCCCAGGCGGTGATGTCGCGCTTCTCGATCGCCGTCGCCATGAGGTCCGGGAAGCGGTCGGGGGTGCACGCGAAGGCCGGTACACCGACCGCCGCGAGGGCAGCCGCGTGGTCGGCGTCGAAGCTCGGCCGGCCCGAGTCGCTGAGCGCCAGCAGGGCGACCATCGTCGCGCCGGACGCGACGATCGACGAGGCCCGCCGCACCATCTCCTCGGCGATGCCTCCCTCGTAGAGGTCGCTGATGAGCACGAGGATCGTCTCGCCGGGCTGCTCGATGAGCCCCTCGCAGTAGGCGAGCGCCTGGTTGATGTCGGTGCCCCCGCCGAGCTGGACGCCGAAGAGCACGTCGACGGGGTCGTCGAGCTCGTCTGTGAGGTCGACGACGGCGGTGTCGAAGACGACGAGCCTCGTCTCGACGGACCGCAGGGAGGCGAGCACGGCGCCGAAGACGCTGGAGTAGACGACCGACTCGGCCATTGAGCCGGACTGGTCGATGCAGAGGATGATCCTGCGCTCGACGCGGTGCGCCCGCCGGGCGTAGCCGACGAGCCGCTCGGGCACGACCGTGCCGTGCTCGGGCTGGTAGTGCTTGAGGTTGGCCGCGATGGTGCGGTTCCAGTCGATGTCGGAGGCCTTGGGCCGACGGGTCCGGGCAGCCCGGTTGAGGGCGCCCGTCACGGCCTGGACGGTCTCGGCGCGCAGGCGCTCCTCGAGCTCGTCGGTGACGACCCGGACGACCGCGCGCGCCGTGGCACGGGACCGCTCGGGGATGACGCGGTTCAGCCCGACGAGCGTCGCGACGAGGCCCACGTCGGGCTGCACGGCCTCCATGAGCTCGGGCTCGAGGAGCAGCTGGGTCAGGCCGAGACGGTCCATCGCGTCGTGCTGCATGACCTGCACGACCGACGACGGGAAGTAGCCGCGGATGTCGCCGAGCCACCGGGCCACACGCGGGGCCGAGGCACCCAGGCCGCTGCGGCGCTCGCCGTCGTAGAGCTCGCGCAGGGCCTCGTCGCGCTTGAGGTCGTCGGCGTCGAGGGAGGCTCCCTCCCCGATGCCGTCGGACTGCTCGCCGCCGAGGACGAGTCGCCACCGGGTCAGCCGGTCGCGGTCGGTCATGACGCCACCTCCATCCCGAGCAGGCGGGCGACGGCGGCGACGGCTGGAGCGGCGCGCTCGAGGTCGAGGGAGTCCGTGGTGGGGGATTGCGTATGCCGTCCGCTGCCGAGGTCGCGCAGGTGTGTCCCGATGAGGCGGCGTTCGGCCGGCTGGTAGCGCGAGAAGGTGCGGCGCACGAGGGGCAGGAGGTCCTCGAACGCCTCCTCCGTGGCTCCGACGAGCCACTCGTCGATGATCGAGAGCAGGTCGTCGCCGTGGACGAGCAGCAGGGCCTCGCCGGAGAGGAAGCCGTCGAGCCAGGCCGCCGCAGCGGGGGCGGGTGTGCCGGGGGAGAGGCGGCGGCTCAGGCGGGCGGCCGCCTCCGCGTGGGCGAGGTGTCCGCCGTCGAGCAGGAGCCGGTTGACGCGGCCGGCGACGGCGCCGTGGATGTGCTCGTCGCGCCCGACCGTCACGAGCGCCTCGGTCCACGGCTCGCGCAGGTCGTCGCGGTCCACGAGGGCGACACCGCGGTGGGCCGCCTCGACGGCCGTGCGCATCGCGGCGGCGCTGTCGTCGTCGAGGCTCGAGCAGGCCGCGCGCAGCCCCACCGACGCACGCACGACGACGGTCTGGAGCACGTGGGTCACGTCCGCGACGTCGACCCCGCGCACGTCGCCGTAGCGGCAGGTGCGGGCGAGGGGTTCGACGGTCTCGAGCAGGGCCCGGGTGTCGTGCTGCCGGGCCGTCCGTTCGGCGAGGGCCGCCACGACGGAGCGCAGGCCCTCGGCCAGGTCGGCGAGCAGGCACTCCTCGATGAGGCGACCGAGCGCCGCGAGGTCTGCCGCCTCACGGGCCTCCTCGGCGATGCGCGCCTCGGCGGCGCTGCGGACCGTCGTGCCGTAGAGGCTTGCCTCGATGACGGCCACGGCCAGCTCGGGCGTCCACTCGAGCTCCCACGCCTCCTTGAAGGTGCCGGTCGTGCGTCCGGCCTCGACCTGCGTGCCCCACGGGACCTCGAGCACCGCCAGCCGGTGCAGCAGCACCGACCGGGCCAGCTGGGACTCGCGCCGCAGGTCGAGCTGGACGACGGTCGAGGTCGCGGAGGCCTTGAGCCGCAACGACTTCTGCTGCCGGGAGAGGTCCGCAGCGAGCGGCACCATCGGCGTCGACTCCGGCACCCGGCCGAGCTCCTCGCCGATGACGAGGGTGCGGTCGACGAGCCGCAGCGGCAGGTCGGCCCCCTCCGTGAGCACGGCGCGCGCGGCGTCGGTGAGCTCGGCCAGCCCCACGGACGGGCGCCCGCGTACCGCGGCCAGGGCGCCGGCCAGCCGGGTCGCCTCGACGACCGACGCGGTCGACGCGTCGAGGTTCTCGCCGCGCAGGGTGCGGGCGACCCGCACGAACCACGACGGCACGACCTCGTCGTCGGGGGTGACGAAGAGGTGGTGGTACCACCCCGGCGAGCGGACCCCGGCGCCGTAGCCACTGGCATACGAGAGCCGCTCGGAGCTCCAGGGGGCCCACGTCGCGGCGACCTTGATCCTGGGCAGCTTGCTCGTCAGCGCGTTGTCGCGGCTCACGGGCGGGAACGAGTCCGGGTGGAGGGCCGGCGCGTGGTAGGCGCCGCAGACGACGGCGACGCGCTCGCGACCGGAGCGCATCTCGGCCCGGATCACCTTGCGCATGAAAGCCTCTCGTCGGTCGTCGTCGTCGACCTCGAGGTCCCCGCGGACGCCGTGCATGGCCTCGCGCAGGTGCGCGAAGTGGGTCAGCGAGGAGGTGCGGCGGTGCTCGACGGCGTCCTCCCACCAGCGCTCCGGGTCGTCGTAGCCGGCGGCGGAGGCGAGCGCCGTGATCGGGTCCACGCGCCGGCCCACCCGACGCGGGGTGTCCTCCGGGGCCTGCTCGGTGTCGCTGTCGGCGAGGTGGTGGGTCGCGGGGAGGTCGGCGAAGCGGACGTCGACCCCGTGCGCGAGCGCCCAGCGCAACGCCACCCACTCGGGTGAGAAGACGGCGAACGGGTAGAAGGCGGCGCGCCTCGGCTCGTCGACGGCATACACGAGCCCGGCCACCGGCGGCACGAGGTCGGGATCGCCTGCGAGCGGGACGAGCGCGTCGAGCTCGGGCGGCCCCTCGATGATCACGACGTCGGGCTGCAGCTCGTCGAGGGCGCGCCCGACCGACCGGGCCGATCCGGGACCGTGGTGCCGGACGCCCAGCACCTCCACCTGGGTCATGTCAGCCCAGCTCGCGGCACGCGCGGTAGAGGTCGGTCCACTCGGCGCGGTCCTTGACCACCGTCTCGAGGTACTCCTGCCACACGATCCGGTCCTGGACCGGATCCTTGACGACGGCCCCGACGAGGCCGGCGGCGACGTCGTCGGCCCGGACGACCCCGTCGCCGAAGTGCGCGGCGAGCGACAGGCCGTTGGTCATGACCGAGATGGCCTCGGCCGTCGAGAGGGTCGCCGAGGGCGACTTCACCGTGGTGCGCTGGTCGGCGGTGACGCCCGAGCGCAGCTCGCGGAAGATCGTGACGACGCGCTCGATCTGCGCGAGCGACTCGAGGCCGGGTGGCAGCTCGAGCGACCGGCCGAGGGAGTCGACGCGGGTGCGCACGATCTCGACCTCCTGCTCCAGGGAGTCGGGCAGCGGCAGCACGAGCGTGTTGAAGCGGCGCTTGAGGGCCGACGACAGGTCGTTGACGCCCTTGTCGCGGTTGTTGGCGGTGGCGATGACGTTGAAGCCCTGCTGCGCCTGCACCTCCGAGTCGAGCTCGGGGATGGGCAGGTGCTTCTCGGACAGGATCGTGATGAGCGCGTCCTGCACGTCGGCCGGGATGCGCGTCAGCTCCTCGATGCGCACGAGCGAGCCCGTCTCCATGGCGCGCATGACGGGGCTCGGCACCAGCGCACCGCGCGTCGGACCTTCGGCGAGGAGGCGGGCGTAGTTCCAGCCATAGCGCAGCGACTCCTCGGGAGTGCCGGCCGTGCCCTGCACGACGAGCGTCGACGACCCGCTGACCGCCGCGGCGAGGTGCTCGCTGACCCACGTCTTCGCCGTGCCCGGCACGCCGAGCAGCAGCAGGGCGCGGTCGGTGGCCAGTGACGCCACGGCGACCTCCATGAGCCGGCGCGACCCGAGGTACTTCGGCGTGATCTCGGTGCCGTCGTCGAGGGTGCCGCCGAGGAGGTAGGTGGTGACGGCCCACGGCGACAGCCGCCACCGCGGCGGCCGGGGGCGGTCGTCGGTGGCCGCCAGTGCGACGAGCTCGGCGGCATACGCGTCCTCGGCGTGGGCCCGCAGGACCGTGGTGGCAGAGGGGGATTCGCTCATCTGAAGGCCTCGGTGATCGATCGCTTGACGGAGTGGAACTGGAGCAGGTTGCGCAGGTTGGTCGTGAGGGTCTGGTCGGCGCCGGTGGACTCGATCCACCGCTCGACGGCGTCGAGGGCGGCAGGGTGCAGCCCGGCGACGAGGTGGGGCATCGTCGCCACGACGACGGCGGAGCCGAGCTTCGAGGCGCGCAGCCTCGACACCAGCCCGACGCTGAAGTCGGGCGACCACGGGGCCTCCACCGCGGCGATGACCGCGGCGGCCTGGTGCGGCTGGGTGCTCAGGGCGTCGACGCGCTGCAGCACGGCACGCTCTCGGCGCTCGCGAGGCAGGGCCGGCACGACCAGAGGGTCCCAGCCCAGCTCGAGCAGGGCCGTGGCCCAGTCGGGGTCGCGTCGCGAGGCCACCGCACGGCGTATGCCGGCCAGGGCGTCCGTCGCCTTCGCGTCGGTCAGCCGCTTGACCGTCGCGGACGGCGACGCGCCGGTCAGCTCGGCCCAGACGGCGAGCGGCGCGCCGGCGCAGATCTGCTCGAGCCACCACCCGCGGGCCGAGCGGCGCGGCGGGGGCTTGCCCAGGCCGTCGCGCACCCCGGCCGGGTCGGGCTCGTCGGGGAGCGTGAGCTCGAGGCCTCGGCCGAGCACCCCCGTGCGGCGGACGAGGGGCCGCAGCCGGTCGGCGAGGCGGGCGGCGCGCGCCGAGTCCGGCAGCGCGTCGAGCAGCTCGGCCGAGATATCCCGGACCGTGCCGGCGCGGTCGTCGAGCCCCGTCTCGAGCAGGGGCTCGTCGCCCTGTCCGAGACCGATCCGGAGGGTCTCGAGGTGCACGCGGCGGTCTCGCGCCGAGTCGGTCGCCCACGTGGAGCGCACGAGGTCGCGGGCGGCCCCCGGGTCGTGGGCACGCACCCCGGCCAGCACGACGACCCGGTCGGCGGACGGGAGCCGGGCCCAATCGTCGGCCGCGGGGGCGGCGGCGCCGCTGCGCGACGCCGACCGCGCGTCGGCGCCCGGCGCGGCGTCGGCCACCCAGGCCCACTCGGCGCGGAGGCCGGCCAGCCAGCGGCCGCGCTCGTCGAGCACGGCGGCCGTGGGCCGGCGCAGCTCCCGCGAACCGGTCGCCAGGGCCAGCAGCGTCGGCAGCAGCACGTGGGGCACACGGCAGCCGGCGTCGTCGGCGGCACGCAGCCAGTGGACCATCAGACCGACCCGTTGCGCCGCGCCGGCCGGCGGCTGGGTCATGACGAGCTCGAGCAGCTGGACGGCTCGTCGTGGCGCGGCCGGACGGCGGTCGTCGGGCGCCGCACCAGGCGGCTCCGAGGACTCGAGCCGGCGACCGGCACGAAGGGCCGCACCGCCGAGCGCCGCGGCGTCGAGCAGGTCGTCCTCGCGCCGCGACTCGACCGCACGGGGGCGCACCCCCGCCGGCCGGAGGTCGGGCAGCGGCGGGACCGGGCGCCGGGCGGTGCCGAGGAGGGCCGCATTGCCGACGTCACGCCACCACGTGTCGAGGTCGCTCACAGACCCACCACCTCGTCGTCGACCACGACCGTGAGTGGCCGCAGCCGCGACTCCTCGAGCTCGCCGAACACGCGAGCCGGACGACCTCCGGTCAGGGCGAGCAGCGACCAGACGTCGGCGTCGTCGGTGAGCGGCATGCTCGCGCCGGCGGCGTCGACGACACGGTCGACGCCGACACGCACGTCGGACAGGACGACGGGCACCCTTCGAGCCCAAGGGTTCTGACCCCACGCCTGGGCAGCGACGGACTGCGCGTCCTCGAGGGACGCGCCGGACGGCATACGCACACCGTCGTCCGAGACGGCGGGCTCGTCGACGAAGAGGGCGCGACGCACGGCGCCACCGGGGTAGCGGGCGAGGGTCGCGTGGAGGGTGGAGCCCACGACGCGCGCGACGGGCAGCACCTGGCCGCCCGCGGCGAAGTCGAGCACCTGCACCGTCTCGCCAGTGGCGCTGCCGCGCAGCCAGGTGCGCTGCTGCTGCAGGCGGCCGTCGTCGCTGCGGTGCGCGCCGAGCACGAGCCAGCGGTCGGTCACGGCATCGGCCCGGCGCACGGACTCGGTGCTCGTCGACCAGCCGAGGTAGGCGCGCAGGTCCCCCATCTGCGCCTCGCCGAGCGACTCGCGGGCCGCCCAGGCCCGGGTCGCGGTCCACCACCGACCGAGCGCGACGAGCAGCCGCTCGGCCCAGTCCGGGCGGCCGCTCACGGCGCCACCGACCGACCGCACGTCGTCGGCGAGGCCGGGCAGCTGCGCGTCGACGAGCCGGGCCGCCGTGCCGTCCCACCAGGCGTAGGGCTGCTGCCGGGCGGACGCCGTGCCGCTGCGGGCCAGGTCGGTGAGCCAGCGGGCGAAGTCGTCCATGCCGCCGTCCATGAGGGCGAGCCGCTCCTCGAGGCGCTTGGCCGCCGCAGCGGGGTCGGGCGTCCGCGTCGCGCGCGCGGCGTCACCGGCCGCCCTGGCCTCGGCCCGCGCCGAACGCTCGGCGGCCCACTCCTGCGCGAAGCCGGCCGCCTCGTCGGCGTCCGCCACCGATCCCGACCCGTCGACCCAGAGCAGGAGCAGCGCGAGCCCGTGCTTGCAGGGGAACTTGCGGCTGGGGCACGAGCATCGGAACGCAGGGCCGACGAGGTCGATGCTGACCTGGTAGGGCGTCTTGCCCGACCCCTGGCACTTGCCCCAGAGCAGCGTCTCGGTGGACCCCGTGTCGGACCACGGCCCCGGCCGCGCCAGCTTGCGGGCAGCCGCCAGCGACGAGGCGTCGGGGGCCAGTCCGGCCACCTGCTGGGCAGTCCATCGCGTCATGACTCGCACATCATGACCGACGCCTCCCACAACCGAGGGCGGACGGGCGTATGCCGTGTCGCCGGGTCCGGGTCCGTCAGGGTCTGCCGGCAGGCGTCAGCCGTGGGCGAGGCGCACGCGGTCGTCGTCGGCCTCGCGCGCCAGGCGCTCGAGGTGCGCCACGACGCAGCTGCGCTCGAAACGGCGGTGACCGCCAGGGGTCCACGTGCAGGGCAGCAGCCCGACCCGCGCCCAGCGGGTGATGGTGCCGGGTGAGACCCGGAAGATCGTGGCGACCTCGTGCGGTGCCATGAGGTCCTCGTCCCGGTCGTACCTGGACGGATGCGTCTGTGCCATCGTGCTCTCCCCCGAGAATCCGCGCCCCCGTGACGCGGCTCCTCCAGTCTTACCCAACTCGGGCCCCCGTGGACCCCGGAGGACCTCGCGGATTCGGGCGCACCTTCCGGGCCGGCGCCTCCCGGGTGATGATGAGCGCGTGACCGACCTCGCCGCAGCCCATGTCCTCGTCCTCGGCGCGACGGGTGGCCTGGGCAGGGCGATCGCGCGTGGGCTCGTGGCGTCGGGTGCCCGGGTCTCTTTGAGCGGCCGCGACGGCACCCGGCTGCAGGCGCTCGCCGACGAGCTCGGAGCCGGCGTCGTGACGACTGTCGTGACCGACCTGACGATGCCGGGTGGACCCGCCGCGGTCGTGGCTGCAGCCCACGAGGCTGCGCCCCTGACAGGCGTCGTCAACGCCGCGGGGGTCGTCGCCTTCGGCACCGTCGAGGACCTCGACGACGACACGCTCGACGAGATCCTGCTGCTCGACCTCGTCGCGCCGATCCGGCTGGCCCGGGCTGCGCTCGGCATCATCCCGGAGGGCGGCTTCCTCGCGCAGGTCAGCGCCGTCGTCGCCGAGAAGGCGATGCCGGGCATGGCGGCCTACAGCGCCGCCAAGGCCGGCCTCACCGCCTTCGACGCGGCGCTCGCGACGGAGCTGCGACGCCGGCGCATCCGGGTGCTCGACGTGCGGCCGCCGCACACCGAGACCGGCCTCGCCACCCGACCGCTGGCCGGCGAGGCCCCCCGGCTGCCGCAGGGCCTCGACCCCGAGGCGGTCGCCGCGCGCGTCGTCCGTGCTCTCGCCGACGACGAGCGCGACCTGCCGTCGACGGCCTTCACAGCCTGACGCCGGACGCCCTGAGCAGGTAGGCGAGGTCGGGTGCGAGCTGTCGCGCGTACTGCACGGACGTGTGGAGGTAGTCGCCCTTGAGCACCGTCCCCGTCGTCGTCGTGAAGATCGGGCAGCGGCCGTCGACGCAGTACCAGTGCGTCGTGTCGACGAAGACGGCGTGCTGCACCGTCTTCTCGACGTCGCGCGTGCGCGCCCACCACGTCGGTATGCCGGTGACGCACCTGCCGGGGGAGCCGCCCGGTCGGTAGCAGTCGAGGAACGCGACCCCCGGCATCGACGGCGCGACGATGACGACGGTGCCGACGCTCCCGCGCACCGAGTCGACGAACGCCTGGTCGGCGGCGAGCCACTCCTTGGCCGACGCGGCCCCCTTGGCGCCGGACTTGAGCCGAACCGCCCACGAGTAGGTCTCGGTCATGAGGAGGACCTTGGGCTTCACCCGCCGCACGTAGTCGAGGACCATCTTGCGGTGGTTGACGCAGGGGATCGCCCACTCGTCCTTGCCGTAGTTCGCGTCGACCCCGTTGACCGCGCAGGCGATCTTCGTCATGCCGCGCACCTTGTAGCGCGCGCCGTAGGCCTTCTCGACGGCCGCGAGGAGGGGGAAGCCGATCGAGTCGCCGTAGACGATGATCTCGGGGCCCTTGCGGTTGCCGAAGGTGCACGACTCGGGGTCGGCGGCGTCGGTCGCGGTGCACGCGCTCATCGCTGCCCGCTGGTCGGCGGTCGTCTGCCACTGGTCGGGTGACGGGTTGAGGTTTGCGGGCCAGGAGTCGGAGGCGAGGGCGCCGCGCAGCCCGTCCTGGATGCGAGTTCCCGTGGCGCCCAAGGGGATCGGGGTCCAGGCGGTCGGCGTCGGTGACGGCACCCGCGTCGGCGACGGAGACGCCCCGGGCGCGGACGGGGTGGGAGCGGTGGGCGTCGCGGACGTGGTCCCCGGCGTCGCTGGGACCTCGGGCGCCTCACCCGCCGGGGCGGGCACGGCGCCGTCGGGCTGCTCGGCGGCCACGACGGTCCCGCCCGAGAAGAGGTCGGGCCGGGCGGCCGCCGCGCCACCGACGCCGACGACGAGGAGCACGAGGGCCATCGCGGCGGCGAGCATCCCGCGCCGCCTCACCCGGGGCGCGTCGAGGGCAGGACGTTCGACGAGGTGGTGCGAGATGACCGACAGGGCGAGCGTCCCGAGCAGCACGACGGCCGCGCTGACCGCCCCCGTGGCGGCGAGGACGACCGGTGCGAGCACGACGAGGGGGAAGTGCCAGAGGTAGAGCCCGTAGGAGATGTCGCCGACGTAGCCGCTCACCCGGTTCGTCAGCAGGACCGCCGCGTGCGGCGCCTCGCCGATGCCGGCGACGAGCACCAGCGCGGTGCCTGCGGCGGCCCCCAGCGCCCCCGGCCAGGGGCTGCCCGTCTGCGGCGTGACGACGACGTATGCCGTCACGAGCGTCGCGAGGCCCGCCCACGACAGCGTGGCGCGGGCTGCAGGACGCAGTCGGACGGCATACCCGGGCAGGGTGGCGAGGGCGGCCCCGAGAGCGAGCTCCCACGCGCGGGTCAGCGTCGAGTAGTACGCCGTCGTCGGGTCGGACGTGCCCTGGACGGCTGCCCAGGCGAGGGACGTGCCACCGACGACGACGGCCAGCGCTGCGATGGCGGCCCGGTGCCGGGAGGGCCGGCCGATCCGGTGCGCCAGCGCGACGACGAGCACGACGAGCAGCGGCCACACGGCATAGAACTGCTCCTCGACGCCGAGCGACCAGTAGTGCAGGAGCGGCGAGGGGGCCGACCCGGTGTCGAAGTAGGTGTCGGCGCGGGCGGCATAGTGCCAGTTGGCGGAGAAGAGCGCCGCCCAGACGGCGTCGGCGCGGATGGAGGCCGCCTTGGCCCCGGCCCAGGCCCAGGGGGCGACCACGACGACGGCCGCGATGACGAGCACGGCGAGCGGGAGGATGCGGCGCGCCCGTCGGATCCAGAAGGCGCGCAAGGAGATCCGTCCGGTCCTGTCCCGCTCGCGCACGAGGACGCCGGTGATCACGAAGCCGGACACGACGAAGAAGGCGTCCACCCCGAGGTAGCCGCCCCGGGGCCAGCCGAAGAGGTGGAAGGCGATGACGGCGAGCACGGCCACGGCCCTGAGGCCCTGGATGTCCGCCCTACGTGGTCCCCCCACCGGACCGTCGCTCATGCGGGACAGCATGCACCGCGTCGGGTGCCGCCGGAGGCGTAACGGCGTCACGAGCGGGGGAGCGGGCGGGCAGCACCGTGAGGGCGAGCCCGACGGCGAGGGCCGCGAGCGCGACGACCGCTCCCACGACGGCGCCCCAGCCCAGGCCTGACCACGCGTAGCCGAGCAGCCAGCCGACGAGCGCGGAACCGCTGTAGTAGAAGACGTTGTAGAGCGCCGTCGCCTGGGCCCGGCCGGTCGTGGCGCGCGCCCCGACCCACGCCGAGGCCGTCGCGTGGGCGGCGAAGAAGCCGGCCGTGAGCACGAGCAGCCCGGCCACGACGATCGGCAGCGACCCGGAGAGCGTCAGCAGCGCGCCCACGGCCATCGTCGACGTCCCGGCGACGAGCACGCGCCGCCGCCCGAGACGTGGCACCCAGCGGCCGGTCAGGCGCGAGCTGACGGTGCCCGCGGCATACGCGGCGAAGATCAGCGACCCGACCGTGGCGGGCAGGCCGAACTCCGGCCCCTCGAGCCGGAAGGCGAGGTAGTTGTAGACCGCCACGAAGCCGCCCATGAGCAGGGCGCCCTGGGCGTAGAGCGCGAGCAGCGCCGGGTCGCGCAGGCTCGTGCGGATGCCGTCGGCCACGGTGCGCACCGACGCACCGGTCGGGCGGTAGCCGCGCGGGCGTGGCATGAGGCGCAGGAAGACGACGGACGCGACGGCACACACGGCGGCCACGGTGAGCAGGGCAGGCCGCCAGCCCACGAGACCCGCGAGCGGACCTGCGATGAGGCGCCCGGCCGCCCCGCCGACCGTCGTGCCGGAGATGTAGGCCGCGGCGGCAGCAGCGGTGTGGCGGGCGTGCACCTCGTCGTGGAGGTAGGTGACGGCGAGGGCGGGCAGGCCGCCGAGCGCCATGCCCTCGACGAGGCGCAGCGCGAGCAGCGCCTCGATGCCGGGGGCGAGCGCGACGAGCACCCCGAGCACCGTCGAGGCGACGATCGCGACCTGCATGGCGCGGAGGCGACCGACCCGGTCGGCGACCCACGACCACGGCAGCACGGCGAGCGCGACACCGAGGGTGGCGAGCGACACGGACAGCGCGGCGTCGGCGGGGCTCACCTCGAGGCCGCGGGCGAGGGTCGGGAGCAGGCCCTGCGGGGAGTAGAGCTGCGCAAAGGTCGCCACCCCGGCGGCGCCGAGCCCGACGAGGATGCGGCGGTACTCGTGGCTCGCGGGGAGGTGTCCGGCCCAGGTCATGCGCCCGACGCTAGGTCGACGCCACTCAGAGCACCAATGCATGTCATGGCTATCACTCATACGATCGGGACATGAGACCTGCCGAGTTCCGGGCCGTCGTGCGGCTGCTGCCCGTCTTCGTCGTCGTCGCCGAGGTCGGCCAGGTGACGACGGCGGCGGCGGTGCTCGGCACGCCGCAGCCCACCGTCAGCCGGGCCCTCGCGCGGCTCGGCGAGCTCCTCGGCACACCCGTCGTCGAGCGCGAAGGGCGCGGCATCGCGCTGACGGCGGCGGGCCGGGCCCTGCTGCCCTTCGCGCAGGAGGGCGTCGGTGCCCTCGAGCGCGGCGTCGATGTCGTGACCCGCTCGAGCGTCGTCGGACACGGCACCGTCGGGCTGTCGTTCCAGACCCTGCTCGGCGAGGCGGTCGTGCCCGCCCTGATCCGGCGCTTCCGCGACCGTTTCCCCGGCGTGCGGTTCGAGCTCGCGCAGGGCTCGCGGCAGAAGGCGCTCGAGGACTTCGAGGCCGGGCGCTGCACCGTCGCGCTCGTCGCCTCACCGCCGCAGCTGCCGGGTGCCTCGACGACCGTGCTCTACGACGAGCCACTCGTCGTCGCCGTCCACCGCTCGCACCCCGTCGCGGGTGCGGGCTCGGTGTCGGTCGAGCGGCTCGCCTCGGTGGCCCGCGACGAGCTCATCGTGCTCAAGACCGGCTTCGGCCTGCGAGGGCGCGTCGAGGAGATCTATGCCGATGCCGGAGTGCCGTTGCGTGTCGGCTTCGAGGCCGAGGACGTCCACACCGCAAGGGGACTCGTCGGTGCCGGCCTCGGCGTGGCCATCCTGCCCGCCTTCACCCCGGAGGGCGACGTGGTGCCGGTCGGGCTCGACCACCCGCAGGCGCTGCGGACGATCGGGGCGGTCGTGCGCCACCCCGCCCACGACCCCACGGTCGCGGCGTTCGAGGAGTTCGTGACGCGCTCGGGCCGGTCGGTCGCGCTGACCGCGCTCAGCCGGCCATCGTGATGACGAGGGCGATGAGTCCACCGACGAGCAGTGCGGCGCCGGCGATGCCCGCGATGACAAGGCCTAGGCGCGTGTCACGGCCCTTGCGGCTGGTGCCGTCCATGAGTCCCGACCCGAGGTGCTCGACCTGATCGACGGGCTCGACCTGCTCGACCTGATCGACGGCCTCGACCTGCTCGATGCGGTCCGGGTGTCCGGTCGGTCCTGCGGTCATGGGGGCTCCATCGGTCGGGTCCTGCGGATCACGGTGCCTGGGCACGGCAAACGAGCCTATCGCCGCAGGGGTCACGCAGGGCGGACGGTGGCCCGGCCGGGCTCCGTGTCGCGTCTCAGGCCGGGGTGTCCTCGACGAGATCGGTCCCCAGGTCCGTCCCGGTGTCAGCGCGTGCTTCCCCGTACGCCTCGTGCAGGGCCCGGGCCGCCCAGACGGGGCCGCCGTCGAGGCGCGTCGCGTGACACAGGGCGGCGACCTCGTCGGTGGCGCCCCCGGCCGCGAGGTGGACCGCCGTCGACCTCGCCACGCGGCGCAGCGCCGGGGCGTGGGCCGCGAAGGCGGTGGCGCGGTGCGCGGCCACGACGACGGCCTCGGGCCTGAGGGTGCGGGCAGCCACGGCCAGCTCGGCCGTGGGGGTGTTGGCGCCGAGGTAGCTGGTGCGCCACCCGAGTCGTGACAGCACGATCGCGGTGGCCATGAGTCCGAACTCGTGACGCTCGCCCGGCATGCACGCGAGCACCGCCAACGGCCCGTGGGGGCTCTCGTCGGCGCCCAT
This sequence comes from Terrabacter carboxydivorans, assembly GCF_039532035.1. Lineage (NCBI taxonomy): Bacteria > Bacillati > Actinomycetota > Actinomycetes > Micrococcales > Intrasporangiaceae > Terrabacter > Terrabacter carboxydivorans. The sequence continues at coordinate 19,390 of NZ_BAAARE010000017.1, read as the reverse complement.
GAGGACGGACAGGCGGGACCGCAGGACGTTGCTCGCGAAGTGCTCCTGGGCCACGCCGATCGACCCGGCGGACCATCGTTCCCCGACCTCGTGGAGGTAGGGGAGCACGACGAGCGAAAGGGCGTCCTCGACGCCGAGCTGCTCGAAGACCCGGCTGAGCACGCGGTGGCCGCCGGCCTCGTCGAACGACTCGAGCGTGTGCTCGAGGGCGTCCCGCCACTCCTCGGGTGCCGGGACCGGTGACGTCGTCATGGTCGGCTCCTCTCCGCGGGTCGGGGACCGTGAAGGTCCCGGGTCAGAACTGACGCGTCGTACCCGTTGGCGCCGCCCAGCCCACCGTCCAGCCCACCGTCGTGACCGAATCGTGCCCTGCCGGGCTAAGTCGGTTGGCGAGCCGACGCCCGCGGCACAGGATGAGGTATGCCGTCCGCCGCGCCCTCGCGCACCGCCGTCCTGCTCGAGGTGGCCTGCGACGAGTCGGGCTCGGAGGGCGAGAAGCTGGTGCGCGGCAGCACCGACACGTTCGCCCACGCGAGCGTCGACGTCACGACCGACACCGCCCTGGCCACGGTCGAGCGCGTGCGGGTCGAGGCGCGTTCGCCCGCGACGGAGGTCAAGGCGAGCGTCGTCCTGCGACCGCAGAACCGGCGGCTTCTCGAGTGGCTGCTCGGTGACGACGGGCCGCTCCTGGGCCACGCCCACGTGCACCTCACCGACAAGGCGCTGCACCTCACCGGGCGGCTCGTGTCTCTGCTGGGTGGTGGTGGGGACGGTTTCGGCGGGGTTGCCACCGGGTCGGCCCGGGACCTCGCACGCCGGGTGCGGCTGCTGCACCTGGCGGCCACGCGAGGTCTGGGCGCTGCCGGCTGGGAGGCGGTCCTGGCCGACTTCAACGACGTCGTGCGCGCCCGTTCGCTCGACGACGCGGCCCTGAGCGCGTCGGCGTTGCGTCGCGGTCTGGGCGAGCTGGCCGACCGGCCCGGTCTGCCCGCGGACTCGGTCGAGCTCGTGCGATCCGTGCTCGCAGGCGTGCCCGGCGAGCCGGAGGGCCTGCTCGCCTTCGTGGCGCGGGGGCGAGGGGCGCTCGACCCGATCGTGCCCGCGCTCGCCGAGGTCCTACGGCACTGGGGCGGCTCGGGCCGGCCGCTGTGGGTGGTCCACGACGTGCAGGCGACCCTCACCGATGCCGCCATCCGCACCGCTGTCGGGTCGAGCGCCGACGGGTGGTCGGACGCGCTCGAGGGCATCAGCTTCGTCGACTCGCAGGACGACCCTCGCGTGCAGCTCGCAGACTTCCTGGCCGGTGCCGCACGGCGGATTGCCGCGCACGTCCTTGCGGGACAAGCAGATCCGGCGCTCGTCGAGCTGATCTCGCCCTACGTCAGCCCGCGCTCGACGTGGCTCGACCTCGGGGAGGAGCGTGACGGCATACGCCTCGTCGGGCAGCCGGCCGGCGCGTGACCCGCGGGCGGGCGGGGCGGCCCGGCTCGTCGTCGGTGTCGACGTCAGCTGCGGGGGTCGTGCGGGGTGACGTCGACGATCTCGACGTCGACCACGACGTCGCGGGCGAGGCCGTCCCGCGGGGGTCCGAGCACGTCGGTGAGGGTGTCGAGCGTGAGGCGGCGGGCGTGGTCGGCGACGGCGTGCAGGTCGACGTCGTAGGCGGCGACGAGCGAGATGCGGGCGCCCCGGCACCGCAGGCTCCCCGAGGGCCCGTCGTCGACGAGCAGCTCCACGCTGCTCGGCTGGCAGCGGGGCACGGCGGTCAGCGACCGGCGCAGGGCGTCGACGACGACGAGGTCGCTGACGAGGAGCTCGTCGCTCCGGGCGTCCGGGTCGGCTGCTCCGGCACGGTCCGCGCCGGCCGTCGTCGGCCAGGCCGCGTCGATCTCGACGCTGCGACGGGCGGCCGACCGCACGGCGCCGGTCACGCGCTGCGCGACGTCGAACCAGCCGGGAGCTGCTTCGGACCGCATCTCGTCCGCGCCGCGGCGCAGCAGACGCTCGGCCCGACGGAGCTCGTCCGGCGTCGGGCTCGCGGCAGCCTCACCCTCGTGCGGCGTTCCGTTCACCGCCATCTCGCCATCCTCTCGGTCAGGTTGCGTCGCGCGCGGAAGATCGTCCCGCGAACCGAGTCGGGCGTCATCTCGAGGACCGAGGCGACCTCGGCCTGGCTCAGTCCCTCGACCTCGATCAGGACCCAGCAGGCGCGCTGGTTGTAGGGCAGCTCGTCGAGGGCGGCCTCCAGGGCCTGGACGAGCTCGCGCTCGCGGGCGTGGTCGTCAGGTCCGGCGTCCTCCGACGGCACCGGCTCGAGCAGCTGGTCGTCGATGGGCACCGCGCGCCGTCTGCGGCTGGTGTCGGCGACCTTACGCGCCGCGATGGCGAAGAGCCACGTCTTGACGCTGGCGCGACCGTCCCACCGGGCCAGTCCGCGCCACGCGGCGACGAACGTCTCCTGGACGACGTCCTCGGCGTCGGCGGGGGTCTGGCAGGTGCGCAGGGCGTAGCGGTGCAGCGCCGGACCGTGGCGGTGGAGCAGCACCTCGAAGGCGAGGCGGTCGCCCAGGGCGGCGTCGCGAGCCAGGCTCGCGTCACTGCGCTCGACCTCCTCGCGCATCTGCTCGCCCTCCCCGTGTCGCCGCAGCCCTCGAGGCACGGTGCCCAGAGGTCGTACCCGGTTCGTGGCGCCGGCCGAATCGGATGCTCGCCGGCCGTTGGTCGCCGATGTGACTCAGGTCACAGGTCCGGCGGCGTGCGGTTCCGGGATCTCGGCGCGACTACACCTCTGACAGACCGAACGAGACGAAAGGCATCCAGCCATGGCTGACACGAACGCCACCAAGGTCCAGACCACCCAGACCGGCCAGGCCACCCAGGCCGGCTCCTCGAGCCAGCAGGGTCGCACGATCATCTCCGACACCGTCGTGTCCAAGATCGCGGGCATCGCCACGCGCGAGGTCTCCGGCGTGCACGACCTCGGTGGCGGCGCGGCTCGTGCCGTGGGCGCGCTCCGTGAGCGCATCCCCGGCGGCCGCGTCAACCAGAGTCAGGGCGTCGGCGTCGAGGTCGGCGAGACCCAGGCAGCCGTCGACATCGACATCGTCGCCGAGTACGGCGTGGCCATCGCCGACCTCGCGGCCGACATCCGCCGCAACGTCATCTCCTCGGTGGAGCGCATGACCGGCCTCGACGTCGTCGAGGTCAACGTCACGGTCCACGACGTCTACCTCGACGAGGGCGACGACGCACCCGCCGAGGCACCGCGGGTGCAGTGACCGCCATGGATGGTGGACCGGTCGTCGAGCCCGCGGGCCCGACCCCGCCCGACGAGACGGACGAGCTCGACCGTCTGCAGTCGGCCGTCCTCGCCGTGCCGGGAGTGACCGGGCTGCACGGCGGACCGTACGGCGCGCTCGCCACCTACCTCCCCGGTCGTCGCGTCGTCGGCATCCGACGGCGTGACGACCACACGGAGATCCACGTCACCGTGGGGACGGCGCTGCCGGTGCGACACGTCGCCGACGACGTCCGCCGGGCCGTGCGTGCCGTCGTGGACCTACCCGTGCGCGTCACGGTCGAGGACGTCACCGCCTGAACGCGGCCGCTCGTGCGGCCCGCCGGACGCCCCGGCCACCCCAACCCCCTGATCGAACCCGTACGACCTGGAGATGAGACACATGACCACTTCGACCGTCGGCCTCCTCGCCGGCCTCCTGCTCGGAGTCGCCGGCGCTGCAGGCGGATTCACCGGCTTCCTGCTCGCCCTCGTGCTGGGCGGCGTCGGGTTCGCCCTCGGCGGCCAGCGTGACGGCGAGCTCGACCTCGGCCGCCTGCTGCGCGGACGCGGACGTGAATGAGGCCGTCGCCCCCGACGCCGTCGTGACCGACCCGGGCGAGCGGGGGGCCCTGCACCTGCGTGACCGTGCCGTGGAGCGCATCGTCGAGGCGGCCGTGCTCGAGGTGGACGGCGTGCTCCGCCACGCCGAGACCCTCGACCGCGTCACCGGACGACAGCTGCCTCGCATCGAGGTCGTCGTCGCCGGCACCCGGGTCAGGGCCTCCGTCGAGGTGGCCACCCGCTGGCCGACCTCGCTGGCCGACCTCACCGCCCGCACGCGGGAGAACGTGACCGGCGCCCTCGAGCGCCTGGCCGGCCTCACCGTCGACGCCGTCGACGTCCACGTCGCCCACCTCAGCACCGACACCCCCGAAAGGAGGCGGGTCCAGTGACCCAGGCGCAGCACGAACCCCACGCACCGTCGTCCGGGCTCGCCCCGTCGACCGCGCCGACACCCTCGGGCGCACCGGCACCCACCGGTGCCGCGCCCGCGTCCACGTGGGCCGTCGTGCTCGGACTCCTCGTCGCCGCAGCCGGAGTGCTCCTGCTGCGTGACGCCGCCGTCGCCGCAGGACTACTCGGCGGCAGCCCCCTGACGACGCCGCTTGTCGACAGGCTCCGCAGCGTCCGCGCCCAGGCGTGGTTCGTAGCCGCCGGAATCGTCGTGGCCCTGGTCGGGCTCTGGCTCGTCGCGGCCGCGCTGCGCCGCCGACCGCGCCGGGACCTGCCCGTCGGCGACTCGTCACTGGTGTGGCTCACGCCGTCGGCCGTCGCCGCGATCGCTCGCACGAGCGCTGCTGGTGTCGACGGGGTCGTCGAGGCACGAGCGACCGCAGGCCGCCGCGCCGTGCGGGTCACCGCACGCACGACCACCCACGACTCCGACGTCACGTCCCGGATCACGACCGCGGTCGAGCAGTCGCTGCGCGGGCTCTCGCCGGTCCCCAGGGTCCGCGTGACCACCCGAGCGATGGGAGACGTCTCATGACCCGCCGCACCCTCGCCGTCGACCGCGTCCTCGTCCTGGTCACCGGACTCGTCCTCGTCGCCGCCGGCGCCGGGGCCGCCCTCTGGCAGCTGCGTTGGCTCGCAGGCACTCCCGACCGGCTGGTCCTCGACCCTGCCGTCGCCGACGCACCCCGGCAGGGCTGGTGGACCGTCGCGCTCGTGCTCGTCGGCCTGTTCCTGCTCGGCCTCGCGCTCTGGTGGCTGCTCTCGCACCTCACGCGGTCGCGACCCACCCGGATGGGCCTCGCGGGCAGCTCCGCCGAGGGTCGGCTCGGCTACGACGTCTCCGCCGTCGCCGACGCGGCAGCCCGCTCGCTCGCCGCCCGGCCCGACGTCACCAGCGTGCGGTCGTCCACGGCCTACGCCGGCGGTAAGCCGCTCGTCGAGCTCAAGGCAACGACGTCCTCCCGGGCCGACGTCACGAGCATCGAGAGCGCCGTCGCCGACGTCGCCCGTGAGCTCGCCACCGCCACCGACGACACCGTGCGCCTGCGGGTCCGAGTCGTCGTCGGACGCCGCGCCCCGGCACCCCGCCGGGTCGCCTGAACCCCACGGATCCCGGCCGCCCACCCCGGCCGTCATCACGAGAGAAGGAATGCACCATGGATATCGCTGACAAGGCCAAGAACGCCGCCCAGGACCTCGCCGGCAAGGCGAAGGAAGCCATCGGCGACGCGACCGACAACGAGCGCCTCGAGGCCGAGGGCCGCAAGGACCAGACGGAGGCCGCCGCCCGCAAGGCCGGCGAGAACGTCAAGGACGCCTTCAAGAAGTGACCTGACGGTCACGTCGTCCAGACGCACGCATGCCGCCGGGCCGGGCCCGGCGGCATACGTGCGTTCGCGTCTCGCTCGGCGAGGTCAGCGGAAGAGGTCGAGCTTCCCGTGCTTCTCGGCCAGCAGGTAGTAGACGGTGACGCGGTTCTTCGTGCGGTCGCCCTTGAGCGTCTGACCGACCTCGGCCAGCGACGCGTCGAGCTCGGCGTCGGAGCCGGTGAGGCCGAGCTTCTTCTTCATGAAACCGTCACGCACGCGGTCGGTCTCGCTCTTGTCGCTGAACGACACGAGTGACGAGTCGCGCTTCTGCAGTGCGATGCCGCAGTGCCGGACGATGCCCTTGATCGCTGCGTCGTCGGCGTCGGGGGAGTACTTCTTGACGTCTGCTGCCCAGTCTTCTGCCATGTGCCGTGCCCCTCTTCGTTGATTGGCTGGAACACGAGCGACGCTAAACCCGCACGGCGCCCCTGAGAAGGGGTGCCGTGCAAAGTTCAGCGACTGCACAGGTGACCGAGGGCCGGCGTCGCGAGGTCAGGAGGGGGTGCCGTCCAGCGGGAGAACGCCCGGCCCCGAGGCGACGAGGGCGTCGCCGAGAGCCGTCCGCCAGTAGAGCACCTCGCGCCCGGAGCGCCGCCGCAGCACGGTCCCCGACGCGAGCAGGACCTTGAGGTGGTCACCGACCGAGCCCAACGGCATACCCGTGCGGGCGACGAGGGCGCTCGTGCTCGACGGCCCGTCGAGGGTCCGCAGCAGCAGCGCGCGGGCGCTGCCGACGAGACGGTCGAGGCCGTCGTCCGCCTGGCCGTCGACCTCGGCGAGCGCCCCGGTGACGGGGTAGTAGATCGCGTAGCGCCTCGGCAGGTGCCAACCGACCCAGGTGGCCGTGCCGTGGGCGGGGACGAAGTAGAGGTCGGCGTCGTCGTCGAGCACGCGTGAGGGCAGGTCGAAGCGGTTGATCCTCAGCTGGCCGTCGCCGAGCCACTCCCGGTCGCGCCCGAGGTCGCGCAGCACGGCCGCCCAGCCGTGGGTCGCGAGTCTCGCTGTGCGAGAGACGATGTCGGCGCGCAGGATCCGTTCGCGACGGGCCCAGTCGGTGGCGAGGGCATGGGTCCAGACCCACTCGAGCAGCTGCGCCGCGTGCTCCGCGATGCCGGGCCGGCCGAGGCTGCGGGGCAGGGTCGCCTCGGGTGTGCTCTCCCGGAGGCAGGCGCGAACGTGCCTGTCTCCCAATGCTCGCACGTCCTCGATCTCCTGGGCGAAGGTGCGTCCCGGACCGTCGGGTGGCAGGGCGAGCCAGTCGGAGATCCAGCCCGGACGCCAGCTGTGCTCGAGGACCGCGCGTCGCACCGGGTGCTCGGTGAGCATCGCCTCGAAGGACTCGCGGTGCGCCGCGGCGAAGGCGCGTCCGGCCGCGTCGCTCGGGCGCACGAGGTCGTTGAGGGCCGCGACCGTCTCGATGCGCGGGGACACGACGAAGCGGCTCCGCGCCAGCAGGTCGGCCGAGATCTGCCACGTCCCCATGTTTCGCCTCCGTCCGAAACGTTAGCGCAGCGGGTCTCGAGTGGGCAGGGTGGCCGGGTGCAGACCTACCGCCAGCTGTTCGCCATCCGCGAGTTCCGGGTCCTCTTCGTCGTCCAGTGCATCAACGTCGGGTCGTATGCCGTCGCGTCCCTCGCACTCGGCACCATCACCTTCGCCGCCACAGGGTCACCCGTCCTGACCGCGCTCGCGATGTTCGGCGCCCCGCTGCTGCGGCTCGTCGGCCAGACCCTCTTCGGCTCCGGTTCGGACCTCGTGCGGCCGCGCACGGCGCTCGTGGTCATCGCCGCCACGACGATGGTGACCGACCTGCTGCAGGCCCTGCCCGGGCTCGCCTGGGGCTGGCGCTTCGCGCTGCTCGCCGCCGCCCCGCTCATCACCTCGGCCCTCGGCGGCAGCATGATGGCGCTCGTTTCCGACATCCTGCCGCCCGACGGCTTCATCCTCGGCCGGGCGACGATGAACATCGCCGTCGGCGGCATGCAGATCGTCGGCTTCGGCATCGGCGGCCTGCTGCTCATCACCTTCTCGACGACGCAGCTCTTCCTCGGCGCGGGTGCGGCCCTGCTCGTCGCGGTGCTGCTGCTGCGCCTCGGCCTCTCGGACCACCCGCCGCGCCACGCGGGAGTCTCGCTCGTGGGCCGCACGCGCGAGGTGAACCGGGCGCTGCTCGGCTCGCGCGTCATCCGGCCGCTCTACCTGACGATGTGGGTCCCCAACGGCCTGATCGTCGGCTGCGAGGCGCTCTTCGTGCCCTTCGCGGGCGAGCGCGCGGGCTACCTCTTCGCCGTCACGGCCGCCGGGATGCTGCTCGGCGACGTCGTCGTCGGCCGGTTCCTGGCCGTCGGGGTGCGCGACCGCCTCATCGGCCCGCTGCGGCTGCTGCTCGCCGTGCCCTACCTGGCCTTCTTCCTCGTCCCGTCGCTCCCGTATGCCGCGTCGCTCGCCTTCGTGGCCTCCGTGGGCTACTCGGCGAGCCTGCCCCTGCAGGAGCGGTTGGTGTCGCACACGGACGGTGCGGCGCGCGGGCAGGTCTTCGGTCTGCAGGGCACCGGCCTCATGGTCGGCCAGGCGCTCGGAGCCCTGCTCGGTGGCGCGGTGGCGAGCGGCCTCGGGCTCGGTCCTGTTGCGGCTGCGCACGCGATGGGGGTCATGGCTCTCGCCTCCGTGGCGGTCTCCGTCGCGCTCACGCCCGGCCTGCGTCGTTCGCGGCCGGGGGTGGCGGTCCTCGACGGCGCCCCGGCCTGAGGGGGAGCGCCGGTGGGGCGGCGACGCTGAAGCGGGCCGCACGGCGTCGCACGTAGCGCGTGCCGAGGTCGGTCGGGGCCCCGGCGCGCGGCGCCGCGGCGGCGCGGTAGAACCACCGCTTGCCGAGCTCGACGAGCACGAGATAGGCCACGACCATGAGCACGAGCGCGGCGAAGAAGCCGCCGGGCAGGGGCGCGAAGCCGAGGGTCGCCGCCAACGGCGTCGCGGGCAGCACCGCGCCGACGAGCACGACGCCGAGGGCCGCGAGCGTCAGCGGCAGGCTCGGGTGGCTGCGGAAGAAGGGGACCGTGCGCGTGCGGATGGCGAAGATGACGAGCGTCTGGGTGGCGAGCGACTCGACGAACCAGCCCGACCGGAAGAGGTCAGGACCGGCGTGGAAGACCCACAGCATGACGCCGAAGGTGAGGAAGTCGAAGAGGGAGCTGAGCGGCCCGAAGAGGAGCATGAAGCGGCGGATGAAGGCGATGTCCCAGTGCGACGGCCGGCGCAGCTGGTCCGGGTCGACGTGGTCGGTCGGGATGGCGAGCTGGCCCGTGTCGTAGAGCAGGTTGTTGAGCAGGATCTGCGACGGGAGCATCGGCAGGAACGACAGGAAGAGCGACGCGCCCGCCGCCGAGGCCATGTTGCCGAAGTTGCTCGACGTGCCCATGAGGACGTACTTGAGCGTGTTGGCGAAGATGCGGCGGCCCTCGACCACCCCGTCGGCCAGGACGTCGAGGCTCTTCTCGAGCAGGATGACGTCGGCGGCGTCCTTGGCCACGTCGGTGCCGGAGTCGACGGAGATCCCCACGTCGGCGGCGTGCAGCGCGACCGCGTCGTTGACGCCGTCACCGAGGAAGGCGACGCCCCCGCCCCCGTGCCGGTGGGCCCGGACGATGCGCGCCTTGTGCTCGGGGCTGACGCGGGCGAAGACCGTCGTGGCCGTGACGGCGTCGATGAGGTGCTCGTCGTCGAGGGCGTCGAGGTCGCTCCCGGTGAGGACCGCGTCGCCCGGCAGTCCGAGGTCGCGGCACACCTTCGCCGCCACGACGGCGTTGTCGCCCGTCACGACCTTGACCCGGACGCCCAGCGAGGCCAGCCGTCCGAGGGCGGCCGCGGCGTCGGGCTTGGGCGGGTCGAGGAAGACGAGGAGTCCGCACAGCTGCAGGTCGTGCTCGTCGGCCGCTTCGGGGGCCCGCGCGACGCTGACGGGCCGGGTCGCTACGGCGACGACCCGGTTGCCGGCGGCGAACTCCGCGTCGAGGGCGGCGCGCGTCTCCGGCGCCACCTGCCGGCAGCGGTCGAGCACGGTCTCGGGGGCGCCCTTCGTGACGAGCAGCAGGGCGCCGGCGTCGTCGCGCACGACCACCGAGAGCATCCGTCGCTCGTGGTCGAAGGGCAGCACGCCGAGGACCTCGTGGGCGCTCAGCGACTCCCTGACGGCAGCCGTGGCCGGCGACTCCCACAGCGCCTGGTCCAGTGGGTTGGTGCCGACGGCCGCGCCGCCGCCGGCACCCGCAGGGGCGCTCTCGGTGCAGAGCAGGCCCCACCGCAGCACGTCCTCCGACCGTCGCCCGCCCACCGGCACCGCGCGGGCGTAGTCGACGCGGCCGGCGGTCAGGGTGCCGGTCTTGTCGGTGAAGAGCAGGTCGATGTCGCCGAGGTCCTCGATGCAGACGAGCCGCTTGACGAGGACCTTGCGCCGGCTCATCTGGCGCGACCCCGCGGCCAGGCTCGTCGAGACGACGGCGGGCAGCAGCTGCGGCGTGATGCCGACGGCGATCGCGAGGGAGAAGAGCAGTGCGTCGAGGAACGGCTTGTGCAGCAGCACGTTGATGACGAAGATCGAGCTCGTCAGGGCGCCGGCGACCTTGACGAGCAGCATCGAGAAGCGGCGTAGGCCGAGCTGGAACTCGGTGTCGAGCTGGTGGGTGCTGAGGCCGGTGGCGATGGCCCCGAACTCCGTCCGTGACCCCGTGGCCACGACGACACCGCGCCCGCTGCCGGCGTGCACCACGGTCCCCATGAGCGCACAGCCGGTGAGGTCGGCCAGCGTGGCCGTCCCGTCCACCGTGTCGGTGGTCTTCTCGACCGGCTGCGACTCGCCCGTCAGCACCGACTCGTCGCACTCGAGCCGCACGACGGACACGAGTCGGATGTCGGCCGGCACCACCTCGCCGAGACTGAGCTCCACGACGTCCCCGGGCACGAGCGAGGTCACGTCGACGCGCCCGAAGGACCCGTCGCGCAGGACCACGGCCTCGTGGCTGACCTGCGAGTGGAGCGAGGCCGCGGCCTGCTCGGCGCGGTACTCGTTGACGAAGCCGAGCCCGACCGACACGACGACGATGACGCCGATGATGACGGCGTCGCTCTTCTCCCCGACGAAGTAGGACGCCGTCGCGGCGACGAGGAGCAGCCCGAGCAGGGGCGAGTTCAGCTGGTGCCACAGGACCGTCAGCAGCCGGGCGTGGTGGGTGGCGACGGCGTTCGCGCCGAAGGTGACCCGCCTCCGGGCCACCTCGTCGGCCGAGAGCCCGGTGGTGAGAGCCGTGGTCGGGTCGCAGCCGAGCGACCGGAGCACCTCGGGGGCGTCCCGGGAGGCGGCGGCGCGGATCGACGCCGCCGCGTCGGTGGGTGCCAGGACCCGGGAGCTCACCTCCTCATGGTGCTCCTGCGACCCGTGCCGGGATCACGATCTGCGCCACATCGAGGCCGAGGTCACTCCAAGAAGTCACGCCAGGAGGTCACGCCAGGAGGTCACGTGACGAGGCCACGCCGCCGGGCGACGGCCGCGGCCTCGGTGCGACCGGAGGCGCCGAGCTTGGCGAGCAGGTTGGACACGTGGACGCTCACGGTCTTGGTGCTGATGTAGAGCTGCTTGCCGATCTGGCCGTTGGTCAGGCCCTGGGCGAGCAGGGCCAGCACCTCGAGCTCGCGCGGGGTGAGCTCGGCCGTCCCCGTGTCCTGTCGGTGGTCGACCGCGCCCGTCCGCACGTCGTCGAGCTCGGCGAGCAGCGGCTTGGCCTCGAGGCGCACGGCGACCGCGCGGGCCTGCTCGCCTACCTCGCGTGACGCGCCGACGTCGCCGGCTGCCCGTAGGGCGGCGGCCAGGCGGGCCTGCGACCGCGCGGTCTCGAAGACGTGCCCGTAGCGCTCGAAGGCCGTCACGCTCCGGCGCCAGGCCGCGACGAGGTCCTCGGCCGGAGGTGGGTCATCCAGCCCGGCGACGCGTTGCAGCCGCAGCACCTCCGCCTCCACGCGGGCGATCCACGCCCACGTCTCGCGGCTGGTGTCCTCGAGGGGCTCGGCGGCCGCGCGCTCGAACATCGGCCGGCTCGGCTTCTCCACCGCCGGACGCAGCTCGCCGATGCGGCGGGCACGGTCGGCGAGGTCGTCGACGAGGGCCACCGCACGGGCGCGGAGGGCGGCGTCGGCGTGGGGCACGAGCGCTGCCGCCTGTCCCGCGACGACAGCGGCGAGCCGTGCGACGGCGTGGTAGTCGCCCCAGGCGACGTCGAGCACGCGCACGGCCGCCTCGGCGAGGTCGAGCACCCCGGCGAGGTCACCGGCCTGACCAAGCACGTCGACCCCGGGCATGACCGTCAGCACGACGCAGAGCCCGTCGACGTGCCACCACTCCCGCAGCGCCGCGATGAGGTCGGGGTCCACGGGCTCCCCGCGCCCGGCCCGCACGGAGAGTGCGGCGGCCGTGAAGATCGTGCGTCCCGGCTGGGGCGCGGGTCGGCCTGCGAGGTCGAGTCGACGCGCCGCGCCGTCCCAGTCACCGAGCTCGTATGCCGTGAGGCCGCCGAGGAGCCGGCACTCCTGTCCCCAGGGGGCCCACTCGCGGTGCATCCGCCGGGCCACCTCGGCTCCTCGGTCGTAGAGGGCGAGCGACCCGGGCAGGTCGCCGCGGCGGTGGGCGAGCGAGGCCAGCTGGTGCAGGGCGCGCAGCAGGAGTGGGTCCTCGGCAGGGATGTCGGCGACGACCGAGCGCAGGTGCGCCTCGACCGACTGGAGGTCCTCCTGCGCCTCGAGCACCCGCGCCAGGATCGTGCGCACCTCGGCCAGCGCGACGCCCAGCCCGAGGCGCTCGGCGAGCAGCGACACCTCGTTGCCGACGACGGCCGCCTCGACGAACGATCCCGTGTCGACGAGGGCCTGCACGCGCGCGACGAGGACCCGGACGCGCCGCTCGTCGGCCTCCTCGCCGATGAGCGACAGCGCCTCGTCGGTCAGGGCGACGGAGTCGACGGGCAGGTCGAGCACGCGCGAGCGGATGACGAGGGCGGCGAGCAGGTCGGCGCGCGAGCCCGGGTCCTGGGCCGTGCCCGGGTGGTCGAGCCGGTCGCGCAGCAGGTCGATCGCGCGGATCGGCTCGCCGGCGACCATTGCCGCGCGCGACGCCCGCAGGGTCACCTCGTCGCGCTCGGGGTCGTCCTCGTCGAGCCAAGACAGAGCCCGCTCGAGGTGCAGCAGAGCCTCCTGCGGACCGCCGACGGCCATGGCGGACTCGGCCGCGGCACGGCTCGCCCGCACCGCCGTCGGCAGGTCGCCCACCGCGGCGGCGTGGCGGGCGAGCTCGGACGCGGGTGCGAGGTCCGGGCGCTCGGCCAGCACGGCGGCATACGCCCGGTGCAGGCGCAGTCGCTCGCCCGGGAGCAGCCCGTCGGCGACCGTCTCTCCGAGGAGGGCGTGGCGGAAGGTGTAGGCCGGTGGCCAGCGCGTCTCGAGCACGTGGTGCTCGACCGCGGCCGCCAGTGCCGCCTCGAGCGTCTCGTCCGGCAGGTCGAGGACCCTGGACAGCAGCTCGTGACCGATGAACTGGCCGCCCTTGAGGGCGATCGCCCGCAGCACGCGCTGCGCCGTGTCGTCGAGCTGCTCGACGCGGGCGCGCAGCACCCGGCTCAGGCCGCCGCTGAGGGACTGGCCGGCTGCGGCGCTCGCCACGAGCTCCTCGGCGAAGAAGGGGTTGCCCTCGGACCGTCGGGCGATCTCGGTGCTGGTCTCGGCGTCGGTGGGGGCTCCCTCGATGCCGGAGACGAGCTCTCGGACGGCGTCGTCGGGCAGCGGGGCGAGCTCGACGTGCTCGAGCCCCGCGATGCGCGCCCACACGGCGAGCGTGTCGTGCAGGGGGTGGCGGCGGAAGAGGTCGTCGGAGCGGTAGGTCACGACGAGGCCGACGGCGCGGGTGAAGCCGCGCGTCAGCAGGAGGGTGATGAGGTCGCGCGAGGAGTGGTCGGCCCAGTGGACGTCCTCGATGACGACGAGGGACGGCTGTGCGTCGCCCAGCGCCGACAGCAGCGCATGGACCGCCTCGGCGACCTGCCCGGGGTCGGTGGCGTGGCCGGCGGACCCGACGCTCTCGGGCTCGCTCGGCCGTCCCGGGAGCCGCCCGGGGAGGAGGTGCCCGAGGCTGGGGTGCGTGTCGAGCACGTGCTCGACGACGTCGGGGTGACCGGCGTCGATGGTGGCGACGAGCTCGACGAAGGGGAGGTAGGCCAGGCTCGCTCCGGCCAGCCCGACGCAGTGGCCGAGGGCGGTGAACCACCCCGCGTCGGTGGCGTCGCCGACGAGCTGTCCGACGAGCCGCGACTTGCCGATGCCCGCGTCGCCCGACAGCACGACGACGCCACCGGGCTGGGCGCCCGGTGAGGGGCGCAGCCCGATGGCGTCGGCGAGACGGGACAGGTCGGCGTCCCGGCCGATGAGGGGGCCCGTGCGCAGCGGCATACGCGGCATCATCGCGTACTCCACCGACAGCAGTGCGGCTGTCGGGGATGCGGCTCCCGGCGCCGCGGTCACCTGCGGCGACCCGTGCCGTTCTCCTCCCGGGTGTTGCGTGCCATCGTGCGGCGGATGACCTCCAGCGACGAGTCGCGCCGGGCGCGACGGCGCCGGGGGTAGCGGGACTCGATCTCGGCCTGGACGGCCCGGAGGTCGGTGTAGTGCTCGATCATGGTCGTTCCTCTGCTCGTGCCTTTCTGGACTCCTCCAGAGTCGGCGGCTGAGGTAGGGCCCCACATCGGGCGACCTCTCTATCCGTGCGGGCCAGCTACCTCAGATCGGATGGCGTATGCCGTCCGCCCCGGTCTGAGGTAGCCCACGGTGCCGCGTCAGGCGGGCGGGAAGGCGCGAACGATCCGTGCACGGACCGACGCGACGTCGAGGGCGGGCGGCGCTGCGGCGCGGGCCGGTCGCTCGGCCGTGACGAGCTGCACGAGGCGCTTGGACCACAGCACGTGGACGCCGCGGGTCTCGAACGCCCCACCGATGAGCGGCCAGTCGGCTGCCACGAAGCAGAGCACCCCCGTCACGGTGACGGTGTCGTCGTCGAGGGCGGCGCGGACGAGGTCGACCTGCTTGAGCACGCCGTCGACGAGCTTCGTGCAGTTCCGGCCGCCGACGACGAGCGTCTCGGTCCGAGGTCGGAAGAGGCCTCCCTCGACGCGCAGCGCCGGGCGACCCTTGTACTTCTTCGCGTCGACGACGAAGACGCCGTTGCGAGAGACGACGATGTGGTCGATGTTGGCCCGCGTCCTCGGGATGCGCCGGTCCTGGAGCACGGCGACGTCGTCCCCCTGCGAGCGAGTCCAGACGGCCGCCGACGAACTGCTCGCCCTGCGCGCCGGTGTCCCACGCGCGGGTGCTCTGCGGCTCCTCGGTGACGGCGAGCAGGAAGCCACCGATGCGCGGGAAGCGCTGGCGCACCCGCTGCTCGCGGGCGTCTCGTCGCCGCTCGAACTCGCGTCGCGCTGACGCGCCGGCCTGCCCGGTCTGCCCGGTCTGCCCCACGGGCTCGGCTGCCTCGATCGAGGGCGGTGGATCGGGAACGGCGGCCTCGGTCGCTGCAGCGTCCTCGCTCCCGACGGTGACGCCAGAGTCATCGACCGGAGGAGTCGTTGCGGCCGGGACGTCAAGGTCTGACGTCGCGGCAGAGGCCGCTGGGCACTCGAGGCAGCGCACCGTGCGGCGGGAGCGCTCGTAGACGGCACGAGTTCCGGCTGGGAGGTGGGCGCCGCACTCACGACAACGACCGGCATACCGAAGCCTCATGCGCTTGTCGTCGCCGGTCGCGACCTCCCCCGTGCTCACGCAGCCGAGGGTAGGTCGGGTCCCGGCGGCACGCAGGCCGACGCGAGAACCCGTGGACGCGGGAACGTCAGCCGAGCACGAGGGTCGCTGCGATGGTGAACATGACGAGGGCGATGGCCACGTCGAGCACGCGCCACGTCGCCGGGCGGGCGAAGAGAGGGGCGAGCAGCCGCGCACCGTAGCCGAGCGCCGTGAACCACGCGAGGCTCGCGAGCGCCGCGCCCGCGGCGAACCACCACCGCCCGTCGGGGCCGTGCTGGTTGGCGAGCGACCCGACGAGCAGCACCGTGTCGAGGTAGACGTGCGGGTTGAGCCAGGTCAGTGCGACGACGGTGGCCAGCACGCCGGTCCGGCTCACGGGCGTGCTGTCGGTCGCCAGGGCCTTGGGGTGCCGGGCGTTGCGCAGGCAGAGCAGGCCGTAGCCGACGAGGTAGGCCGCGCCGACCCAGCGCACGACCGTGAGCAGTCCCGGGTGCGCCGTGACCAGCCCTCCGACGCCGAGCACACCTGCGGCGACGAGGGACGCGTCGCTGAGCGCGCAGACGGCGACGACGAGCCCGACGTGCTGGCGCGCGAGGCCGGTGCGGAGCACGTAGGCGTTCTGTGCGCCGATGGCCACGATGAGGGAGGCCATGGTGAGGAAGCCGGGCAGCAGGGAGGTCACGTCCTCGACGTTACGGGCGGATCGGGCATCAGTGAAGCGAAGGTTTCTTCAGCATCATTAGCATGGCTTCATGCGGCTCCAGCCCGACCACCTCGCGACCCTGCTCGCCATCGTCGACACGGGCACCTTCGACGCGGCCGCGCGGCGGCTCCATGTCACGCCGTCGGCGGTGAGCCAGCGGGTCAAGGCGCTCGAGGCCGAGGTGGGCAGGGTCGTCGTCGTGCGCACGGCCCCCTGTCGCGCGACGCCGGCGGGCGAGGCGCTCGTGCGGCTGGCACGCCAGCAGAGCCTCCTCGAGTCCGAGGCGCTCGCCGACCTCGCCACCGGGCAGCAGGCCCGGGTGGACCTGCCGATCGTCGTCAACGCCGACTCGATGTCGACGTGGTTCGGTGCCGTCCTCGCCGAGGCGGCCTCGTGGGACGACGTCGTGCTGCGGGTCCGCGTGGAGGACCAGGACCACTCGGCACAGCTGCTGCGTTCGGGGGAGGTTCTCGGCGCCGTGACGTCCGACCCGACACCGGTCCAGGGCTGCTCGACGGAGCCGCTCGTCACGATGCGCTACCTCCCGGCCGCGACGCCACAGCTCCTCGAGCGCCATCGCCTGGGACGCGGGTTCGACTGGGCCGCAGCGCCACTCGTGTGCTTCAACGCCAAGGACGACATCCAGCGGCGCATCCTCGACCGGCACGGCGTGACCGCGGCCCCACCGACGCACGAGGTCCCCGACGGCGGCGGCTTCCTGACGGCCGTGCGCTCCGGCCTGGGCTGGGGCGCCTTGATGACGACGCAGCTCGCCGCCCTCCTCGAGAGCGGCGAGCTCGTGCGGCTCGGATCGCGCGACCACGTCGACGTCCAGCTCTACTGGCAGCGCTGGCGCCTGCCCTCGACGCAGCTCGACCGGTTGAGCGAGTCGCTCAGGACTGCGGCGGCGGCGGTGCCACGTGCGGGCGTGCGGCGTCCAGCAGCGCCCGCCACGCGGCATACCCCCCGATGACGTCGGTGGCGCGGTGGATCCCCAGCTCCTGCAAGGCCGCTGCCGCGAGACTGGACGTGTAGCCCTCCTGGCAGAGGACGACGACCTGCAGGTCGTGACTCGCGATCGGCAGGGACGCGTCGCTGGCGGGGTCGAGGCGCCACTCGAGCACGTTGCGCTCGATCGGCGTCGCGAACGGCAGCTCGCCCTCGGCCTCCCGTTGTGCGGCTGGGCGGATGTCGACGACGAACGCACCGTCCGCCCGCGCCGCCTCGGCCTCCTCGGGCGTGAGGCGGCGAAGGCGGCCGCGGGCGTCGGCGAGCATGTCGTCGATGGTGCGGGGCCGCGGTGGCGTCGTCACCAGTCGACTCCGACCTGGGCCTGCTCCTCGACCTCGAGCACGCCCTCGACGGCGCGGTAGTTCGTCATGGACGTCAGTCTGGGGGCATAGACGTGCAGGCTGACGGCGGGGTCCGAGCCCGCGTTCGTCACCCGGTGCAGGTGACGGCTGCCGAAGGTGCGCTGGTCGCCCGGCGTGAGCAGGACGCCCGGGCCGGTGACGCGTCGCACGCTGTCGAGGTCCATGGCGGACCTGTAGCCGGCGACCTCCTCGGTGAGCGCGCCCTGGAGCACGACGAACGAGCCGGCGCTGCCGCCGTGGTCGTGCCACGGCGTGCCCTGCCTGGGCAGCCAGGTGAGCAGCCACGCCTCGTGGTCGTGGTCGGCCAGCAGCCGTGCGTAGTAGCGGGTGATGGGGTCGAAGTCGACGAGGCCCTGCCAGAGGGTGCGCTGGCGGGACAGTCGCCGGGCGGTGTCGGCGAGGTCGACGGAGGTGCGCTGGGCGCCGCGGGACATGGTCGTGCCTTTCGGGGTCGGTGTGCGGGGTGGGCGGGGCGCTCGGGAGGGGCCGCGCTCAGCGCGCTGCGTCCGTCCCGAGCGGCCGACACCGCGCGCCAGCCCAGACATAACCATGCATTGCCATGATGTAAACGTTAACTTATGAATGTTGGCTGTCACAAGCGGGGTCGACCGTGGCGGGATCTCGGGGACATCTGACCGGATACCGGGCGGCGCGCTGTCGGCACCGACCCCTACGGTCTGGGGGTGACCGTCGACTCCCGCACCGCCTCCGAGACCCCGTCGGGTGCCCGGCGCGCCAACCTGCTCGTGCTCGCCGCCGTGGCCGTGACGCTCCTGCTCTGGGCCTCGGCCTTCGTGGCGATCCGTCACCTCGGGCGTGACGTCCCGCCCGGCGCGCTGTCGCTCGGACGCCTGCTCGTGGCGTCCGTCGCCCTGGGGGTGCTCGTCTTCCGCCGACCGCGCACGTGGCCGGCCAGGCGCGACTGGCCGCTGCTGCTGCTCTGCGGCGTCGGGTGGTTCGGCGTCTACAACCTCGCCCTCAACGAGGCCGAGCGACGCATCGACGCCGGCACGTCCGCCCTCATCGTGCAGATCGGGCCGATCATCGTGGCCCTGCTCGCCGCCGTGTTCCTCGGGGAGCGCATGAACCGCTGGCTCCTCATCGGCATGGCCGTCGGCTTCGCCGGTGTCGTCGTCATCGCCCGCGGGTTCTCCTCGGGCGACTCGGGCGACATGGTGGGGGTGTGGCTCGCCGTCCTCGCCGCGATCACGTATGCCGTGGGCGTCCTCGCGCAGAAGCCGCTCCTCGGGCGCCTCCCGGGTCCCGAGGTCACGTGGCTCGCCTGCATCATCGGCGCGGTGGTGTGCCTGCCGTGGAGCGGGGAGCTCGTGACGGTCGTGCGCGACAGTGATGCGAGCACGCTGTGGTGGATCGCCTACCTCGGCGTCTTCCCGACCGCGATCGCCTTCTCGACGTGGGCCTACGTGCTGGCGCGGACCGACGCCGGCAAGCTGACGCTGACGACGTTCCTCGTCCCCTTCATCGCGACCCTCATCGCCTGGGCGCTGCTGTCGGAGGTGCCGCCGCCGCTGACGTTCGCGGGTGGAGCGCTGTGCATCGCCGGCGTGCTGCTGACCCGGCGCAGGTCGCGGCTCTCTCCTGCGCCCGAGGATTGAGCAGATCGGATCTCGCTGTGCTGCAACGAGATCCAGTGTGTCTGGGTGTGGAAAACACCTTCTCAGACGATCGAACATGTGTTCTGCATATCTGCTTAGGTGAAGTCCGGTATGCCGGTTTCTGCTGGCTTGAGAAGGTCCTTGAGCGGGTGCGGGTCAGTGTCCACGGCTTGCTCGAGGAGTCGATAGAAGAGCAGGCCGCGGGA
>NZ_BAAARE010000016.1:0-112634 GCF_039532035.1 Terrabacter carboxydivorans | reverse complement strand
TAGCCAAGCCGACCTCGACGAGGTCGCCCGCGAGCTCAACGGGCGCCCCCGTGAAACCCTGAACTGGAGAAACCCCGCCGAAGCCCTCAACCACCACCTCGTTGCAACAGCTCTTTGAAACCGCCCTCGCTCGGGTGGGCCGAACACGGCCTCTCGACGGTTGAGGGTATCGGGTCAGCGGGTCCAGCGGTAGCCGGTGGGCTCGCCCTCGCCGAGGTCGACGATCGCGGCGACCGGGCCGCCGCCGTCGGGGCCCTGGTGCGCGGCCGACACCGACACGAAGACGGCCGGGTCGCCCGTCACCGACGCCGTGACGCCGCCGACGGCCGACTTGATCTGGCGGTGCCAGTGCACGTCGGAGTCGTCGAGCATGGCGTTGCGCCGCCCGTGGACGGTGCCGTCCTGGCTCACCTCGCACTTGAGGAAGACGTTGACGAGGCGGCCCTGGATGTCGCTGGTGTGCGGACGCTCGGGCAGGTCGAGGCCCGCGTCCTTGATGGCGCCCCACACGCCGTCGGCGTCGAGGGCGTCCTGCATGACGGAGTGCCCGATCCGGTAGCGGCCACCGACGCCCTTGGCGTTGCCGACCACGACGACCTGCGCCTGGTCGAGCTCGACGCCCGAGCTGCACGACGCGACGGAGGAGAAGAGCGAGCGGTTGTGCATGATGTCCGCGTCGGTCGGCATCTCGATCTCGCCGAGGGCCACGGCGATGCCGAGACCGGTCGTGCCGTTGGAGAGGTCCATCGACTCGTGCGTGTGCTCGGTCCAGACCTCGTGGCCGCGGGACTTCGCGTCGCGGATCGTGTGGATCGTCAGCAGCGGGGTCTTCGTCTGGACGTAGTGCACGTCCGCCGGGTCGGTGATGCCGGCGCGCTCCATGGCGACCTTCACCGCGTCGGCCACCTTGGTGACCATGGCGACGTAGCCGATCTCCTCGGGCTTGATCGGCTCGCTCATCGCGAAGCCGACGGTGAGGCGCGGCTCGTCTGACTGCTCGGCCTTGTCGGCCGGGACGGTCGCGAAGATCGTGGCGTGAGGGCTGATGATGCCGTCGGTGCCGCCGGACCAGACGATCGGGACCTGCTTGACCTGCTCGGCCGGGGCGCCCTTCTCGACGAGGACCTCACGGAAGGCGCGGTCGGCGATGATCCGGGTGTAGTCGTTGACGCCGCCGTTGCCCTCCGTCTTGCCGATGATGGCGATGACGCGGCTCGCCTCCATGACGCCGTCGTCGATGAGCTTCGCGAGCTCCGACGCGTCGGCGACCGAGTGGATGGGGACCTTGCGCACCTCAATGGCTTCGGGCACGTGAATCACCTTTCTCTTTCAGGGTTTTCGATAACGGTCCCCACATGGCCGTCGATGGCCGGGGCGAGCTGGTCGAGGGCTGTGATGATCGAGCGCGAGCCTCCCGAGCGGACGAAGCGGAGCGCCGCCTCGACCTTCGGGCCCATGGAGCCCGACGCGAAGTGGCCGTCGGCGGCATACGCCTCCATCTCCGCGAGCGTGACCCGGCCGATGTCGTGGGCCTCGGGCGTGCCCCAGGCGGCGACGGCGTGGGCGACGTCGGTGGCGATGACGAGCACGTCGGCGTGGACGGCCCGGGCGAGCAGGGCTGCCGTGAGGTCCTTGTCGATGACGGCCTCGACGCCGTGGACCGCGCCGTCGCCGTCGCGCACGACGGGGATGCCCCCGCCGCCGGCCGTGACGACGACGTAACCGGCGGCGAGGAGTGTGTGGAGCGTGTGCGTCTCGAGGACCTCGACGGGCTCGGGGGAGGCGACGACGCGACGCCAGCCCTTGTCGCCACGGTCCTCCCAGCGCTCGCCGTGGTCGATGAGCGTCTGGGCCTGCTCGCGGGGGAGGAAGCGCCCGATCGGCTTCGTCGGGTGCGTGAAGCCGGGGTCGTCGGCGTCGACGAGCGTGCGCGTGATGATGGCGGCCACGGGGCGCTCGACGCCGCGGGCGGCGAGGGCGGTCTCGAGCGTGTCGAGCAGGGTGAACCCGATCGTCCCCTGCGTCTGGGCGCCGCACCAGTCGAGCGGCACCGGCGGCACGACGTGCGCGGCGAGCTCGTTCTTGACGAGCAGGTTGCCCACCTGGGGTCCGTTGCCGTGCGTCACGACGACCTCGTGGCCGGCCGCGACCAGCTCGGCGAGATGACGGCTCGCGCCGGCGATGGCATCGAGCTGGGCCTGTGGGGTCGCGCTGCCGTCGGGTCCGATCATGGCATTGCCACCCAGCGCCACGAGCACCCTCACGGTGCGTCCTTGCCTGTTCCGGCGGTCGTCATGGCGTGAGCCTAGGGAGCGTGGCGGAGCGGGCGCGTTGTCACCTCCTGCCCAACGCGGGCCCCGACATTGGCAGATGTATGCCGTCGGGCCGGCCTCGCCGGTGGTGCCCCGTAGAGGCCGGCCGGGTACGGGGACATAATGTCGGGAGGCGCCGTCCGGTGCGCTTCGCTCGAGCCGAGAGGTGGGCCCACGTGGGTGTCGGAGTCCTGCTCGCCGTCGTGGGGGCCATCCTGACCTTCGCGGTCCGGGCCAACACGTCGGTCATCAGCCTGCCCATCGTCGGGATCATCCTCATGGTCGCGGGGGCCGGCATCATCTGGCACGCCCGCAAGGGCACGCAGCGCCAGCGCATCATCACGCGCGAGGAGCGTCCGAGCGGCGCGAGCACGCCCACGAGCACGGTCCGTCAGACCATCGAGGAACGCGACATCGACTGACCCGGGCCGGTGCCGGTCGATCCGGGCCGACCGGGGCACCTGGGCTGCGAGGCGCTTCCTCAGGAGGCGACGAGTGCCTGCGCCCACGTCCGCGGCTCGCGGCCCAGCAGGCGTCGCAGCGTCGCCGGGTCGCCGACGAGGCCGGCGCGGTCGTAGGCCGCGAACATCGCCAGCAGGTCGTCGCGGGCCTGCGCGGTGAGGGAGGTGCCGGGCCCGGCGACCCAGTCGTCGAGCGCGACGTGGCTGACCTCGACGCGACGTCCGAGCAGGTCCGTCGCGACGTGGGCCTGGTCGCGCACGGAGAGCACCTCCGGGCCGGCGAGCTCGTAGGTGAGGCCCTCGTGACCGGGGCGGGTGAGGACGGTTGCCGCGACCTCGGCGACGTCCCCGAGGTCGACGTTCGTGAACGGTGAGTCGAGCGAGTAGGGCACCGAGAGTCGCCCTGCGAGAACCGCGTCGACGAGGTTCTGGTGGTATGCCGCGGGGCGCAGCGCCGTGGCCCCGGGCAGGTGGGCGCGCACGACCTTCTCGGCTGCCGCCTTGCGCAGGTGGTGCGGCATCGAGGCGTCGTCCGGGTGCAGCACCGAATGGAAGACGAAGCGGGACAGGCCTGCCCGTGCGGCGGCACCGGCGACGCGGTCCGCGATGCCGACCTCGTCGGGGTGCACGTTCGGCGCCAGGTGGTAGATCGCGTCGACACCCACGACGGCCTCGTCGAGACCCGACCCCGTCTCGAGGTCAACGACCGAGATCGACCGGGCCCCAACGGCATACGCTGTCTCGGCGCGTCGCGCCGACCGCACGGCAGCGCGCACGTCGACGCCGCGCGAGGTGAGGGCGGCCGTGACGGCGCGACCGGTCTTGCCGGCCGCGCCGATCACGAGGACCGTCGTCATGGTCAGACCCAGTCGACATCCGCCGCCGTCTGTCCGGCGGCGAGCGTCGCGTAGCCGGGGCCACGGTCGAAGAACGGCTGCTCGTCGGCCCGGTCGGCCCACAGCCGCTCCCGCAGCGCGTCGGACGCGGCCGTGTCGATGACGGGGCTCTCGAGGTCACCGGTGGCCACGACGCCGTAGTCGCGGCGTGCGCCGTCGAACGACACCTTGCCCCAGCGGAGGTCGCGCTCGACCTCGTCGTACGGGCGGTCGAGGGGGTCGCCCCAGCCGCCACCACCGGTCGTGCGGATGCGGATCACCTGGCCGGCCTTGACGACCTCGGCGTCGGCGAGGGCGTCGACGGTGCGCTCCTCGGGTCCCCCCACGTCGACGGTCACCTCGAAGGGGCGACCGGCCTTGCCGCCCTTGACGCCCCAGCAGGCGAGGATCGAGCGGTCGGCGATGGACATGAAGTGCGCGTCCTTGAGCATGCGGATGTGCTTCTCGTAGCCGAGACCGCCGCGGTGGCGACCCGCGCCGCCCGAGTCGACGGCGAGGCCGAGCCGCTCGACGATGAACGGGAAGCGGCTCTCGGTGAACTCGGTCGGCAGATTGCGGCTGTCGGGCACGACGTGGATCGTGTCCTCGCCGTCGGCGTAGTAGCGGCCGCCCGAGCCGCCACCGAGCACCTCGCGCATGAGGTAGTCGTTGCCGTCGCGGTCCTTGCCGTAGACGCCGGTGTAGCGGATCGTCTCCTGGTCGGCGGGCATCTTGCCGTCGACCGCCTTGGCGACGACGCCGGCGAGCACACCGAGCAGTCGCAGGATGACGAAGGTGCGGGCGTTGGTCGGCGCCGGGTAGATCGGCGTGAGCAGCGTGCCCTTCTCGGGGAACTTCATCTCGATGAGGGGCACGATGCCCTCGTTGACGTCGAGCTCGGCCATCCGCTCGGGGGTGTCGGCGAGGTTGCGCAGGATCGGCGCGAGCCACTTCTTGAGGAAGTTGCCGCCGACGTAGTCGCCGCAGTGGTTGATCGGGCCCTTGGCCTGCTTGGCGGTGCCGGTGAAGTCGATGATGAGCTTCGGACCGCCGTCGCCGGGGCCGGGGCCTCCGGTCGAGACCTTCGTCAGGGTGATCCGCTGCGTGTGCAGCATCGGCTCGTCGACGCCGTCGTGCTCGGCGTAGTCCTCCCAGACGTAGGTGCCGTCGGGGATCTTGCTGAGGATCTCGCGGCGGTAGGTCTCGGTGGTCTTGTCGAGGATGGCGTCGAAGGCGGCCTCGATGGTGTCGCGGCCGTAGCGCTCGAAGAGCTCGCCGAGCCGGCGGGCGCCCATGAGGCAGGCCGAGCACTCGGCGTCGAGGTCGGCGGCGAGGCTGTCGGGCATCCGGCTGTTGCGCGTCATGATGCGCAGGGCCGCCTGGTTGGGGACTCCCTTGTCCCACAGCTTGATCGGCGGGACCGAGAGCCCCTCCTCGAACACCGTCTGCGCGTTGCTCGGCATCGAGCCGGGCACGGCGCCACCGATGTCGTCGTGGTGGCCGAACGCCTGGACGAATGCGACGACCTCGCCGCCGGAGAAGACGGGGACGGTGACGCAGAGGTCGGGCAGGTGGCCGATGCCGCCCTCGGACTCGTAGACGTCGTTGTGGAAGAAGACGTCGCCCACGCTCATCTCCGACAGCGGGAAGTCGCGCGCGATGGGGTGCACGAGCGCGCTGTAGGAGCGGCCGGTGAGCTTGCGCAGCTGACGGTCGTGGATGCCGGCCCGGAAGTCGTGCGCGTCGCGGATCATGGGGGACCGGGACGTGCGCGCGATGGCCGTCTCGACCTCCATCTCGACGCTGGCGAGCGTGCCCTCGACGATCTCGACGAGGATCGGGTCGACCGAGCTGCCCTCGGGCGTGAGGCGGTTGCCGTGCTCGTATGCCGTGGGGAGCCCAGCCGGGTTCACCGCGGCGCCGTCGTGGGTGGCCGAGGCGTCAGGGTGCTGCGAGCCGGTGGCGGCGTCGACGGGGGCGAGGCGGGTCGCTGCGGTCTGGCAGGAGAAGCACATGTCAGGCCTCCGTGGTGTTGGTCTGAGCGGTGACGGTCCGGGCGGTGTCGGCGTCGGCGCTCTTGGTGATGACGAGGTTGCCGAGCGTGTCGACGCGGACGACGAAGCCGGGGTGGACCGGCACCGTGGAGCCGAACTCCTCGATGACCGCCGGGCCCTCGATCGCGTCGCCGGCCAGGAGCTCGGGCCGCCACCAGACGTCGGTGTCGACGTAGCCGACCTCGGCGTCGAAGCAGACCGGTCGGACCGAGCGGTGCGCGCGTTCGCGCACGTCCGCGGCCCCGTCGGACGGCGCGAGGTCGCGCAGCTCCGGGCGCGTGATGGGACCGACCCCGGTGACCCGGAGGTTGACCCACTCGACCTGCTGGGTCGGGTCGTCCCGGAAGTCGTAGCCGTAGAGAGCGCGGTGCTCGTCGTGGAAGCGCGAGGCGACACCTGCGGCATACGCCTCGTCGACGTCACCCTCGGGAGCGGCGACGCGGACCTCGTAGGCCTGGCCGAAGTAGCGCAGGTCGACGGTGCGCGTGTAGCGGTGCGCCTCGCGCGGGAAGCCCTCGGCGTCGAGGGCGCTCGCGGCCTTGGCCGTCAGGTCGTCGAACGTCTTCTGCACGGCGGCGTGGTCGAGCGCGTGGTGGCGCGCGACGGACGTCTGGACGTAGTCGTTCTTGACGTCGACGGTGAGCAGGCCGAAGGCGGAGACGTTGCCGGGGTTCTGCGGCACGACGACCCCGGCGAGCCCGAGGATGTCGACGAGGCGGCAGGCCAGGAGCGAGCCCGACCCGCCGAAGGTGGCGAGCATGAAGTCGCGCACGTCGAGTCCGCGCTTGACGCTGACCTGGCGCAGCGCGTTGGCCTGGTTCCACGCGGAGATCTCGAGGATGCCGGTGGCGCAGCGCTCGAAGTCGAGGCCGAGTCGCGCTGCGAGCTCGGTGATCCCGCCTCGCGCGGCCTCGACGTCCAGGGGGATCTCGCCACCCAGGAGGTGCGGGGGGATGCGTCCGAGCGTCACGTGGGCGTCGGTGATCGTCGGCTCGGTGCCGCCCTTGGCGTAGCAGAGCGGGCCGGGGTCGGCGCCGGCCGACTGCGGGCCGACCTTGAGCGAGCCCTCGGGGGAGATCCACGCGATGGAACCGCCGCCGGCACCCACGGTGACGACGTCGATCATCGGGATCTTGCTCGGGTAGGCGCCGACGGTGCCCTCGGTCGTCAGCGTCGGCTCACCGGCGAGGACGACGGACACATCGGTCGACGTGCCTCCGCCGTCGCAGGTGAGCACCTTGTCGAAGCCGGCGCGACCGGCGATGAGCCCGGCGCCGAGCGCCCCGGCGGCCGGTCCCGACAGGACGGTCGTGATCGGCTGGTGCACGACCTCGTCGGCCGAGAGCACGCCGCCGTTGGACTTCATGATGTAGAAGGGCAGCTTCTCGCTGCTGCCGACGAACTCGTCGAGCCGGTGGTGGATGTTGGCGACGTAGCGCGAGACGTTGGGCTTGACTGCGGCGTCGACGAGGGTCGTCATGGACCGCTCGTACTCGCGGTACTCACGCAGCACCTCGGAGCTGATCGAGACGATGGCCTCGGGGTGCTCGCGGCGCAGCACCTCGCGCATCGCCAGCTCGTGGCTGTCGTCGGCGTAGGAGTGCAGGAAGCAGACGGCGATGGTGGTGATGCCGCGCTCCTTGAACCAGCGCGCGACGGCGACGGCCCGCTCCTCGTCGAAGGGACGGACCTCGTTGCCCTCGAAGTCCATCCGGCCGCCGACGGTCTTGACGTAGTCGGCCGGGACGATGCGCGGGGGCTTGACCCAGAAGTAGGAGTTGCCGTAGCCGTCGGGCACCGCCTGGCGGGCGATCTCGAGGATGAACTCGTAGCCCTCGGTCGTGACGAAGCCGAGCGCCTCGACCTTGCCCTCGAGCAGCTTGTTCGTCGCCACGGTCGTGCCGTGCGAGACGGCGCTGATGTCGTCGCCGCTCGCGCCCATGAGGTCGAGGACCTTGCGGACGCCCGTGAGGAAGCCGTCGGCGGGGTTGCTCGGGGTGGAGGGGGTCTTCGTCGTGACGAGCTCGCCCGAGTCCTCGTCGAGGGCGACGACGTCGGTGAACGTGCCGCCGGTGTCGATGCCGATGCGGATCCGGCGGCCGGGGGAGGTGCTCGCTGTCATGGTGAGGATTCAACCGGCGCGGGCGGTCGGCGGGCGTTGGCACATCGTGCCAACACCTGCCCCGATCTGGGCCAATCCTCGCCAGAACCGTGTCCGGGGCGCGGTGCGACGTCGAGGGCGCGTCGTCTGCTCCGTCCCCGGGGTGAGCGTGCCACGCTGGCACGACGTGACGAAGGAGCAGGCCATGACGCAGTACCTGATCGGTGTCGACTTCCAGCCGGGGGACGACGAGGCCCCGATGTCTGACTGGACCCCCGAGGAGGTCCAGGCGCACCTCGACTACTACGGCGAGCTCCTCGGGGAGCTCGAGGCCAACGGCGAGCTCGTCTCCTCGACCATCCTCACCGGCCCCGACCTCGCGAAGATCGTTCGCTCGGACGGCGCGGCGCCGGTGGTGACCGACGGGCCGTTCCAGGAGTTCAAGGAGTGGCTCGCCGGCTTCCAGGTCGTCGAGGTCGACTCGGAGGAGCGTGCCCTCGAGATCGCGTCGCGCATGTCGGCCGTGCCCGGGCGCGGTGGCGTGCCGACCCGCCAGCCGATCCACGTGCGCCAGGTGATGGAGCAGACGCCGTCGAACCCCGAGGAGATGGACGCCTTTCTCCGCACGGCGGGCTCGACGCCCTGACCGCAGACCCGGCCGTCGACGACCTGCTGCGCACCCTGGCGCCGCAGGTCGTCGGCATCGTCAGCCGCAGGTTCGGCGACTTCGACTCGGCCGAGGACGCCGTGCAGGAGGCACTGCTCACGGCTTCGCGCCGGTGGCCGGTCGACGGGCTGCCCGACGAGCCGCGCGCGTGGCTCGTGACCGCGGCTTCCCGCCGCCTCGTGGACGTCTGGCGCAGCGACGCCGCCCGGCGCGAGCGCGAGGCCCGCGTCATCGCCTGGGAGGTGCCGGCACGTGACCCGGTCGGTCACGACGACAGCCTCACCGTCCTGCTCATGTGCTGCCACCCGTCGCTCACACCGGCGTCGGCGATCGCGCTCACGCTGCGCGCCGTGGGCGGTCTCACGACGGCCGAGATCGCACGGGCCTTCATCGTGCCCGAGGCCACCATGGCCCAGCGGATCAGCCGTGCCAAGGCGACCGTGCGCGCCTCCGGCGAGCCCTTCCGTATGCCGTCCGGTGACGACCGTGACGCCCGTGTGCGCTCCGTCCTGCACGTCCTCTACCTGATCTTCAACGAGGGCTACGCGAGCACCCACGGCGACACCGTGCAGCGGGTCGAGCTCTCCCGCGAGGCGATTCGCCTGAGCCGCCTCCTCGTGGCCGGCGTGCCCGACCATGCCGAGGCGCTCGGCCTGCTGGCCCTGATGCTGCTGCTCGAGGCTCGCGCACCGGCCCGGAGCGATGACACGGGCGCGCTCGTGCCGCTGCCCGAGCAGGACCGCTCCCAATGGGACCGGTCGCTCGTCGCCGAGGGCCTCGAGCTGCTCGGTCGGGCCATGGCGCTCGGGGTGGTGGGGGACTACCAGCTGCAGGCGGCCATCGCCGCGGTGCACGACCGGGCTCCGACGGCCGCCGACACGGACTGGGAGGAGATCCTGGCCCTCTACGGCCTGCTCGAGGAGGTCACCGGCAACCCCGTGGTGACCCTGAACCGGGCCGTGGCCGTCGCGATGGCGCGCGGCCCGCGGGCCGGCCTCGAGGTGGTCGACGAGGTCGAGGAACGACTGGGCACGACGCACCGGTGGCTCGCCGTCCGCGGGCAGTTGCTCGAGATGGCTGGGGACACCGCCGCGGCTGTCGAGCTGCTCGACCGGGCTGCCGCGACCGCGACGAACGAGGTCGAGCAGCGCCACCTCACGGCTCGAGCCGCGCGACTGCGGTCGTCGGGGTCGTCGGGGTCGTCGGGGTCGTCGGGGTCCTGAGCCGAGCGGGAGGGTCGAGCGCGTGTGGGTGGCTTCACTCGCCGAGGGTGATGCCCCGACCAGGGAGGCCGACGCATGCTGGAGGGACGACGAGCCAGACGAGTCATGGGCGCAACTGGCGTGCCCGGGCGCGCCGCAGACGATGAGGACGATGCATGGACGAGACCACGGCGGCGCACGAGGCCGGCAGGGGCGCGGCCGTTGTGCGCCACGAGCCCCTGACGCCTGCCGACATGGCCGACCTGGCCCTCGGTCTGGCATCCGTCGGGGCCGGGCTCGCCGGACGCGTCGCCGACCGCGTCCGGCCGACGGCCGTCGGGTTCGGCGTCGTCACCGGGCTCGTGACCCGACCGGTGACAGCGGTGCTGGAGCGGCTGGAGTCCAGCGCGCGTCGGTCCGACTGGTCGCAGGAGCTGCTCCGCCTCGGCCGCTCGCGACGCCGCGACCTCGACCACCGCACCCTTGACCTGGCCCGGCGCCTGGCTGCGGCCGTCGTCGAGGTCGCCCTCGACCTCGTCGACGTGACCGACGTCGTCATCGACCATGTCGACCTCGACGCAGTGGTGCGTGCGGTGGACCTCGACCGCGCCGTCGAGCGGGTCGACGTCGACGCCGTCGTGCGGAAGGTCGACATCGGGGCGATCCTCGAGCGGGTCGACGTGGATGCGGTGGTGGCGCGGGCGGACCTGGACCGTGCGGTCGCGCGGGTCGACATCGGGGCGATCCTCGACCGGGTCGACGTGGACGCCGTGGTGGCCAGGGTCGACATCGATGCGATCCTCGACCGGGTCGACGTGGACGCCGTGGTGGCCAGGGTCGACATCGATGCGATCCTCGACCGCGTCGACGTCGACGCGATCGCGCGCCGCCTGGACCTCGACGCCGTCGTCGCGCGCCTCGACCTCGTGGCCCTCGCCGAGTACGTCGTCGAGGGGATCGACCTCCCCGGCATCATCCAGAGCTCGTCCGGGGCGATGGCCTCGGAGAGCCTGCGCGAGGTGCGGTGGCAGGGGGTGGGCGCCGACGAGCGGGTCGCCCACGTCGTCGACCGGATGCTCCGTCGCCGGCCCCGCACGCCGGGACCCGCCCTGCCGAGCACCGAGGTCCCGGTCCGCCCGGTGATCCCCGGCACGACGGTCTGAGCGGCCCCCCGCCATGACCTCACCCTCGCCCGGACGCGGCCCGGTCTCCCGCATCGTGCTGCCCGGCCCCGCGCGCTCGGTCCAGGGTCACCGCGCCGGCATCGTCACGCGGGCCACGGCGGGCGCGGTCGACCTCGTCGTCGCCTTCGCCGCCGTGGGCGTGGGGTATGCCGTGTGGTCCGGCGCCGTCTTCGTGCTCGGACCCGCGTCGTTCCGCTTCCCCGACCCCGGCGGCCTGCGACTGCTCCTCTGCGTGCTCGGGGTGCTCACGGCATACCTCACGGCGGCGTGGGCGACCACGGGGCGCACGGTGGGCAACCGGCTGCTCGGGCTGCGGGTCGTGGGCGACGGAACGGGCGGTGTGGGGTTCGTGCGGGCCCTGCTCCGGGCGCTGCTGTGCGTGGCGTTCCCGGTCCTGCTCTTCTGGGTGCTCGTCAGCGCGGAGAACCGGTCGCTGCCGGACGTGCTGCTGCGCACCTCGGTGGTCTACGACTGGACGTCGGCAGGGCGACGCGGCCCCGAGCCGACCACGACCCCGCCGCCTATCGTGCTGCCCCACGACGAGTGACGAGCGAGGTCGACGTCGCCGAGAACTCTTGACGCCCGACTACTCTGCAATGCAGAGTTAACGCATCGAGCGCACAGGGGCGCTCCTGTGACGGAAGGACGCTCCGATGAACGAGACCAGACCCACCCCGCCGGCGCGAGCCGCTGAGGTGGCTGCCGCCGAGGACGCCCTCGCGAGCACCGAGCTGCTGCGCCGCGTCGCCCGGCGCGACACGCAAGGACTCGCCATCCCGCTGCTCGTCCTGGGCCCGCTCACCGTGGCCGCCGCTGCGCTGCAACGTCTCTGGCTGTGGTGGACGGTCCGAGACCTCGGCCCGGGGGAGAGCCGCAGCGCGACCGAGGGCGAGATGGCCTTCACGAACGTCGTCGACACGTACTGGGGCACGGTCGGCGCCCTCGGGTTGCTCGCCATCGGGCTCTGGTTCGCCGTGCGCAGCAGGCGGCTCGGTGCCGGCGCCGGACCCGGGGCCTGGGTCGCGGCGGCCGTGGCGGTCTTCGTCCTGGTGGCCTACAACGGCATCTTCGTGTGGGTCCCGTTCCTGCTGCCGCTGACGATGGTGTCGGTGCTCGCGCCCAGCGCGGTCATCGCGTTGGCGCTGCTGCTCGTTGCCTGGCGCCGGCACAACGGGCGCCTTGCCGCGTGGGCCCTGGCTTTCGGGGTGGTCACGGTGCTGGCCTCGCTCGGCTTCTTCGACAACCGGCTCTACGACCTGCTGACCCTGGTGCGGCTGCCGACCGACGTCGTCCTGGCGGTGGGTGGCTGGGGAGACCTGGTCGCCCAGGTCGCCCTCGGTGTCGCCATGGTCGTCACGGGGCTGCGGGCGCGCCGAGCGGACCAGCACGCGTCGGTCACGCCGTGAGCGCTGGCGACGCACCACCCGCCGAGGCGAACGGCAACGTGCCTGACGAGGTGCCCGAGGATGACAGGCCGCACCCGACGAGCGGGCTCGACGACGTCGTGCACCAGAAGGCTCGCCTCGGCATCCTCGCCGTGCTCGCCGAGACGGAGAAGGCCGACTTCACCTATCTCAAGAAGCTGCTCCAGCTCACCGACGGCAACCTCGGCCGCCACATCGAGGTCCTCGCCGGCAGCGGTCTCGTGCACGTCGAGAAGGGCTACGCGGGCAAGCGGCCGCGCACGTGGGTCACCATCACCAGGGCGGGGCGACGAGCCCTCGACGAGGAGATGGCCGCGATCCGAGAGCTGCTGCGGCGCTTCGAGTCCGGCGGCGCCGGCTGAGCGACAGTGCGTGGCTCAGCCGGCATCGGTGCGTGGCTCAGCCGGCGTCGGTGAGTGGCTAGCCGGCGTCGCCGCGGTGGATCGGGGCGTGCGGGAACGACGTCTCTGCCGCCCCCTCGAGCTCGGCCCGGTGGTTGCGGATGAGGTCGAGGTTGCGGTCGCGCAGGTGGTCGAAGGCCTGGCCGACGTTGGACCCGGGGGTCAGCGACGCGAGCGCGTCGGCCGGGTCGAGCCGCGCCGTCACCCACCCGGGGTGCGTCGCGGCCTTGGCGACGACGTGCCCGATCGGCGTGACGATGTGGGAGTTGCCGAAGTAGAGCACCCCGGCCGGGTCGGTCCCGACGGCGTTGGCGCCGATGACGTAGACGTGGTTGTCGTACGCGCGGGCCCGCGACGTGAGGTCCCAGATGTCGGCCGAGCGCAGCAGCGCCGAGGGCCGGCAGATGACCTCGGCGCCCTGCACCGCCTGGATGCGGGAGAGCTCGGGGTAGTCGCCGTCGAAGCAGATGATCATGCCGATGCGTCCGAGCTCGGTGTCGCACACCGTGACCGTGTCGCCCGGCGTGACCCACCCGCCGCCCGAGACGATCTCGGAGCAGAAGGGGTGCGTCTTGCGGTACGTGCCGAGCAGGTCGCCCGACGGTCCGACGAGCACCGACGAGTTGTAGACGACGCCCCGCTCGGGCCCGCGCTCGTAGGTGCCGAAGCAGACGTGCACGCCGAGCTCGCGGGCCACGGCCTGGATCGGCTCGATCATCGCCCCCGGCAGCTCGGTGACGAGGTCCCAGAGCTCCTCCTTGGAGCAGCCGGGGGTGAAGCCCGTGCTCGCCGTCTCGGGCAGCACGACGAGCTCGGCGCCCGTGGCCTCGACGCAGCGACGCGTCATCTCGACGCACGCCTCGACGTTGGCGCGGATCGTCTCGGGGGAGAGCGGAGCCGGGACGGGAGCGACCTGCACGGCCGCCGCAGTGAACGCGCGCATCGTCAGCCCTTCCGTCCGATGGCCCAGCCGACGACGACGCCCACGAGGGCGACCACGCCGCCGGTGACGACGCCGAGGGCGTACTCGCGTCCGGCGAACGCGCCTGTGGGAGTGGGCCGCCCGGCATACGACACCGGGGCACCCTCACCGCTCGGTACGGCAGGTATGCCGGGTGCCGCGGTCGCCGGGACGGCCGCGGGAGCGCTCGGGGCTGCGACACGGACGCCGGAGATGTCGGCGTCGACGGCCGAGAAGAACTGACCGGCCATCTTCTTCGTCACGCCGGCGAGCATCCGCTGGCCGACGCCGCCGATGACGCCGCCGACGGAGGCGTCGGCGTCGTAGGTGAGGTCCGTGCCGCCGCCGTTGGACGGGGCGAGGCGCACGACGACGTCGGCGTCGACGGTGCCCGGTGCGCCGGCGCCCGAGGCCTTCATCGTGAAGGAGCCCGGGTGCTGCGGGTCGCGCAGCGAGACCTCGCCGTCGTAGGTGCCCTTGATCGCGGCGACGCCGGCCGTGACGGTCATGGCGTAGTGGTCGGGACCGAGCTCGGTCAGGCGCTCGCAGCCCGGCAGGCAGCGCGCGAGCACGGCCGGGTCGTGGAAGGCGTCCCACACCTGCTGCGGGTCGGCCGCGAGGGTGGCGGATCCGGTGATCTTCATGCGGTCGGCTCCTTCGATGACGTGCGTGAGAGGCGGTGCAGTGACGGGATCTCGCCGTCGGCGTGGCGGCGGCGCAGCTGCCAGAGGTCGTAGGGCGAGATCGGCATCCGGGTGATCGGGAAGCCCTCGGCGTCCTCGATCGCCGAGGCGATGACGGCCGACACGGGGATGCAGCCCGCCTCGCCGGCGCCCTTGATGCCCAAGGGGTTCAGCGGGCTGGGCGTCTCGAGGTGGTCGGCCTCGATGGTCGGCACCTCGGACGCGTAGGGCATGAGGAAGTCCATGAAGCTCGCGTTGAGCAGCTGTCCGGACTCGTCGTAGGCCATCCGCTCGTAGAGCGCGCCACCGACGCCCTGCGCGACGCCGCCGTGCACCTGCCCCTCGACGATCATCGGGTTGATCATCGTGCCGCAGTCGTGGATGACGCAGTAGCGCAGGATCTTGATCTCGGCCGTCACCGGGTCCGTCTCGACGATCGCTGCGTGCATGCCGTTGGCGAAGGTGGCCTGGGTGGGCGAGTAGAAGCCCTTCCCCTCGAGGCCCGGCTCCTCGCCCTCGGCGACCGGCGGCTTGTCGGGGTCGAAGGTGCCGGCGAACTGGGTCGCGGCCTTCGCCGCCTCGTCGAACGCGTAGCGCAGCGGGTTGGACAGGACCGAGACCGTGCCGAGGCTCATCGACGTCGCGGGCGCGCCCTTGACGCGCACCTCGCCCTCGACGATCTCGAGGTCCTCGGGCGAGACCTCCAGCGCGTCGGCGGCGATCCGCAGGGCCTTCTCGCGGACCTTGCGGGCGCCGAGGGCGATGGCGCTGCCGCTCATGACCGCGGCGCGCGACGCGAAGGTGCCCACGGCATACGGCATCTTGCGGGTGTCGCCCGTCGTGACGTGGACGTCCTCCATGCGCACGCCGAGCTCCTGGGCGACGATCTGCGCGAAGACCGTCTCGTGACCCTGGCCCTGGGAGGTCAGGCCGGTCGAGACGTTGACCCGGCCGCTCGTCTCGACCTGGATGTGGCCGCCCTCGTAGGGGCCGACGCCGGTCCCCTCGACGTAGCAGCCGATCCCGAGGCCCACCTTGCGGCCCTCCGCCTCGGCGTCGCGACGGTAGTCGGCGAAGTCGTCCCAGCCGACCAGCTTCCTCAGCTTGTCGAGGCTCGCCGGGAAGTCGCCCGAGTCGTACTTGAGCGGGCGGCCGTCCTGGAAGAGCAGGCCGTGGTCCCAGGGCATCTCGGTCGGGAGGATGAAGTTCCGGGAACGCACCTCGGCGCGGTCGAGACCGAGCTCGTCGGCGATCGCGTCCATGGTGCGCTCCATGGCGAAGACGCCCTGCGGGCGGCCGGCGCCGCGGTACGGCGTCACGAGGACGGTGTTGGTGTAGAGCGACCAGAACTCGCAGCGGTAGGTGCCCGGCTTGTAGGGGCCGAGCAGCTGGGTGCTCGTGATGATCGGGACGATGATCCCGTAGGGGGTGTAGGCGCCGTTGTCGTGCCAGAACTTCACGTCGAGCGCGAGCAGGTGGCCCTCGTCGTCGAACCCGACGGTGACGCGCTGGAGCTGGCCGCGCTCGTGGGCCGAGGAGATGAAGTGCTCGCGGCGGTCCTCGGCCCACTTGACCGGCCGGCCGAGCAGGCGGGCCGCCCAGGGGACGAGCACCTCCTCGGGCCAGGGGTGCATGATCTTGACGCCGAAGCCGCCGCCCACGTCGGGCGCGATGCACTCCACCTTGGCCAGCGGCAGCTCGAGCCGGGCGGCCACGGCGGCCCGGACGCCGGTGGACGTCTGCGTCGAGGAGTACATCCGCAGCTCGCCGCGCTCGGTGTCCCAGCGGGCGTAGACGCCCTTGCCCTCCATCGGCATGCAGGCGCTGCGCTCGATGTCGAGGTCGAGGGTCAGCGTGTGCGGCGCGGCCGCCATGGCCGCGTCGACGTCGCCGACCTCCTGCACCATGTGGGCCGCGACGTTGCCGGGCACGTCGTCGTGCACGAGCAGGTCGCCGTCCCGGGCGTGCTCGATGCCGACGACCACGGGCAGCGTCTCGTAGCTGACGCGGATGCGCTGGCAGGCGTCCTCGGCGACGTAGCGGTCGGTCGCGACGACCATGACGACGGCCTCGCCGACGTGGTTGACCTCGTCCTTGGCGAGCGCGTAGCCCGTGCGGCCGTGGGTCAGGGTGGGGTGCGGGATGAGCAGCGGCATCGGCTCGCCGACGCTGGTGGGCAGGTCCTCGTGGACGTAGATGCCGACGACGCCCTCGACCTCGATGGCGTCGGACGCGTCGATGTCGACGATGCGGGCGTGGGCGTGCGGGCTGCGCACGAAGGCGGCGGCCAGGGCGTCGTGGCCGAGGTCGTCGAGGTAGCGGCCACCGCCGGTGACGAGGCGCGGGTCCTCCTTGCGCCTGATCGGCGCGCCGAACATCTGCGTCGTCATGCCTGCTCCTCGCCCGACGCGCCCTCGGCGCGCTCGGCCCTGATCTCGGCGGCACGCAGCACGCTCTTGACGATGTTCTGGTAGCCGGTGCAGCGGCACAGGTTGCCCGAGATCGCTTCTCGCGCCTGCTCGCTCGTCGGCGACGGGTTCTCCTCGAGGTAGGCCGTGACGGTCGTGAGGAAGCCCGGGGTGCAGAAGCCGCACTGGAGGCCGTGGCACTCGGCGAAGGCCTGCTGGACCGGGTTCATCGACTCTCCGGTCGGGGCCACGCGGGCGTCCGGCCTCGAGCAGAGCCCCTCGACGGTGGTGATGGCGTGGTCCTGGGCGGTCACGGCGAACATGAGGCACGAGCGCATCGGCTGGCCGTCGACGAGGACGGTGCAGGCGCCGCAGACGCCGTGCTCGCAGCCGACGTGGGTGCCGGTGAGCTCGAGGTCGTGGCGGAGGAAGTCCGACAGCAGGCGCCGCGCCGGCACGGCGGCCGAGTGGCGCACCCCGTTGACCGTGACCGTCACGTCGTGGAGGGTCTCGCTCGTCGTCTCAGTCATCGCTGGCTCCTGCGGTCGTGGCGCGGTCGGCGGCCTGGGGGAGGACCCGGCGGGTCAGCTCCGTGACGAGCATGCGCCGGTAGTCGGCGCCGGCGTGGATGTCGCCCTCGGGCTCGACGTGGTCACGCACCGCCTCGGCGGCGTCGTCGAGGGCAGCGACCCACGCGCCCGACCCCGGTTCGACGCCACCGAGCGCCGGCCCCAGGTCGAGCACCGAGGGCACGTCGGTGACGGAGACGAACGAGGCGCGCGCACCCGACACGACGCCGTCGGAGACGGTGACCGCGACCCCTACGCCGGCCATGGCGTAGTCGCCGTGCCGGCGCGCCGCCTCGGTGAACGCGGTCCCGGTGCCGGCGGGGAAGCGGCCGAAACGCACCGCCACGGCGAGCTCCTCGGCGGCGAGCGAGGTCTCGAGCGCACCGAGGAAGAAGTCGGACCACGCGATCTCGCGCGACCCGGCCGGGCCCGCGACCTCGACGACGCCGTCGGTCAGGGCCAGGATCGCCGGCATCTCACCGGCCGCGTCGGCGTGCGCGATGGAGCCGACCGTCGTGCCACGGTTGCGGATCGCGGGGTGGGCGACGTTGACGAGCGCCTGGCGCAGGAGGGGGAGGGCGGCATACGCGCTCTCGGATCGCTCGAGGCCGGCGTGGCGCACGAGGGCGCCCACGCGGACGGCCTCGGGCGTCACCTCGACGGTGTCGAGCTCGGCGACGCGGTTGATGTCGACGAGGTGCGCCGGCGAGGCCAGGCGCATGTTGAGGATCGGGATGAGGCTCTGACCGCCGGCGAGGACCTTGCCGTCGTGTCCGACCTCGGTGAGGACGGCGACGGCCTGCTCGACGGTGAGCGGTGCGTGGTGCTCGAAGGGGGCGGGCTTCACCGAACCGATCCTGCCTTCCGACCCCGGGTGGGGACTAGTGATCGTTGTGCATCGCTGCACGTGGGCTTTTGGCAACTTATGCCGTGAACGACCGTGGGCCCCCGATCCGAGATCGGAGGCCCACGGGCCGGTGCTCAGGTGTGCTGGTTCAGCGGCGGCGCAGGTCCGGTCCGCCCGGCTGGTCCTGGTAGAGGTCGTCGATGCCGTCGGCGTCGCCGTAGTCCCCTTCCCGTTCACCCAGCGAGATCATCGTGCCTCGTGCGGCGTCGGCGCGTTCACGCAGGTCGGCCGGAGCCAGGGCACGGGCGACGTGGAAGGCCACGACGGCCACGATCGTGCCGAGGGCGATGCCGCCGAGCGAGAAGTCCGAGCTGAAGACGAGCGACACGTTGCCGATGCCGATGACGATGCCCGCCGCGACCGGGACGAGGTTGATCGGGTTGCCGAAGTCGACCCCGTTCTCCTTCCAGATCTTCGCGCCGAGCAGGCCGATCATGCCGTAGAGCACGACCGTGATGCCGCCGAGGACGCCGCCGGGCACCGAGGCGACGAGGGCGCCGAACTTCGGCGAGAGGCCGAAGATGATCGCGACCACCGCGGCGACGTAGTAGGCCGCCGTCGAGTAGACACGGGTGGCCGCCATGACGCCGATGTTCTCGGCATACGTCGTCGTGGGCGAGCCACCGACGGAGCTGGCGATGACGGTGCCGATGCCGTCGGCGGCGATGGCGCGGCCCATGTAGGGGTCGAGGTTCGTCTTGGTCATCTCGGCGACTGCCTTGACGTGGCCGGTGTTCTCGGCGATCAGCGCGATGACGGCCGGGAGCACGAGCAGGATCGCCGCGATGGAGAACGACGGGGCGTGGATGCCGACCATGGCCTTGCCGTCAGGACCGGGCGTGCCCGTCGACGGCGGGAGGCCGAACCAGGGCTGGGCGGCGAGGTTGTCGAAGTTCGTGCGGAAGTGCGTCGTGATCTTGCCGGCGCCCGCGTCGAACGAGGTGATCTGGCCGAACATCTTGTCGAAGAGCCACGAGATGATGTAGCCGAAGACCAGCGCGAGGAAGACCGCGATGCGGCTGACGAAGCCCTTGAAGGCGACGGCACAGATGATGGTGAACGTCATGACGAGTAGCGCCACCCACTGGTCCTGGGGCCAGTAGATGCTGGCCACGACCGGCGCGAGGTTGAAGCCGATGAGCATGACGACCGCGCCCGTCACGACCGGCGGCAGCACCTTGTGCAGCACCGACGAGCCGAGGAAGTGGATCGCCACACCGACGAGCGCGAGCACGACGCCGGCGACGAGGATCGCACCGGTCACCTGCTGGGACGTGCCACCCTGGGCGCGGATGGCCGCGACGGCACCGACGAAGCTCGCCGACGTGCCGAGGTAGCTGGGGACCTTGCCGTTCACGATCAGCAGGAAGCAGATCGTGGCGATGCCGCTCATCATGATCGCGAGCTGGGCGTTGAGGCCCATGATCAGCGGGAAGACGAACGTCGCACCGAACATCGCGACGACGTGCTGCGCTCCGAGGCCGATCGTCTTGCCCCACGACAGTCGTTCGTCAGGGGCGACGACGTCGTCGGGGCCCATCGTCTTGCCGTCCCCGTGCAGTTTCCAGCCCAAGCCCAAAGCCATTCCGACTCCTATGGTTGCCCCATGCGGTGATGTGGGTCACGTCCCACTCCGGGATGGCCGAAAACTACTACCCCCTCAGGGGATTGCGTTCGTCAAACGTTGATACACGCCGCCGGAGGCCCACTGGCAGGAGATGACGTATGCCGTGTGCCCGGGGCGGAGTGGCCGTTCAGCGGCCGTCGTGGATGTTCGCACCCCGTCACGGGGGTGTGAAGTTCCACGTCGACCCGGCAGCAAGCGTGCACTCCGGGCCGCAGCGGCGTGGACGACCGGCCCAGCCGCGGTCGCGCAGCACCTGGGACACCTCGCCGGCGAGGGCGCACGCGGTCGGCAGGAGGTCGGTCCAGTAGCACCGGACCGTCACCCGCCCGGAACCCAGGGTGCGCCGGTCACGGCGGCCGTCACGCTGGACGTCGGCCCACGCCGAGTGGCCAGTCTTCCGTCGACCTCCACGACCACGCCCCACTGGTACTCGACATCACGCCGGCCGGCCCGTCCGTAGGGCGTCTGCCGGCGCCCGCGAGGTAGACCGTGGGCCCGTTCGACGTCCCGGACGTAGCGACGTTCGGCGGGGCTCTCGCACCCATCCGCGACGTCGGTGAGGACCTCGAGGAGCAGGCTCCGGTCACGCTGGCGTGGCCGCAGCAGCACGGTGCCCCGGAGCTGTTCGGGAGTTGTCAGCCCGAGCTCGACGGCCTTGGCGGCGAGAGACATGGTGCGGTCCGTACCGGCCGCCGTGCCGAGGTCGAGCACCGTGTGCTCGACCGTCAAGCGGTGCGGCCAGGCGGCGGCATCGATCCGCTCGGAGGCATGACGACTGCGGGTGACGACGACACCGGTCGCGGGTCGCACGCGCCGCTCGGCTGGTACGACGACACGAATCGGGTCGGGAGCCTGTCGGAGCAGGCCCCAGGCGTAAGCGGCACTGCTGTGGCACAGGGCCGAGCCGTCCCCGGCGTGGAGCAGGGCGGCCACCGCACGTGTCTCCCAACCATCGCGGCCCGGCATCGTCTGGTAGACACCCGGATGCACGACCTGCCACTGACCTCTGCCGAGTCGCCATTGGACCGCCTTGGGGCTGAGGCCTCCCGCCAGGGCCTGGGCACGGCTGAGGAGGCCGGACTGACCGGCGGCCCGGGCCCGAAGCAAAGCGTCCATCGTCGTATCGTCGCCGGGTCAGGGACATGCCCGGGTGGACCTTCCACAGGGGCGGGCCCTGTGGAAGGTCACGACCCCGGGAAGGCGTGCGATGTTCCACGGCCGCGACACGGCATACGTGGCCCTCGCGTGGGGGCTGGGTCAGATGCCGCGCATCTGGTGGATCTTGAGTGCGAGGGCGAGCGTCAGGCGCAGGTCGGCGTCGGTCGTGAAGGGCCCGAGGATCTTCTCGAGCTTGCCGATGCGGTAGCGCAGCGTGTTGTAGTGGAAGAAGAGCAGGCGCGCGGTCTCGGCGACGTTCATGTTCGTGTCGATGAGGATGCTGAGGGTCTGGCGCAGCCCGGCGTACTCGGGCGAGTCGTCGGTGGCGAGCTCGCGCAGCGACTCGTGGACGAACCGGCGCAGGTCGGCGCCGTCGGGGATCAGGGCCAGCAGGCGGTAGATGCCGAGCCCGTCGACGTGGGTCAGGGCGCCGTCGCCGTGCATCTGGCGCCCGACCGTGACGGCCGAGAGGGCCTCGTCGTAGGCGTGCGGGAGGCCGGCTGGGGAGGAGATCGGCCGCGAGACCCCGGCCGAGAACGACCGCCGGCCGCCGCCGCCGTCGCCACGCACGACCCGGACGTACTCGCCGACGATCCGCATGACCTGCTCGGTCTCGGCCTCGGCAGGGACGCCGATGAGCGCGACGACCTCGCGGCTGAATCCCATGACGGGAGAACGGGCGTCGCGCACCGCGACAGCGTGGGTCCAGGCGCGGGCGAAGCGCTGCTGGAGGAAGCGCACCTCGTCGGCGTCGCGGGTGGAGCGGTCGTCGTCCTCGTCGGTCTCGGCGACGACGACGACCATGGGGCGGTCGATGTCCCAGCCGAGCGAGCTCGCGTGGGCGACCGCGTCGACGGGGGACCCAGCGCGTCCGGCGAGGGCGTCGCGGAGGAACTCGGCGCGGTACTTGCTCTCCACCGCCGAGACGGCCTGGTCCTTGGTGATGGCGAGGGCGGCGACCGTGGCCGCACGCTCGAGCAGGCGCACGTCGTCGACCGTCAGGTGCCGGTGGCTGCAGAAGGCCATGAGCACGCCGTGGTCGAGGTGGCCGGCGACGATGCGCACGGCGGACCGGTTGGCGGTCGGCCCGTCGGGGCGCGGGCCCATCGGCTCGGCCTCGGTGAGCAGGCGGCCGGTGCGGTCGAAGCACTCGAGCGACAGGGCGTGCTCGAGCTCGCGCTGCGACCCGGCGCGGGCGATGACGCGGCCGTCGGTCGTCGTCACCATGGCCGCGCCGTCGAGGAAGCCGACGACCTGCTCGCAGAGGTCGTCGAGGGAGCCGCCGGCGAGGACGATCTGCACGAGGGCCCGGTCGGCGTCCTCGAGGCGGCGCAGGATCGCCGTCTGGTGCTCGAGGATCGCGCTCAGCACCTCGGTGGTGAAGGTGGCGATGTGGTCGAGGGGCACGTCGATGAGCGGGAGCCCGGTCGACTCGGCCGCCTCGACGAGGGCCGCCAGCGCTGTGCCGCTGAGCCCCGACACGACGAGCCCGGCCGCCCCGGCTGCATCGAGGGCCGCGACGACCTCGCCGAGGGTGGCGCGGTCGCCGTCCTGGTCCGCGAGGGCCGCCGCGTCGGCGAGGACGAGCCGGTGGGTCAGCCGTGCACCGCCGCCGGCGTCGCGGACCGCCGACCGGAGCTGGGTCGTGCTGTCGACGCTGACGTCGAGGCGCCGGGCCTCCGCGCGGACGACGCCGTGGGCGGTGGCGGCGAGACCCGCGATGAGCCGCAGGGAGATGCCGGACACCTCGGGCTCGGGGTCGCCGAGCCGCCCCGCGGCTGGCAAGTCACCCTCGGGCAGAGGCGGATCGTTGGCAACTTTCACCATGAGCGCACCATACCCAGCGTCGATAGCGTCACCGCAACGGTCCGCGTCTGCGGGCGGGTGGGCGTGCCGAGCCGGCGGAGGTGCGGATGGGCGAGGGTCTCGACGTGACGCTGCTGCCCGGCGCCGTGTCGCCGCTCGTCGCCGCCGAGGTGGCGGGTGAGCCCCGCCGCCGCCGGGTGCTCGCGGCCTTCCCGACGTGCCTCTACCTCGAGCTCGGCGCGCACGAGCGGGTGCTCGCGGTGCTCGCCTCCGACGCCGTCGCGCTGCCCATCGGGATCCGTCTCGCCCGGCCGTCGACCGACGTCCGCTGGGGCGTCGAGGCAGGTGACCACGTCGTCGTGGGGGAGGGGCGGGTGCACCTCCCGCGGGCCGACGTCGTCGCCGCTCGCCTGCAGCGACCGGCGCGGGTGCGTCCGGCGCCGCGCGGCTCCCACGGTGACGACGCCCTCCCGGAGCCCGGGGTCCTCGGCGAGCTGGCCCACGACCTGACGGCCGCGGCGCTCGCGGGCCGCGCCGTCGACCAGGGCGTCCGCGGCCTCGTCGGCGTTGGGCGCGGCCTGACGCCCAGCGGTGACGACGCGCTCTGCGGCGTGCTGCTCACCCTCGCCGCCGTCGACCTGGCCGAGTCGCGCGCTGCCCTGTCGTCGGTGCGCACCGCCGTGCGCGGCGTGCTGCCGTCGACGACGAGCCTGTCGGCCGCCCTTCTCGTCGCCGCCGGGACGGGGTATGCCGTCCCGGACGTCGCGCGCCTCGTCACCCTCGTCGCCGGGGCCGGGTCGACCAACCGGCACGAGGAGCCGGAAGCCGGCTTTCCGGGCGGTTCGGCCGGTTCGGTCCGGCCGGTCGACCCGCCGGACGGGACGATCCTGCGTCTCGTGGACCGGGTGCTCGCCATCGGGCACTCCTCCGGCCGCGACCTGCTGTCCGGCGTCAGCGGCGCGCTGCGTGCCGCTGACGCCCACCTGTCGACCGCGCGACCGCGACCCGACGACGACCACGTCCGCAACCCCCCAACGCAACCCCGACCGCAACCCCGACCACAACCCCACGAAGGAGCCCACCGTGGCTGACCACGTCGAGCTGAGAACCGGTGCCTACCTCGACTCCGTGACCCTGATGCAGGTCTCGCGCACCGTCGCCGCCGCCCCCGGCGTCGAGGCCGCCCAGGTGGCGATGGCGACGGAGCTGAATCTCGAGGTCATCCGCGGGATGGGCTTCGAGGTGCCGCCGTCGGCGCCCAACGACCTCGTGGTCGCGATCCGTGGCGACGAGGCCGGCATCGCGGCGGGACAGGCGGCGCTGGAAGCGGCGCTCAGCCAGAACCGTTCTGCTGCCGGCGGTTCCGGCGGTCTGGGCGAGGCGCCTGCCGCCCGGACCCTGGGCGGCGCGATCCGCCTCTCGGGCGCGGACCTGGCGCTCGTGTCGGTGCCCGGCGAGCACGCTGTGACCGAGGCGCTCGACGCCGTGCGGGCCGGGGTGTCGGTCATGGTCTTCTCCGACAACGTCCCGGTCGAGGACGAGGTCCGGCTCAAGGACGCCGCCGCCGCGGCGGACGTGCTCGTCATGGGCCCGGACTGCGGCACCGCCGTCGTCGGCGGTGTGGCGCTCGGCTTCGCCAACGTCGTCCGGCCGGGGTCCGTAGGTCTCGTCGCCGCGTCGGGCACGGGTGCGCAGCAGGTCATGTG
The DNA here is from genome assembly GCF_039532035.1 of Terrabacter carboxydivorans. Taxonomy (NCBI): domain Bacteria; kingdom Bacillati; phylum Actinomycetota; class Actinomycetes; order Micrococcales; family Intrasporangiaceae; genus Terrabacter; species Terrabacter carboxydivorans. The sequence continues at coordinate 88,128 of NZ_BAAARE010000016.1, read as the reverse complement.
CCTGCTCGACGCCGCCGGCGTCGGCATCAGCCACTGCCTCGGCGTCGGTGGCCGGGACCTGTCGTCCGCCGTCGCCGCCCGCTCGACCAGGCAGGCGCTCGCCGCCCTCGCCGCCGACCCGGAGACGACGTCGGTCGTCGTCGTGTCCAAGCCCCCGGCCCCGGAGGTGCTTGCCGACCTCGAGTCGTATGCCGCGTCGCTGCGCAAGCCGGTCCACTGGGCGACACTCGGGGCGGGTCGCCCCGACCTCACGGCTGCTGTCGAGTCCGTCCTCGCAGGCACCGGACACGACGTGCCCGAGCAGTGGCGCTTGTGGGGCCCCGCGGACTCCGACTCCGCGGCGTCGGCGGCTGCCCCGACCGCGGGGGACCCTGCGGCGCAGGGCGGCTCGCTGCGTGGCCTCTTCTGCGGCGGGACGCTTGCCGACGAGGCGATGCTCGTCGCGCGCGAGGTGCTCGGTGACATCAGGTCCAACATCCCGCTGCGGCCCGAGCTCGCTCTCGGTGCCGACCTGCGTGACCCCGGGCACGTCGTCATCGACTTCGGTGACGACGCCCTGACCCAGGGCCGCGCCCACCCGATGATCGACCCGTCCCTGCGGCTCGAGCGCATCGCGGCGGAGGCCGCCGACCCGACCTGTGGCGTGCTGCTGCTCGACCTCGTGCTCGGCCACGGCGCGCACGCCGACCCGGCCCCCGAGCTCGCCGACGCGATCAGCGCGGCCCGCGCGACTGCGGCCGCAGACGGTCGCCACCTCGACGTCGTCGTGTCACTGACCGGCTCGGAGGGCGACCCCCAGGGCCTCGAGGCCAGTGCCGCACGGCTCGTCCAGGCCGGCGCCCTCGTCGGGCTGTCCAACGCCGCGGCCACGCGCGAGGCACTCCTCCTGCTCGGCCACGACGTGAACGCCCCTGCGCACCCGACGGTCGACACGGCACACGCGAGCGGGCAGGGCCACGCGGACACCGGCAGCGAGCCGCTCCACGGGCTGCTCACGCGCGACGTCTCAGTCGCTGCGGCTGGGGTCTCGCTCTTCTCGGACGCCCTTCGCGCGCAGGCCGTCTCGGTCACCGAGGCCGCGTGGCAGCCCCCGATGGCAGGCACTGCGGGTGACCTCGGTCGGGTGCTCGCCGACTCCCGCCGCGACGCCGCCAACGCGGAGGCACTGCGTCGGATGACGGCGGCCGGCGCCGACCTCGTCGACGTGCGCCCGGCCCACGAGGCGCTCGGTCTGGAGCGCGGCACCTTCCTGCACGCCGGCCCGCCCATCGAGTTCTCCCGTGCCTCAGGGCCGCTCAAGGGCGCGCTCATCGGCGCCATGCTCTTCGAGGGTCTCGCCGACACGGCGGAGGAGGCCGAGGCGAAGCTCGAGAAGGGCGACGGGATCACCCTCGAGCCGTGCCACCACCGCGACGCCGTCGGTCCGATGGCCGGGGTCATCAGCCCCTCGATGTGGGTCTACGAGCTGCGCGACGAGGTCCACGACAACACGTCGTGGTGCTCGCTCAACGAGGGGCTCGGCAAGGTGCTGCGCTACGGCGCCTACGGTCCCGAGGTCATCGACCGGCTGCGGTGGATGAACACCGTGCTCGGGCCGATCCTCCAGCAGGCCGTGCGCGCCCGGGTCGAGCAGCAGGGCTCGATCGACATCAAGGCGGTCATCGCCCAGATGCTCCAGATGGGCGACGAGGGCCACAACCGCAACCGGGCCGGCTCGCTCATGCTGCTGCGCGAGCTGCTGCCGACGATGATCACGGCCGACGCGTCGTCCACCGACATCGCCGAGGCGGTGCGCTTCTCCGGCGCGAACGAGCACTTCTTCCTCAACCTCGGAATGCCGGCCTGCAAGCTGAGCACCCTTGCCGCCCATGGCATCCCGGGCTCCTCGGTTGTGACGACCATGGCTCGCAACGGCACCGACTTCGGCATCCGCGTGTCGGGCACGGGCGACGCCTGGTTCACCGGGCCGGCCAACACGCCGGAGGGGCTCTTCCTCGGCTCCTACGGTCCCGAGGACGCGAACCCCGACATCGGCGACTCGGCGATCACCGAGACGGCCGGCATCGGCGGCTTCGCCATGGCGGCCGCACCGGCGATCGTGAAGTTCGTCGGCGGCGACGTGCCGTTCGCGCTCCGGGCCACGCAGACGATGTACGAGATCACGGTGGGGGAGCACACGGCATACCAGGTCCCGATCCTCGAGTTCCGTGGGACGCCGACCGGCATCGACGTCACGGCGGTGGCGCGGACCGGCATCCTGCCCCAGATCAACACCGGGATGGCGGGGCGCGTCGCGGGCACGGGCCAGGTCGGCGCGGGGCTCGTGACGCCGCCGGCGGAGTGCTTCACCCAGGCTCTGTCGGCACTGGCCGCGCGGACCGACGAGAACGGCTCCGGGCAGGCGCGCTGACCCGTCGGTCCCTGCGGCTTTCGCTCAGACAGTCCTCCTAGGCTCTCGGGTCATGGGGGAGACGAGCGGGCCGCAGGGGCCCCACGGGCCGTCACGGCGCACGGTCCTGGCCGGGGCGGGAGCCCTGGCGCTCGGAGCCTGCACCAGCGGCAGCCCGTCGCCGTCCGCCACTGCAGGAGTGGGGACGGCCAGCCCCTCGCCGTCCGGCGACGCGACGACCACGGCGGGCACGACGCCCTCCCGGACGGGGACGATCTCCGGAGGCCCCGGCTGGGTGCGCGCCGAGAACGCCCGACCCGGCACGACCGCGTGGCGCATCGACCAGGCACACCTCGCCTCGGAGACCGAGCTGGCGGGCTACACCGACACGGTGAGCGTGCTGCCCGGCGACTCCTTCGGGCTGCACCTCAGCTCGGCCCTCGGCCCGGTGACGGTCCGGGCCTACCGGCTCGGTCACTACGCCGGTGCCGGGGCGCGTGAGGTCTGGGCCTCGGACCCCGTCGCCGCCACCAAGCGGCCGAGCCCGACCACGGACGCCCTGCACACGGTGCGGTGCAGCTGGCCCGAGTCGCTCCGCGTCCCGACGACGGGGTGGCCCGAGGGCAGCTACCTGCTGCGGCTGCAGGCGGGGGGCCGGGCGAGGTACGTGCCGATGGTCGTCCGGTCCCGCGCTACGGCAGGCCGGCTCGTGCTCGTCTCGGCCGTCGCCACGCACCAGGCCTACAACCAGTGGGGCGGCCACTCCCTCTACAAGGGGCCTGACCAGAGCTTCGCGACGCGGGCCGCGGCCGTGTCGTTCGAGCGCCCCTACGACCGCAACGGCGCGCCGCTCGTCCTCGCCTACGAGCAGGGCGTGGTCCTCGTGGCCGAGAGCCTCGACCTCGACCTCGCCTACGTCACCTCGTGGGACCTGCACCACGAGCCGGACCTGCTCGCCGGCGCCCGCGGCGTGGTCTCTCCCGGGCACGACGAGTACTGGACGCTGCCCATGCGCCGGCACGTCGAGGCGGCGAGGGACGCCGGGGTGAACCTCGGCTTCCTCGGCGCCAACGCCGTCTACTGGCGCGCCCGCTTCTCCGGCGACGGCCGGCTCCTCACCTGCTACAAGTCCGCGACGGCCGACCCGCAGCAGGGCAGCGCCGAGACCACGGCGCAGTGGCGGCAGTCCCCGCACCCCGACCCCGAGAACTCCCTGACCGGCATGCTCTACGAGGCGTTCCCCGCCGAGGCCGACCTCGTCGTCCACGACGCCGACTTCTTCCTGCTCGCCGGCACGGGCGCGGCCCGCGGTGACACGTATGCCGGCCTCGTCGCCACCGAGATCGACCGCGCCTACCCGGTGGCCGGAACCCCGACCAACCTGCAGGTCGTGGCGCACTCGCCCGTGCCCCAGGCCGGCAAGCCCGACACCCACTCGGACCTCACCTACTACTCCGCTCCCGGTGGCGCCGGGGTCCTGTCGGTGGGGACGCTGGCGTGGACGGCCGGACTACGCGGTGCTCACGCGAGGCCGCGCATCGACGGGCGGGCCGCCACCTTCGCCCGGACGGTGACGACCAACCTCTTTCGCGCGATGGCCGACGGGCCGATGGGGCGCGCGCACCCCGCTCGCGGCAACCTCGCCGCGATCGGTGCCTCGCCGAGCACGCGCACCGGCACCGGAGGACCGGTGGCCTCGGCCTAGGTCGGAGGCGTCTCGAGGCCCGTCGTGGGCGCCCGTACGCCCCGGGCGAACCGCCGGAAAATGGGTGGGGACGTGTCGGTGCACCCACCTAGGGTGGACAGGCCATGCGAGACTTTCCGCCCGAGACCCGGGCCTACACCGACCGCGGCGCCGACGCGCCCGACACCCGCTCGCCGCGGGCCTTCCTCTGGTGGATGGTGCGGCAGAACGGTGGCCTGTTCTGGGTCGGCCTGCTCGTGGCGCTCATCTGGATGGTGCCCCAGACCGTGGGGCCCTGGATGGTCGGGCGCGCCATCGACACCGGCATCGTCGCCGGCGACTCGGCGGCGACCACGCGCTGGGTGCTCGCCCTGGCGGCGGTCACGGTGTTCGGCGCGGCGAGCGGCATCGCCTTCCACACCGTCATCGTGCGCGAGTGGCTCATCGCCCTCTACGGCACGACCAAGCTCGTCACGCGCAAGGCGCTCCAGCTCGGTCACGTCCTGACCCGGCGCACCCCGACCGGCGAGGTGCTCTCCGTCTCGGGCAGCGACGGCGACCAGTTCGGCGCGCTCATGGAGATCACGACGCGGGCGCTCTCGCAGCTGGCCGCCTACCTCGTCGTGGCTGCGATCGTGCTCAGCACCTCGGTGCGCATGGGGGTGCTCGTCCTCGTGTCGGCGCCGCTGCTCGTCCTGCTCGGCACGCCGCTGCTCCGGCCGATGCAGCGCTGGCAGGGCGTCGAGCGCTCGCGCAACTCGGAGCTGACGTCGATGGCGACCGACATCGTGGGCGGCCTGCGCATCCTGCGAGGCATCGGCGGCGAGGAGACGTTCGGCGGCAACTACGCCGCGCAGTCTCAGCGCGTCCGCCAGTCGGGCGTCTCGGCGGGGCGGTGGCTCGCCGCCGTCGAGTCGGTCGGGGTGCTGCTCTCCGGCGGGTTCGTCGTGGCCCTGATGTGGCTCGGCACGCGCGAGGTCGCCCAGGGCCGGCTCTCGGTCGGGCAGCTCGTCAGCTTCCTCGGCTACGGCCTCTTCCTCATCCAGCCGATGCGCACCTTCGTGGAGTTCGCCCAGAAGTGGACCCGCTCGGTGGTCTCTGCGCGCAAGGCGATCGCCGTCTTCTCGCAGCGACCGCCGTGGGTGCACCCGGACGAGCCGGCAACGCTCGACACCGCCGCCGTCATCGTCGACGCCGAGTCCGGGGCGAGCATCCGCCCCGGCGTCCTGACCATGGTCGTCTCGGCCGTGCCCGACGACTCGGCCGCGCTCGCCGACCGGCTCGGCCGCTACCTGCCCAGCGAGGAGGGGGCGCTCGTCAGCGACGAGATCCCCGAGGACCTCAAGGGCCGGGCGGCGCGACGTGAGCGCTCCGCCCGCGCGCTGGCCCGTGAGGAGCAGGCGCGCCGCGACGAGGAGCGTGCCCGGCAGCCGTGGGGCGTCACCGTCGGCGGGGTCGACCTCTCCCGGGTCGAGCTCGAGGACGTGCGTCGTCACATCCTCGTCAGTGACACCTCGCCGCAGGTGTTCGCCGGGACGCTGCGCTCCGCCGTCGACCCGCTCGGCCGGCTGACCCGCGAGCAGGCCGAGCGCGCCCTCCACACCGCGGCAGCCGACGACGTCTTCGACGCGCTGCCCGGTGGCTGGCAGGGCGAGCTGGAGGAGCGCGGTCGGGGACTCTCCGGTGGCCAGCGCCAGCGGCTCGTGCTCATGCGCGCCCTGGCCGCCGACTCCGACATCCTCGTCCTGGTCGAGCCCACCTCGGCCGTCGACGCCCACACCGAGGCCCGCATCGCCGCCCGCCTCGGCGAGCACCGCAGCGGCCGCACGACGGTCGTCATGACCGCCTCGCCGCTGCTGCTCCACCACGCGGACGAGGTCATCCTGCTCGAGTCGGGGGTGGCCAGCGCCCGCGGGCGCCACGCCGACCTGCTGAGGGACTCGGCGGCCTACCGCTCGGTGGTGGTCCGCGGCGGCGACGCCGACCCGTCCGCCCTCTCGCACCCCTCGGAGGAGTCCTCATGAGCCGCGCCGACAGCACGGTCGAGACGACCGGCGCCGGAGCAGGCCACCCCACGCCGTCGACCTCCCCGGGCTGGGTCTCGCCGCTGCCCGAGGAGCTGGCCGCCGAGTCGGCGCGCACGTGGGACGCCGCCACGACCGCCCCCGCGGTGCCGGAGGAGCTGCACCCGCCCGAGACCGCGTCGGTCGTCGAGCGCATCGCCGCCCTCCGCCGTCGTCACCTGCTCCGTGAGCGCCGGGCGCAGGAGTTCGTCGCCGACACGATGAACGCCCGCACCGGCCTGCCCATCGCCGACAACCGTCGGGTCGTCCGCTTCCTCGGCGGCCTCCTGTCGCAGGAGCGGATGCTCGTTGTCGCCGTCATCGTCGCCAACGCGCTGGCCGCGACCGCCGGCTTGCTCGTCCCGCGCCTGCTCGGCGAGCTCGTCGACTCGACCGTCGCCGACGTCCAGGCGGGCCGCGTCGACGCTGCGCTCGCCGGCGCCAACTCTGCGGCGCTCCTCGTCGCCGGCCTCGTCGTCGTCCAGAGCACCTTCACGCTCGCGGCTAAGTTCTCGTCGACGGTGCTGGGCCAGAGCGTGCTCGCCACGGCCCGCGAGTACATCGTCCGGGCGATCCTGCGCCTGCCGCTGTCCCGGGTCGAGAGCGCGAGCTCCGGAGACCTCGTCACGCGCGTCACCCGTGACGTCGGCACGATGAGCGAGAGCGTGCGCTGGGCCCTTCCCGAGGCGATCGTCGCCAGCATCACGGTCGTCCTGACGCTCGTCGCCATGGTGAGCAACTCGGCGCTGCTGTCGATCCCGTCGATCGTGCTCATGTCGCTCGCGCTGTTCCAGGTCCGCCGCTACCTCGCACGGGCACCTAAGGGCTACCTCACGGAGGGCGGCACCTACTCCCGCATCAACACCGCGCTCACCGAGACGGTCGAGGGCGCGCGCACCGTCGAGGCGCTCGGTCTTTCGGGGCACCGGCTGCGCCGCGGCGACGAGGACATCGAGGTCTCGGGGCAGGCCGAGCGCTACACGATGACGCTGCGCAACCTGCTCTTCGTCGTCATGGACGTCGCCTTCAGCCTCCCGCGCGTGCTCGTGCTCCTGCTCGGGGCCATCGGGTATGCCGAGGGCTGGGCCACGCTCGGACAGATCACCACCGCGATCCTCTACACCGAGGCGCTCTGGGGCCCGTTCGACATGCTCGTGCACACGGTCGACCGCGTGCAGGTCGGCATCGCCTCGACGACACGTCTGCTCGGCATCGCGACCGTCCCGCCCGACCGCGAGTCCGCCGACGACCGCCCGACCGGGCCCGAGCTCGTCGGCACCGACCTGCGCTATGCCTACCGCGCAGGCCACGACGTGCTGCACGGGATCGACGTCGACCTCAGCACCGGCGAGCGTCTCGCCATCGTTGGTCCGAGCGGCTCGGGCAAGTCCACCCTGGGCCGCCTGCTCTCGGGCATCCACGGTCCTCGCACCGGGTCGGTGACCGTCGGCGGCGTCGAGCTGACGTCCCTGCCCCTCGACGCGCTGCGCACCGAGGTCGCCCTCGTGACGCAGGAGCACCACGTATTCATCGGGTCGGTGCGCGACAACGTCGTGCTCGCACGCGAGGGTTCCTCGGACGAGCAGGTCCGCGAGGCGCTCCGGGCCGTCGACGCGCTCGACTGGGTCGAGCGCCTGCCCGACGGGCTCGACACCAAGCTGGGTTCGGGGCACCAGGTGCTGACGCCGGGCCGCGCCCAGCAGATCGCGCTCGCCCGGCTCATCCTCGCCGACCCGCACACGATCGTCCTCGACGAGGCGACCTCCCTCATCGACCCGCGCACGGCCCGTCACCTCGAGGGCTCGATGAACGCCCTGCTCACGGGCCGCACCGTCGTGGCGATCGCGCACCGGCTGCACACGGCGCACGACGCCGACCGCATCGCGGTCGTCATCGACGGCCAGGTCGCCGAGCTCGGGAGCCACGACGAGCTCGTCGTCCGCGACGGGGAGTATGCCGCCCTCTGGCGCGCCTGGACCTCCTGACCCTCCGGGGAACCACCGTCGCAACCCGCCGCACCCACTCGAGTGAGTGGGCGCGGCGGGTCTCGACGGGCACGGGCTCGCGTGTGAAGGTGTGCACATGAGCACTGACACGGACGGGCAGCAGGGGCGCACGGCATACGTCATCGTCGGCGGGGGTCTGGCGGCGGCCAAGGCCGTCGAGGGCATCCGCGAGAGCGACACGGAGGGCGCGATCGTCCTCGTCGCAGAGGAGGACCGGCTGCCCTACGAGCGGCCGCCGCTGTCCAAGGCGGTGCTCAAGGGAGAGGACGAGGTGGAGACCGCCTTCACCCACGACCGCGACTGGTACTCCGACCAGAAGGTCGACCTGCGCCTCGGCACGCCGGCCACGTCCCTCGACGCCGAGCAGCACGCGCTGACCTTGGCCGACGGCCAGACCCTCTCCTACGACAAGCTGCTCATCGCCACCGGTTCGTCGGCGCGGGCCCTCGACGTGCCGGGCGCCGACCTCGACGGAGTGCTCTACCTCCGCGAGATGCAGGAGTCCGAGGCGCTCAAGGCGCGCTTCAAGGGCGGCGCCCGCATCGTCGTCGTCGGCGCCGGGTGGATCGGTCTCGAGGTCGCGGCGGCGGCGCGCGACGCCGGTTGCGACGTCACCGTCATCGAGCCGCAGGCAGCCCCGCTGCTCGGGGTCATGGGCGAAAAGGTCGGCGGCTGGTTCGCCGAGCTGCACCGCGGCCACGGCGTCGAGTTTCGGTTCGGCGAGGGCGTCGAGCGCATCGAGGGCGAGACGTCGGTGACCGGCGTCGTCACCAAGTCCGGCGACACCCTGCCGGCCGACGCGGTCGTCGTGGGCGTCGGCATCACCCCGAACACCGGTCTCGCCGAGGGCGCCGGCATCGACACGGCCAACGGCATCACCACCGACGAGGCGCTGCGCACCTCCGCCGAGGGTGTGTGGGCCGCCGGTGACGTGGCGAGCTGGCGCAGCACCACGCTCGACACCCACGTCCGGGTCGAGCACTGGGCCAACGCCAACGACGGTGGTCTCGCGGCCGGCCGCTCGATGACGGGCCAGGACGTCACCTACGACCCGATCCCGTTCTTCTTCTCGGACCAGTACGACATCGGGCTGGAGTACGCCGGCTACGTCCCTCGCGGGAGCGACGCGGAGGTGCTGCTGCGCGGCGAGCCGTCGAGCAACGAGTTCATGGCCTTCTGGGTCGTGCCCGAGGGCGACGGCGTGCGTGTGCTGGCCGGCATGCACGTCAACGTCTGGGACACCATCGACGACGTGCAGCGGCTGGTGCGCGACCGCACGGTCGTGGACCGCGAGCGTCTCACCGACCCGAAGGTCCCGCTCGGCGACCTGAAGTGACCTGAGCCCTGCCGGCGGCCCGCGACGCCTCGGTCCCCGTCAGGGTCCCGGCGGCGTGGGTCAGCCGGCGGTCCCGGCCTGCGCGGGGGAGCGCCGGACCCACAACCCGTCCATCTGGACGATCTCGTGGGTCTCGGGGTCGGTGAAGCCGCGGGTCAGGGTCACGGGGGTGAAGCCGCTCGCGCGCAGCCGGGCCAGCATGTCCTCGATGAGGATCTGGCCGGTGTAGAGCGGGATCAGGCTCAGCTCCGCCTCGACGGCCACCGCGCGGGCGAGCGTCTCGGGGCCGCCGTCGAGCACGGCGCCCTCGTAGCCCTGGACGTCGAGCTTGACGAGCGTGGGCACTCCGTCGTCGGCGAGGGCGAAGGAGTCGAGCGTCCTGACCGGGGTGACCACCTGCTGCTCGGTGTCCTCGGCCATGAAGGTGTAGTCGGCGCCGCCGTCGGGCTGCAGGAGCGAGGTGCTGAGCCCGTCGACGGTGATCCGCAGCCTGGCGTCGCCCGCGGCGGGGCCCAGGGCACAGGTCTCGACGGTCCACCGGTCGTCCGCGGCGGCGCGACGCTTCAGCTCGTCGGAGGCGGCCGGGTTGGGCTCGAAGCTGACGATCTGACCCGCGTAGCCCAGGGAGCGCACGTGCGTGGCGTACTGGCCGACGTTCGCGCCGACGTCGACGATGCGGGCCACCCCGAGCTGGGCGATGAGCCGCGACCGGTGCGCGTCGAGGGAGTGGTAGAGCGGCTCGACGCGCAGCCCGACCGGCTCGAGTGCCCGCTGCGCGAGCGCGCGCCGTGCCGTCCGGTCGCCTCGTGCCGCCTGGAGGGCGAGGCTCGGTGTGCGGGTCATGGGCGCGTGCTCCTTCGCGTCGACGAACGTCGAGCCATTGAACCAGCCGGGGGCGGTGCGGCGACGGAGTTCCCGGAGGTCCGGGCCGGGGTGGCAGGATGTCCACCGTGACGGCACAGATCCTCGACGGCAAGGCCACCCTCAAGGCGATCAAGGTGGAGCTGACCCAGCGGGTCGCCCGCCTGCGCGAGCAGGGGGTCGTGCCGGGTCTCGGCACCGTCCTCGTCGGGGACGACCCGGGCAGCCACTGGTACGTCAACGCCAAGCACAAGGACTGCGCCGAGCTCGGCATCACGAGCCTGCGCCGCGACCTGCCGGCCACGGCCACGCAGGCCGAGGTCGAGGCCGCGATCGACGAGCTCAACGCCGACCCGGCGTGCACAGGCTTCCTCGTGCAGCAGCCGACCGGCCTCGACGAGATGGCCCTGCTGTCGCGCGTCGACCCGTCCAAGGACGTCGACGGGCTGCACCCGATGAACCTCGGCTGGCTCGCGCTCGGCAAGCACGCGCCGCTGCCGTGCACGCCGATGGGCTGCATCGAGCTGCTCCGCCGCCACGAGGTCCCGATCGCCGGCGCCAAGGTCGTCGTCATCGGCCGTGGGCTGACGGTGGGCCGTCCGCTCGGCCTCATCCTCACGCGCAAGAGCGAGAACGCCACCGTGACGCTGTGCCACACCGGCACCAAGGACCTCGCGGCAGAGGTGCGCCAGGCCGACATCGTCATCGCGGCAGCCGGCGTGCCCGGCATCGTCACCAAGGACATGGTCAAGCCCGGCGCTGCCGTGCTCGACGTCGGTGTCAGCCGCGTCGACGGCAAGATCGCCGGCGACGTGGCGCTCGACGTCGCCGAGGTGGCCGGCTGGGTCAGCCCCAACCCCGGCGGGGTCGGCCCGATGACGCGCGCCATGCTGCTCACCAACATCGTCGAGGCAGCCGAGGCCTCGGTCGCGCCGGCCACGCCCGGCGCCTGAGCGGCCGCGATGCAGTGGCGGGGTAGCGGCTTCGTCGTCCTCAGCTGGTGGTACCTCGTCGCGGGCATCGCTGCCGCCGGCGTGCTCGTCATCGGCTTCGTCGACGTGCGGTGGGGCGGGCGCATCGTCGCCGCGGCCTTCCTCATCGGGGCGCTGATCCGGCTCGTGGCACGCCCGTCGCGCAAGGCCGGTGGCCTCAACGTGCGCTCCCGCACGCTCGACGTCGTCATCCTGCTCGCCCTGGGTCTCGGTGTGCTCCTCGCGTCGGCGACCGTCAACCTCCGCGCCGACGTGTCCGACCGCACCCCCGTCGGCCGCACCTCCCGCTGAGGCGACCGTCGTGCCGGCGCAGGGGCCAGCAAGGACCGAGGCGTTCGAGCACTTCCTGCTGACCCGCTTCAGCGCGGCGTTCAGGCCGGGGGCGCCGCCACAGGAGGACTGGCTGCGTTACCGGCTCGGCTTCTTCGTCGACGCCTGCTGGTCGTCGGTGCGCAGCCAGCAGGGGGCCGACTTCACGTGGCTCGTGCTCCTCGACGACCGCTGCCCCGACGACTTCCGGGCCGATGTCGAGACGCTCGCCCAGGGCACCTTCACGCCGATCTGGACCCACGAGCAGTGGAGCCCGTCGATCTTCGGCCGCGCCATCGCCGAGGCGCGACCGGCCGAGGCGGCGGGCCCAGCCACGGCGCCGTGGCTGCTCACGACGCGCCTCGACAGCGACGACGCCATCGCCCGGGACTTCATGGCGTCGGTGCAGCGCGAGTTCACCCCGACCGATGGGCTCTTCGTCGACTTCCCCCGCGGCATCCAGATCGACCGGAGCGGCGCGACCTACCGCTACGACCAGCTCTCGAGCCCGTTCCTCACCCTCGTGGAGCGGCGCCGACCCGACGCGGTGCCGAGCACGGTGTATGCCGCCCGGCACGCCCGCGCGCGCCAGTGGGGTCCCGTGCGGGAGGTGAGTGCGCCGCCGATGTGGGTGCAGGTCATCCACGGCGGCAACCTGCTCAACATGACGGTCGGTGCCCGGGTGTCACCCCGCGTCGTCAACGAGCGGTTCGACCTCGAGCTCGTCTACGACCGCGACGTGTCAGGCCCGAAGCTGCTGTGGCAGAAGGTCGCCCACCGGTTGCGGCTGGCTCGAGTCTGGGCGCAGCACCCCGGTGAGGCGACGAAGTGGGCCGAGGCGAAGTACTGGCGCATCCGCGGCACGCACGTGCGCCCGCGCAGTGACACGCCTCCGCTCACCGATGCACTCAAGGAGCGCGCCGCGCGACTGCGCCGGCGTCGCTGACACGGGCACACGGCATACGCAAAGAAGGACGCCGCTCACCTCGTGGTGGACGGCGCCCTTCGACGTGCGTGAAACGACTCAGATGAGGCCGAGACCCTTGACGGCGTCGCGCTCCTCGGCGAGCTCGGCGACGGACGCGTCGATCTTGCCGCGCGAGAAGTCGTCGATGTCGAGGCCCTGGACGATGCTCCAGGCGCCGTCCTTGACGGTCACGGGGAAGGAGGAGATGAGTCCCTCCTGCACGCCGTAGGAGCCGTCGGAGCGGACGGCCATCGAGACCCAGTCGCCGTCGGCCGTGCCCTGCACCCAGGTGCGGGCGTGGTCGATGGTCGCGGAGGCGGCCGACGCGGCCGAGCTCGCACCGCGGGCCTCGATGATGGCGGCGCCGCGCTTGGCGACGGTCGGGATGAACGTGCCGGCGAGCCAGTCCTGGTCGCCCACGGCCTCGGCGGCGTTGCGGCCACCGACCTCGGCGTGGAAGAGGTCGGGGTACTGCGTCGCGGAGTGGTTGCCCCAGATCGTCATCTTCTTGATCTCGGTGACCGGCACGCCGAGCTTGGCGGCGAGCTGGCTGATCGCGCGGTTGTGGTCCAGGCGCGTCAGGGCCGAGAAGCGCTCGGTGGGGATGTCGGGGGCGTTGCTCATGGCGATGAGCGCGTTGGTGTTGGCCGGGTTGCCGGTGACCGTGACCTTGATGTCGTCGGCCGCGACCTCGTTGAGCGCCTTGCCCTGCGGGGCGAAGATGCCGCCGTTGGCCTCGAGGAGGTCACCGCGCTCCATGCCCGGGCCGCGGGGGCGCGCGCCGACGAGGAGCGCGTGGTTGACGCCGTCGAAGACCTTCGTCGCGTCGTCGCCGATCTGGACGCCGGCGAGCGTCGGGAAGGCGCAGTCGTCGAGCTCCATGACGACACCCTCGAGCGCCTTGAGCGCCGGGGTGATCTCGAGCAGGCGCAGCTCCACCGGGGTGTCGGGCCCGAGCAGGGCACCGCTCGCGATGCGGAACAGGAGGCTGTAGCCGATCTGGCCGGCGGCGCCGGTGACGGCGACCTTGACGGGGGTAGTGCTCACAGGTAGGCCCTTCACATCGGTGTGTCGCTGGACGTTCCGACGCTATCAGTGGCTGTGTGCTCGGCTGGACGGGCGTCTGTGGTTGGTCGAAGGGTCACTGCGTGCGTATGCCGTGGGGCGTGACGACGATCACGCGCGGTCGCTGCGCGGTCGCTGCGTGGTCGCGTGTCAGGCGGTGAGGGCGAGGGAGCCGAGGGCGATGAGCCAGCTGACGAAGCTGCCGACGAGGAAGTACTCGGTGACGTCGTCGATGCCGGCCGGGCCACCCGGGTAGGAGCCGCCCGGGGCGGTGCCGGTGGCCGCGTTGCCGCGGGCGGCGGCCTGGATCTCGGGGAAGCGCAGCAGCCCCTTGGCGGCGATGACGAGGCCGGCCGCGCCGAACTCGCCGGCGACGCCGAGCCCGAGGATGACGAGCCGCTCCATCGGCCCGAGCAGGCGGCCACCCTTGAGCCGGTCGGCGGGCTGGCCCTGCGTCGGGGGAGCGGCGCGCCCGGTGAGGGAGGCGGCGGCCGCAGCAGCCGCGTGGGCGTCGGTGACGTCGGAGGGGCGCAGCGCGCCGATGGTGAGCAGCACGAGTCGCACGATGATGTTGGCCGTCGCGACGTTGAAGACGGCGAGGCCGGTGAGCAGCAGCACGCGCGCCACCGGCAGCGGACCGTGACCGGGCAGGTCGGCCCAGCTCAGCCACGTCGCGAGCGGGCCACCGGCAGGGGAAGCCGCGCCGGAGAAGGCGAGGAGCCCGACGACGATGCCGGCGAAGACGGCGAGGGCGGCGAGGGCTGCGCGCCCGGTCATCTGGGTGCGCCGGGACAGCTCGGCCCACGCGGCGCCCGCCGCGGCGGCAAGGAGGAGCGCGAGGAGGTCGACCCAGGAGCTCAGCCCGGCGAGCAGGGCGAGAGCGAGGATGACGACCGGCGCAGCGACGTGCCCGACGATGCGGCCACGCTGCCACGAGGTGGACCGGACGATGTCGCCGACCCCGATGCCGACGAGGACGACCGACAGCCAGGTCACGGCAGGACCCCGAGCGTCGCCATGGCCTCGAGGGCGACGCCGATGCCGTCGCGGCGCACGCGCTGCGACACGGCGGACGGGCTGATGCCGAGCCGGTCTGCGACGTCGTGCTGGGCGAGGCCGTGCATGAGTCCTCCGAGGATCTCGCGTGAGGTGGTCGACATGGAGCCAACCATGAAGTCCAGACAGTCGAGGGCGGCGCGCACGGCGGCGACGGTGGCCTCACCCTCGTCGGGGGCCACGTATGCCGTCCGCGACGTGCGCGTCTGCGCTCGCTGGGCGCGGTCCTCCGCGATGGTGATAGCCTCCCGGGCGGCCCAGTAGGCGGGGCCGTCGTGGATGCCGCGGACCGGGTCGAGGGTCGAGACGTCACCGCGCCCGAGGCCGAAGCGCACGTCGGCGAGGGGGTGCAGCTCGGCGCGCACGACGAAGCTGGCACGCAGCGCCTCGCCGAGCGTGGGGTAGACGCCCTGGAACTCGTCACCGACGGTGATGACGGCCGGGTCGTCGACGGGCACCTCGGTGTTGGCGCGGGCGATGGCGGCCTCGAAGGCGTCGTGCAACGCTTGGCGGTGTCGGTGGGTCCGCGACTCGACGATGTCGCCGATAAGCGCCACGGGTGAAGACATGGTCTCGACTTCAGGCATATGAAGATCATAACTTCACATGAGCCGAGTGAAGCCCTTCGCTTCAGAAATTCGCAAGGAAGTCGGGTGGCTCTCGGCGTGACTGAAATGTCCGATTCCCGCACCGGTGGGCGATCTGGTCCGTACCGTCAGGCGCATGGACGCGCACCTTCCCGACTCCCTGCCCGGAGCGTCGCCGGCGCGGCGACGCGTGCTCACCGGCCTGTCCGGGATCGGCGGCTCGGCCGCGCTCGCCATGGCCACGGCGACGAGCGCCTCGGCGGCACCCGCGTCAGCCACCACCTCGGCCTCCACCTCGGCCACCACCTCGGCCCCGGCCGCGATGGTGGCCGCTGCGACGACCGACCCGGTGCTGCACCTGCTGCGACGCGCCACCTTCGGTCCGACGCCGGCTCTCGTCGCGGAGGTGCGCGCGACGGGCACGACCGCCTGGCTCGACGCCCAGCTGGCGCCCCTGACCAAGGTCCCGGACGCGACGATGGACGCGGTGCTCCAGCGCTGGACGCGACTGGGCTGGAAGACGTGGGAGGTGCGAGAGTGTCTCGACGGCGGCGACCAGTGGACCGTGATGAACGACCTGCTCGAGTCGCACGTGGCGCGGGCCCTCTTCTCGCGCCGTCAGCTGCTCGAGACGGTCGTCGACTTCTGGACGAACCACCTCGTCGTCCCGGTGCCGAGCAGCGAGGTCTGGGACAGCTCGCACCTCTTCCAGCGTGACGTCATCCGGGCGCACGCGCTCGGGAAGTACTCCGACATGCTCAATGCGGCGGCCCGGCACCCGTCGATGCTCAAGGTCCTCGACAACGCCGACAGCACGAAGAAGGCGCCGAACGAGAACTACGGCCGCGAGCTGCTCGAGCTGCACACGGTCGGCATCGGCAGCTACACCGAGGCGGACGTGAAGATGTCGGCCCTGGCGCTGACCGGTCTCAGCGTGGACCTGGAGTCGGGGCTCTACTCGTACAAGCCGCAGCGCCGCTTCGTCGGGACCGTCAAGGTGATGGGCTGGAGCGACACCAACCTCGTCGCCGAGAACGGCAGCGCGGTGGCGACGAGCTACCTCAACTACCTCGCGAACCACCCGGCGACGGCCAAGCGCCTCGCGACGAAGCTCGTCATCCGCTACGTCTCGGACACGCCCCCGGCGACGCTCGTCAGCAAGCTCGCACAGGTCTACCTCGCCAACGGCACGGCCATCGCGCCGGTGCTGCGGGCGCTGTTCCTCTCGCCCGAGTTCGCGGCGTCGGCAGGCCAGAAGGTGCGCACCCCCTACGAGGACGCGCTCGCGTCGTGTCGCATCCTGGGGCTGACGCCCGAGCCGGTGCCCGCGGCCGGCGTCACCAGCGACCTGCGCAGCTTCGTGTGGCAGCTGAGCACCTTCGGGCAGGCGCCGATGGGCTGGCCCGCGCCGAACGGCTACCCCGACGTCGCGGCCGCGTGGAACGGCGCCTCGAGCACGCTCAACCGCTGGAACTTCCACCTCGGTCTCGCGGGCGGCTGGGCTCTCAAGGCGATGAAGCGTCCCGACGTGACGACGCTGGTGCCCTCACCCCTGCCGAGCACGTATGCCGTGCTCGTCGACGCGCTCGCCGCCAGGCTGCTCGTCACGTTGAGCACCGCGCAGCGCGACGCGATCTGCCGCTTCGTCGACCACGCGCCGGGCGATGCGCTCAGGGCGGGGGCCGCCGCCGTGACGTGGCGCCTGCCCTCGATCGTCGCGCTCCTGCTCGACTCCCCGAACTTCGCGACCCGCTGAGGAGCGTCATGACCAGCAACCCCGTCCACGCGACGTCGGCGGACTCCGTCGCCCCTCCGGAGGGCTGCGGCTGCCCGCAGGGCCAGGCCCTCACCTCCCAGGTGTCCCGTCGCACGCTGCTCGCCGGGGCGTCGGCACTCGGCGCGATCGGGGCCGTCGTGGGCGTCGCCGGGCCGAGTGCCGCCACGCAGCTCGCCTTCGCCGGCACGGCATACACCGGTGACACGATCGTCATCCTCAGCCTGCGCGGCGGCTTCGACGGGCTGTCGGCGGTCGCGCCGGTCGGGGACCCGGCCTACGCCGCTGCGCGGCCGACCATCGCGATCCCCGCGTCGCGGGCGATCAAGCTGGACGGGATGTTCGGGCTGCACCCGGCCCTCGCCCCGCTCAAGCCGATCTGGGACGCCGGCGGCCTGGCGGCCGTGCACGCGGTCGGGCAGGTCAACCCGACGCGGTCGCACTTCGAGGCCATGGCCACGATGGAGAACGCTGCTCCCGGCTCGTCCGTGCGCACCGGCTGGCTCGACCGCATGATCGGGCTCAGCGGGCCCGTGTCGACCTTCGCGTCCGCCGCCGTCGGGTCGGCGACGACGCCGCAGTCGATGATCGGGCCCAACCCCGAGGTCGCGGTGCGCACCGTCGATAGCTTCGCCCTCAGCGGTGCGAGCACGCCCGCGGAGGCGGCGCGCTGGACCACCGCCCTCAGCGCCTTGTATGCCGGGGCGCCCGCCACGCTGGCAGCCCCCGCCCAGGCGACCCTCGGGGCGCTCTCGACGATGTCGCCGCTCAAGGCGGCGGGCTACACCCCGGCCAACGGGGCGGCATACCCCAAGGGCGCCGTCGGCGACGCGCTCCGTGACCTCGCGCGGCTCATCAAGGCCCGCGTCGGGCTGCGGGCGGCCACCATCGATGTCGGCAACTGGGACATGCACTCCGGGCTCGGCACCAGCGACAACGGGTGGATGTTCCGCCAGCTCACCGAGCTGGGGCAGGCGCTCGCGGCCTTCAACCAGGACCTCGGCGCGCAGATGGGCGACGTCACGCTCGTGACGCTGAGCGAGTTCGGGCGCCGCGTCGCCCAGAACGGCTCGGGCGGCCTCGACCACGGGCACGGCAACGTCTCGCTCGTCATGGGTGGCGGCGTGCGCGGGGGCAAGGTCTACGGTCGGTGGCCGGGACTGGCGGCCGCCAACCTCGACAACGGTGACCTCGCCGGCACGACCGACTACCGCACGATCCTCGCCGAGGCGCTCGAGCAGCGGGCGAGGCTGTCGTCGTCGACGGTGTTCCCGCTGCTGGGACCGGACCGGCTCGGGATGTTCGCCGCGAAGGCCTGACCGCGGCTCAGTCGGTCGAGTCCACGTCGAGGATCGGGCGTCCCTCGGCGTCGACCGCGGCGTTCTCGACCATGTCGGTCGAGCCGCTGATGTCCATGGCGTCGCGTCGCTCGCCGGTGATCCACGCGAACGTCGTGCCGGCGATGAGGGCGCCGACGACCGGCGCCACCCAGAACGCCCAGAGCTGACCGGGAGCGCCGTTGCCGTTGAAGAAGGCGACAGCGGTCGAGCGGGCCGGGTTGATGGAGGCGTTGCTGATCGGGATGGCGACGAGGTGGGCGAGGAGCAGGCCGAAGCCGATCGCGAGCGGCGCGAAGCCCTTGGGGGCGTCGTCCTTGGTCGCGCCGAGGATGATGTAGACGAAGAACGCGGTCACGAGGGCCTCGACGATGAGCACGCCACCGAGCGCGAAGCCGCCGGGGGAGTGGTCGCCGAAGCCGTCGGCCGCCAGGTTGCCGGTGACGGGGCGGCCGGTCGAGGACAGCAGCCCCGCGAGCGCTCCTCCTGCCAGGAGGCCACCGACCAGCTGCGCGCCGACGTAGGCCGGGACGTCGCGCCACTCGAAGCGCTTCGCGACGGCGATGCCGATGGTGACGGCCGGGTTGAAGTGGGCTCCCGAGACGTGCCCCACGGCATACGCCATGGTCGTGACGGCGAGGCCGAAGGCGATGGCGACGCCGAGGTGGCCGATGCCCAGCTGGACCGACTGGCCGTCGAGGGCCTGCACGGCGAACTTCGCGTTGAAGATGGCCGACCCGCAGCCGATGAAGACCAGCCAGAAGGTCCCGAGGGCCTCGACCGCGAGGCGCGAGCTCATCTTGGGGGTGTACATCGGGCTCCTCCAGCGGGGTCGTCGAGGCCGAACCACCCGGGAGTCCCCCGGTGCTCGCAGCGTAGTGGACACCGCGTGTCGCGGCCCGGGAGCGGGCGCCAGGCCGCGCGCGACCCGTCCACGTACCCAACATGTCAGGAGGTATGCGCATTCACGGCTATCCTTCAGAAGCGGGCGGTTTGGCTGAAATGACACCTTGGGTGTCATTGGGCCGAGTTGTCGGGCTGGGGTCTGCGCGGTTGCCGCGACCTCACGACGCGTACGCGAAGTCAGGGACGTCAGGGAATTTGGTGAGTACAGGGTGACAGCACAGGTACGCAGGGCTCGTTGGGTCAGGCTCGGCTGGGCTGCAGTCGACGCCCTCATGTGGTTCGTGATGCTGTTCGCAGCGCTGTGGATCCGGCTCGACTTCACCGTGGACGACTCCTACCTGCGCGGCGCCGCCACCTTCGCCCTTGCGGCGATGGTCGGCCAGCTGCTGGTGGGCTATCTCGTCGGGCCCTACTCGATCAGCCACGTCCTCGGCTCCTTCGAGGAGGTCGTCGAGCTGACCACGACGACGCTCATCGTCACGGTCGTGCTCTTCCTCTGGTCCCTGATGGTGAGTCCGCCTGTCATCCCCCGGGGCGTTCCGCTGACTGCCGGTGCACTGGCGATCGCGACGATGTTCGCCGTCCGGTTCGTCGTGCGTACCGTGCGCTCCCACAAGGCCATGCAGACGGCAGCCGAACGGCGGGCCATCGTGCTCGGTGCGGGTGAGGCCGGTCGTCGCCTCCTGCGCAGCATGAAGTACGACGGCGCTGGCTCCTTCGTCGCCGTGGCTCTCCTCGACGACGACCCCTCGAAGCACCGCCTGCGGCTCGAGGGCCTGCGCGTCCGCGGGACGCGCGCCGACATCGCCTCGGTCGCGGAGCGCTTCGAGGCGGACACTCTCGTGCTGGCCCTGCCCAACGCCGAGGCGCCGACGCTGCGTGACCTGGCCGCCCGAGCGGCCGATGCGGGTCTCGACGTCGTCAGCCTGCCTCCGCTCAAGGACATCATGGGCGGACGACCGACCCCCAACGACCTGCGCGACCTGGACGTCGCCGACCTGCTGGGGCGCCGTCCCGTCGAGCTCGACACGACCGCGATCGCCGAGCAGATCTCCGGACGGCGCGTCCTGGTCACTGGAGCCGGTGGCTCCATCGGGTCCGAGCTGTGCCGGCAGATCGCACGCTTCGGTCCCTCGCGCCTCTTCATGCTCGACCGCGACGAGTCGGGACTCCAGGGAACTGAGATGAGCCTGTCCGGCCACGGGCTGCTCGACTCGGACGACCTGATCCTGGCCGACATCCGTGACCCGAAGGCGCTCGAAGAGGCCTTCGAGCGCGCCCGGCCGGAGGTCGTCTTCCACGCAGCCGCGCTCAAGCACCTTCCCCTGCTCGAGGCGCATCCCCTCGAGGCGTGGAAGAGCAACGTCATCGGCACGCTCAACGTCCTCACCGCCGCCGAAGCGGTGGGCGTCTCGACGTTCGTCAACATCTCCACCGACAAGGCCGCCAACCCGACGTGCGTCCTCGGCTACAGCAAGCGGCTCGCTGAGCGCCTGACCGCAGACTTCGCCCGTCGTGCCAGCGGCCGCTACGTGTCGGTCCGCTTCGGCAACGTGCTCGGCTCACGAGGTTCGGTCGTGCACGCGTTCACCGCACAGATCGAGATGGGCGGCCCGATCACGGTCACCCACCCGGACGTGCGCCGCTACTTCATGCTCATCCCGGAGGCGTGTCAGCTCGTGCTGGAAGCAGCGTCCATCGGGGTCGACGGCGAGGTCATGGTGCTCGAGATGGGCGAGCAGGTCAAGATCCTCGAGGTGGCACAGACGCTCATCCGGATGAGCGGCCGCAGGGACATCGACGTCGTCTTCACCGGGCTGCGCCCTGGTGAGAAGCTCGGTGAAGAGCTCTTCTCCCCGAACGAGGAGCGACGCAGCACCGACCATCCGCTCGTGGACAGCGTCGACGTTCCGTCGATGGCGGGTGAGGCGGTGCTGGAAACCACGTTCGAGTCCGCCGAGCACGGACGCGACTGGATGCAGCGCGAGTCCATGGTCCCAGCGCCGACCCGGGCGGAGGCGGTCCAGCGATGAGCCGCATCTACCTCTCCAAGGCCGAGGTCACCGAGGTCGAGGAGGCCTACGTCCTCGATGCCCTCCGATCCGGCTGGATCGCGCCGCTCGGACCGCACGTGGACGCCTTCGAAGCCTCCGTCGCCGAGAGGGTCGGAGTGGCCGGCGCTCTCGCTCTCTCGTCAGGGACGGCCGCACTGCATCTGGCGCTTCTTGACGCAGGCGTCGGACCGGGAACGCACGTCCCCGTCTCGAGCCTGACGTTCGCCGCGACCATCAACGCGATCCTCTACACGGGCGCCGAGCCCGTGCTGGTCGACTCGCAGCTCAGCGACGGCAACGTCGATGTGGACCTGATGGTGCACGCGGTGGACACGCTTCGTGAGGAGGGCAAGACGGTTCCGGCCGTCGTGCCGGTCGACCTCTTCGGGCGGTGCGTGGACTACTCGCGACTGCTCCCGCTGCTCGAGGAGCGTGGGGTGGTCGTCGTGGAGGACGCGGCCGAGGCACTCGGCGCCTCCCACGCCGGACGGGCTGCTGGCGCCTTCGGCCGCTCTGCGGCGTTGTCCTTCAACGGCAACAAGATCATGACGACGTCGGGTGGCGGCATGCTGCTCAGCGACGATCTGGAGCTGCTGGCCCGAGCCCGCTATCTGTCGACGCAGGCGCGCCAGCCGGTTCCGTGGTACGAGCACACCGACGTGGGCTACAACTACCGGATGTCCAACATCCTGGCGGCGTTGGGCCGCGGGCAGCTCGACCGGCTGGACGACATGATCGGCCGACGGCGCGAGATCCGTGACCTGTATGCAAAGGCGCTGGCACCCTACGGCGACATCCGGCTCCTGGGTCGTTCGGGAGAGGACACCGACGAGTTCGACAACTGCTGGCTCACCACGATCGTCATCGATCGGGACGGCCCAGGAGTGGCGGACGAGGTGATCTCCGCGCTCGGGGGGCAGGACATCGAGGCCCGCCACGTGTGGAAGCCGATGCACCTCCAGCCTGTCTACGCCCAGTACCGCTCGTTCGTCACAGGTACCTCGGACGACCTCTTCCGGACCGGCGTCACGCTCCCCAGCGGGGCTGGGCTCCGGGACGAGGAGATCGCGTTCGTCGTCGCGGCCCTGACGGCCCAGCTGGAGCGGTGACGATGCGTTGGCGCGTAGTCAAACGCGCGCTCGACCTCGTGGTGTCGCTGCTCCTTCTCCTCTTGAGCCTGCCGGTTCAGGCCGTGTTGGCGCTGATGGTGGCCCGCCGGCTGGGGCGTCCAGTGCTCTTCGAGCAGCCCAGACCTGGGCTCGGAGGACATCCCTTCATCTTGCGCAAGTTCCGCACGATGGTGCCGGTCAACCCGGCACTCGGTCTGGTCGACGACAGCGCGCGCATGACTGATTTCGGGCGCTGGCTCCGGTCCACGAGTCTGGACGAGCTGCCCACGCTCTGGAACGTGGTCCGGGGCGACATGTCCTTGGTGGGTCCGCGCCCCCTGTTGGTGGCCTATCTTCCGCTCTACACGCCCGAGGAAGCTCGCCGCCACGACGTCCGTCCGGGCGTCACGGGCCTGGCTCAGGTCTCCGGCCGGAATGCGATCTCGTGGGACGATCGGCTGCGACTGGACGTGGAGTACGTCGAACGCTCGAGCCTCGCGCTCGACCTCAAGATCCTCTGGCGGACACTGACGTCGGTCACCCGGCGGCAGGGCATCAGCGCACCGGACCACGACACCATGCCCCTGCTCACCCGACCGCTGCCCGAGAGCAGGTTTGACGCGTGACTCCGTCGGACAACGCCTTCGCCGTCATTGGCAGAAGCAGGGATCACGAGTGAAGACACGCACCGTCATCGGGTTCGCAGTGGGCCCGGTAGCTACTGCTCTGATCAGCCTGGTGGCCGTTCCAGCCGTCGCGTGGGCTTTCAGTCCAGAAGACGTAGCCAGATACAACCTGCTGCAGATCTTCGTCTCGTTCGGCGTTCTGTTTGCCACTCTGGGACTGGACCAGGGGTATGTGCGTCATTTCCATGAGGCGCCAGACCGGGCGGTCCTACTGCGCAGTTGCGTCATCCCGAGTGCCCTGCTCTTCATCGCAGTGGCACTGCCGTCGATGATCGTGTCCGAACCACTTGCGAATCTCTTCTTCGGGACGGCGGACGCACGGGTCTTTCCCGTGGCGTTGGCTTGCTGCGCCGCCGCGATCGTTTCGCGGTTCCTGTCCTTGATCCTGAGGATGGAGGAACGCGCGCTCGCGTTCTCGGCCAGTCAGCTCATCCCCAAAGCAGTCTTCCTGGTGGCCATCGGCCTGCTGGTGCTGCTGGCCGTGGACCGCGACTTTCTCAGCCTCTCGTACGCCTTGCTCTCGTCGTGGGTCGCCGTTGCGGTCATCACGGGGTGGAGTACCCGGGCGCATTGGCAACGGGCTTTACGGGTTCGGACAGATCGAGGCCTGGTCCGCGTCCTGATCCGGTACAGCGCACCGTTGATCTTCGCCGGGCTTGCCTACTGGGCTCTGACCGCGACCAGCGCCATGGCCCTGAGATACCTGTCCAGCCTCAGCGAGCTGGGTGTCTACTCAGTTGCCCTGACGTTCGCGGGCGCAGCAGTCGTGGTGCAGACCATCTTCTCCGTCGTATGGGCACCGGTGGTCTATCGCTGGGTCGCTGAGCGGTCCGACCTCGCACGAGTGGACACTGTCACCCAACAGGTGCTTGCAGTCGTCACTGTCGTCTTGGTCCTGGTCGGCTCGTTCTCGTGGGTTACCGACATCCTGCTGCCGCCCGCCTACAGCGACGTCAAGTACCTGGTGGTGGGGAGCATCCTGCAGCCGCTCCTGTACACGTTGTCTGAAGCAACAGGAATCGGAATCAACATCACACGCCGCACGGTGTGGTCAGTCTGGTGCACCCTTGGCGCGCTGGCCGTAAGTGGGGCGCTCAATGTTGCCCTCGTGCCGCATCTGGGCGCGAAGGGTGCAGTCATCGCGACGACCATCGCGTACTTCGTCTTCTTCGTAGGGCGCACCGAGGCGTCGGTACGCACTTGGCGGCCATCCCCGCGCGGCCGTCTGTATGCGGTCACCGCGTTGTCTGTCGCCGGCGCACTGATGACAGTCGTGTGGGGGCCGGAGACCGGTCGGTGGTACGCGGTCGGATGGGCGGCGATGATGCCACTCATCGTGTACGTCTTTCGAGACCAGTGGGGCGCCCTGCGGCGCCTTCGGAGCCCCGGAATGGTCGCGAGCTAACGCCTCACCCTCGCCGACGTCGGCGGGCAACCACTGATCTGAGCACGTCAGCAGTGTCTTCTGCCCGGCTGCGCCAAGAGTGTTCCATGACGGCGCTGTTCCGACCATTGGCACCCATCGTGGCCGCGAGAGCGGGGTCGCCTGCAATCGTTCGAACAGCTTCGGCAAGCGCTGTCACGCTTCCAGCCTCGACGAGGAGTCCACAGTCAGCGCGCCTGATGGTCTCAGCCATACCTGGCAGGTCGGAGGCGATCACTGGCACTCCGCAGGCCATGGACTCGAACATCTTCAAAGGCGCGAGCCCGCTGACGGTGTGATCACGCGTGCTCTTCTGCCCGCTGTCCTGTGCGGATTCGGCCATGGGCATGAGTGACGCGATCGACCCAGCGACGATTCCGGGGATATCTGCGTACGGACGTCGGCCCAGGTAGATGACGCTTTGTCCGTCGGACCGACGTTCAACGGACTCCCGCATCTGGCCGTCGCCTACAACTACCAGTGCAACATCCATGGGCCAGTGGGGGGATGAGGTCGCTTTCAGTGCTATCTCGATGCCCTGCCACGGCGCGAGGGCGCCGAAGAAGACGACGTATCGTTCCGGAAGTCCTTGAGGGCGCTCAGCGTGCGGAGAGAAGAGGTCGACGTCCGCTCCGTTGGAGACGAGGTGTCCTTCGTCCACCCCAGCGTCGAGTTTCAACCATTTCACCAGCTGTGGTGTGACGGTGATGACTGCATCCGCGAGACGCATCTGCACCCTGTCAGCCTTCAGGACCAACGATCGGACCTTCTGCAGGGCGGGCCACGCGACCAAGGCGTCGTCGTGAGGCCCGTTCACTTCTTGCACAACTGGTGTCCGCATCAGCCGCGCCCCGAGGGCCGCAGGTAGGGCGGCGAAGTGGGAACGGATGTAGAAGGCATCACTGCGACGCAGTCCAGTCACCGCTCGACCCTGAATCTGGCCGAACTGCGCCAACCGCGCTGCGACAGATGGGGTCTGCCCGGCATATCTGGGTTTGAGGACCCGCACTGACGTTCCGCCATCGGCAAGCCCACGCACTATCTCGTGGACGTGCGCGTGCGCGGCCTGCCCCTCGGTCGTCGCCTGAAGAGTCAGGTAGCTGATCCGCAGACCCGGGCGCTGGTCCGCCAACTGAGTCAGATGCTCGGCCAGGTGCTCAAAGCGCTTGACCGGATCGAACGTGATTCGAGCCCACTGGGCCCCGTCCCCGTTCAACTCAAGTTGTCCCGCTTCCGACGCTTCGACCAGTGGGGCGAGTGCTTGCATCACAGAGTCGGGATCAGGTGACACGTGGATTGTGTGTTCGAGATGCTGCGAATACAGGACTGTCCGGCCAAAGAGCAACCCCTCGACAGCCGTGCCGCCGATCGAATCGTGTCGAACGAGGCGAAGGACGCAGGTGGCCCTGGAATAGGCGTTGCCCGGATCATCGACCCAACCGAGGAAATGAAGGTTCGGAGGAGGGTTGTTCGCCCAGGTCCCTTCACCTCCCATGACCTCGAAACGAACATGAGGTAGCTGGCGGGCTACGGCGAGGACACTGGCGCCTCCGTAGAAGTCAGCACGCGAATCAGGAATGTAGGTAAGCACAGTGAACTGCTCAGGCAGTGGGGGCAGACGGTCAGGTGCCTGGACCGTCCGCCAGGGAAACCCCACAAGGGAGGAGGCAACCCCGTTCCGGGCAAGTTCGAGCTGGAGGGGCTCTGAGCCGGCGAGGTGGTGGTCGATGCCGAGGGCGGGAGTCCGCCATGCGGCAACTGGCGCCCCCTCAACGAAGTCCTCGGTGAGATGTAGGACGTCTGTGCCGATCCAATAACAGGCCTTTGTCGCCCGGCTGCCGAACAAGGCGAGTGCGACATCAAAGGCTCGACCGCGCCACGTTCGAGCGCCCGGCCGGAAACCGACGCGCACCAGCAGATCTGCCGAGCGCACGCGTGTCCAAGTCGTCGGGTTCAGAGCTGCACGCGCCGAGTCGATCGCCACGCCATCGACCTCGAAACCTACGTCGTTCAGGCCGGCAGCGAGCTTTTGCACCCATCCGCCCTGCCCTATCAGTACGCACTTCTGCGCCATGCTCTACATCGGCCTTCCGTTGGAAACTCGGGGTGCTGGCTCGAATGCCGGCTCGGGATCATCCGTGGTGTCGGCGGGATCGACGCGTGACACGCCAGGCCTGAGGGAGGCTTGCACGCTCAGGGTGACGCAGACCCATGCGAGCGCGCTTGCTGCAGGACTGTCCATCGGACTGGCGGTGTACGAGAAGATCGCAAATACGGTGGCAACGACCATCAGCTTCCATGACTGGTGGACACGACGACGCAGCACGATGAACGGTGCTGCCAGCGCCAAGAGGTATACGCATACGAGTAGCACGCCACCCTGCAAGTAGTAGCTGACGAATTGGTTGTCGATCGACCCGCCAAACTTCAGTTGAGGGGGGCCGAGTGTTCCAAATGCATAGTCCTGGACAAACTCGTTCGCTCGCTCCCAGCCGACGTAGCGTCCTTGAAGGTTCGCGTCCTGGCTGGCTCCACCGCCCGTGAAGACGCCCAGGCCGGTGTTGAAGCGACTCACGGCTCCTGCCTCGATAAACCGAGAGAAGCCGCCGAACAGGGCAACCAGTCCGAGGGTCACCGCGGTCAAAGCGACAGCGACGAAGCTCGATTTTGCCGTTTGTGGCCTGAGCAGGTTCCTGATCATCAGTGCCGCGAGAAGAAGAGCCAAGGCGAGCCATGCGGTCCTGGACTGAGAGGCGAAGACACCGAGAATGCCGAGAAATAGAGCAACACCCCGACGCCGGCCGCGCAGATAGAGGGCCCCGAAGATGACGGTCAGGACGCTCCACAGCCCGAACTCGTTCGGATTCACGAACAGACCCGTGCTTCTCGACGAGATCACGTAGGACTCGCTGTAGGAGGCTTGAGTCTGCGCGTCCCAGTTGACGGCCCAGCTCCAGAGCCCAGTGGGCATGAGCCCCACGCGTGCAAGGAGCTGGCCCAAACCGTATAGCCCCTGTCCCACAACAGCGACGAAGACGGGTGTGCGGAGGTCGACATCGAATCGGGCCGCCGCTGCGCCGAGGGTCAGGATGGCCATGGGCACGAGAACTACGACGAAGCTGTACAGAGCCCGGGGTTCGTAGTCGCCGATGAGCACCCCGATGAGAGGCAGCACCATCAAGAGCGTGAATAGAGGCCCAACCGTGGAGACGAAGAGGCCTTTGGCATGCGGCCCCTCGATGCGGACCTTCAGACCGAACCAGAGGAGCAATGAGGCGGCCAAGAACAACATCTCGGGCAGACTCACGGCTCCACGACCACCCGTTGCCGCGTCCACCGTGAACCGTTGTCCGAACAACAGGTAAAGAGCGAACGCGGCCGCGGTGACGCGAGTCAGGATCAGACGCATGACTACTCAGGCCTCTCCCGGGATAGAGCTCGTAGAGGGCCGGCTCTCAAGAAGAGATCGCACAACTGCGGCAGGACGGAAGGCGTCCGCAACCCAGAGCCGCGCTTCCTCCCCAAGGCGGACTGTCGTCGACGGATCATCAAGAAGACTCTTCATGGCGGCCGCCAGCGCTGCTGGCTGCTCACGTTGCACAATCAGTCCTGTCTTGCCCGGCCTGACACTGTCAACCGATCCCGTAGCATCGGTGGTGACGGTCGGAATGCTCATGGCGCTGGCTTCAAGGACCACATTGGGAAATCCCTCCCGCAGCGTGGGGAGGACATGTACGTCCATGAGCGAGAAGTAGGGACGCACGTCATCTACCGCGCCCACGACCACCACGGGTCCACCAGTTGTCTTCAGCCTCTCGAGGTAGCGGTGTGAGTCAGGCTCGTCCTGTGGCCCTACGACGAGCAGTTGGACCACCAGTCCTGACTCGGCAAGCTCTCGCATGGCGCTCAACAGGGTGTCGATTCCCTTGTCATGAGTGAGCCGGCCCACAAAGCCGACGACGGGTGTCGACAGCTCGAGACCCAAACGTGCTGCCAGGTCCACGTCGCGTGAGGATGGCTGAAAGTAGTCGCAGTCAACCCCATGACTGCTCGCGGGAACGGTCTGCCTCACCTTGGCGGCAGCCGCCAGATTCAAGTCGCGATACAGGGCAGCGAGTGAAGGAGAGTTGGCCACCACCTCGGTCGAGGCTGCCGTGGCGACTCGTTCAACGGCCGCAAGGATCCGGCGCCGGTTGCCTTGGGCGCCCTCCAAGCGGAGGCCGACCGCAAAGTACAGGCGGCGGGGGACCCGAGTTGCCTTGGCCGCGACCATGCCAAGAAGGCTTGCCTTCGGGGTGGCTGTGATGACGAGCTGCGGTCGTTCCTGAAGGCAAACAAGAACCCACTGGACGAGCGCGCGGATGTCGGCCAGGGGCGAGATCTCTCGCGCCATGCGCAGCTCGCGAGTGCGAACGCCTGTGTCGTGACTGAGGTTCGCCAGGCCCTGGCCGGGAGACGACACAACGCACACATCGAATCCATCCGACTGCAGCTGCCTGATCAGCTCACGAAAGAACTTGTCGGCGGACAACGGGATCGTCGTGGCTATCAGCGCCCGTCGAGGCCTCCTACCGAGTCGCATGCGGTCAGAGAACGGAATCGAGGGACAGCGCGACCATCGAACCGCCGAGGGCTGACGCAATGCACGCTTCGGCAACGCGGACGGTCTCCAGGCCTTGACGCATGGTGACGATGTCCCCGTCGTTGCCGAGGACGGCGTCCCGGAACTGCTCATGCTCGACCCGCAGCGGTTCGGGCTTGGCGATGGCGTATCGGATCATGTCGCCTTCGGAGACTCCGCGGAACTGCGCGATGTCATCACGCACGACCTTGACGGACCCATTGGCAAAGAAGGTGAGGTCTGCCGTGAGCGTGTCGGCCACGAAGGCGCCTCGCTCGCCGGTGATGGTCGTGACCCGCTCCTTGAGGGGGGAGAGCCAGTTGACCAGGTGGTTGGTCACGGTGCCGTCCTCCAGCAGACCCGTCGCTGCCACGAGGTCCTCGTGCTCGCGTCCGCTACGGAAGGCAGTGTTGGCGCTGATCCGCGTGTAGCGCTTCTGCGTGACCCACGCGGTGAGGTCGATGTCATGCGTTGCGAGGTCCTTGACCACGCCGACGTCTGCAATGCGTGCCGGGAACGGGCCCTGGCGCCTCGTCGTCACCTGGTAGACGCGTCCGAGCTCGCCCGCTTCGATGCGCGCACGGGCACTCTGGAGAGCAGGGTTGTAGCGCTCGATGTGGCCGACGGCGCCCACCAGCCCAGCGGCCTCGAAGGCGTCTGCGAGGAGCTGGGCGGAGGCGACGTCGGGCGCCAGGGGCTTCTCGATGAGGGCGTGGACGCCGGCCGCAGCGAGCGCCAGACCGACTTCCTGGTGATAGACGGTCGGCACGGCCACGACGCAGTAGTCGATGCCGGCTCGGACGAGGTCCTCGACGCCGTTGAGCACGGTCCGGCCTGCGGCCGCACCGTGAGGGTCGCCACCGGGGTCTGCGACCGCGACGAGATCAACCCCCTCGAGTGACGAGAGCACACGAGCGTGGTGGCGTCCCATCATCCCGAGACCGATGAGCCCTGCTCTGAGGTTCGCCATCAGACGCCCGCCTTCACCAGTGCGTTGACGCCGGTCACGATCCGCTCCAGGTCCTCGGATGAGAGGGACGGGTGCACGGGCAGCGACAGGCACTCGGCGGCAGCCTTCTCGGTCTCCGGGAGGTCCACGTCAACACTGAACGGCGCGAGCCGGTGGTTCGGCACCGGGTAGAACATGCCAGAGCCGACGTTGTGCTCATCGCGCAGAGCCTGCGACATGCCATCACGGTCGTCCTGGACACGCACCGTGTACTGGTGGAAGACGTGGACCGCTCCGTCTGCGACGGTGGGGGTGATGACTCCCTCGAGGTGCTCGGTGAGGAAGGCTGCGTTGCGGCGCCGTGCCTCGTTCCAGGCGTCGACCTTCGTCAGCTGGACGCGGCCGATCGCCGCGTGGATGTCGGTCATCCGGTTGTTCAGGCCGACGACCTCGTTGTGGTACTGCTTCTCCATGCCCTGGTTGCGGTAGAGGCGCATCAGACGCTCCACATCAGGGTTGGCAGCTGAGACCATCCCACCCTCGCCGGAGGTCATGTTCTTGGTGGGGTACAGCGAGAACATCGCGAAGGAGCCGAAGGCCCCGACGGGCGTGCCGTGCAACGAAGCGCCGTGGGCCTGTGCCGCGTCCTCGAAGACCTGGATGCCGTGGCGCTGAGCGATGTCCATGATCCGGTCCATTTTGGCCGGATGTCCGTAGAGGTGGACCGGCATGACGCCTACGGTGCGGTCGGTGATCGCAGCCTCGACCGCCTCGGGCGAGAGGCAGAAGTCGTCGGCATCGATGTCGGCGAAGACCGGGGTTGCCCCGGTGAGCGCGACCGAGTTCGCGGTCGCCGCGAAGGTGAACGACGGGACGATGACCTCGTCGCCGGGGCCGACGCCGCACGACAGCAGCCCCAGGTGCTGACCCGAGGTGCCCGAGTTCACGGCGACGCAGGAGCGGCCCAGCCCGAAGTGCTCTGCGAACTCCTGCTCGAAGGCGGCCACCTCGGGGCCCTGGGCGATCATGCCCGACCGCATCACGCGATCGACGGCAGCACGCTCCTCGTCACCGATGAGCGGCTTGGCCGGCGGAATGAAGTCCATGTTGTGTTCCCTGTCGTGTGATTGCTGAGTCAGGCCCGGCCGATGGTGAGCACATCGGCGTCGGGGAATGCTGCGGAGTCGAGGATGTTGCGGCCGTCGACGATGACCCGGGCGCCCGGCAGGGCGTCGGCCGCCAGCGTGCGGTACTCAACGTGGTCCGTGTGCAGGATGGCGGCGTCGACCGCCGACCCCAGCTCGTGAGGCACGAAGCCCAGCGCGGCGAGCTCCTCGTCGCTGTACATCGGGTCATGCACCGTGACGGTCGCTCCCTCGTCGATGAGGGCTTGAACGGTCCCGAAGACACCGGAGAAGGCGGTCTCCTTCACGCCACCGCGATAGCTCGCGCCCAGCACGACGACGCGGGCACCGCTCAGGTCACCGAAGGATCCCCGCGCGAGGCCGACGGCGTACGCCGGCATCGCCGCGTTGGCCTCCCGGGCGGCGCGCACGACAGTCGCGTCGTTGTCGTTCCAGAGATAGAGGCGTGGATAGACCGGGATGCAGTGCCCGCCCACAGCGATGCCAGGACGGTGGATGTGGCTGTAGGGCTGCGAGTTGGAGGCCTCGATCACCTGGTAGACGTCGATGCCGGCCTTCTGCGCATAGACCGCGAACTGGTTGGCCAGTCCGATGTTGACGTCGCGGTAGGTGGTCTCGGCGAGCTTGGCCATCTCGGCCGCCTCAGCCGAACCGAGGTCCCAGACGCCGTTGCCGCGCTCGAGGTCGGGTCGGTCGTCGAAGTCCAGGACGGCCTCGTAGAAGGCGACGGCCGCCTTGGCGCCGGCGGGGGAGAGGCCGCCGACCAGCTTCGGGTACTTGCGGAGGTCAGCGAAGACGCGTCCGGTCAGGACGCGCTCGGGGGAGAAGACCAGGTGGAAGTCGACACCCTCAGTGAGACCGGATCCCTCCTCGAGCATCGGCTTCCATCGACTGCGCGTGGTGCCGACCGGGAGGGTGGTCTCGAAAGCGACGAGGGTGCCCGGGCGCAGGCCCTTCGCGATGTCACGCGTGGCGGAGTCCATCCAGCCGAAGTCCGGGACGCCGTCCCCGTCGACGAAGAGCGGCACGACCACGACGACGGCTTCACTCTGGCTGACCGCCTGGGTCGTGTCCGTGGTCGCGACGAGTCGACCCTCGGACACCACCTGTGCCAGCTTCTCGGCCAGGTGGTCCTCACCGGGGAAGGGCTCGGTGCCGGCGTTGACGAGCTGGACGGTGGAGGGGTTCACGTCGGCGCCCTGCACCTCGTGACCCATGGCGGCGAACTGGACCGCGAGCGGCAGTCCGATCTTGCCGAGTCCGACGGTGGTGATCTTCACGTGTGGTGTCCTCTGGATCTCAGGTTCGGGTCAGTTGCTGTTGAGGGTGAGCCGGTCGTCGCGCTCGACGTAGGTCTCACCGGTCTCGGGGCATCGCCACACGCCCTCTGCCTGCAGCTCGAGCGGGACTCCGGCCCGTCCGACCCAGCGGATGCGCCGTGCAGGGACGCCGGCGACGAGGGCGAAGTCAGGCACGTCATTGGTGACGACGGCGCCGGCTGCGACCATGGCCCACTGGCCGATGGTCACGGGGGCCACGCACACGGCGCGAGCACCGACGGAGGCGCCACTGCGGACGGTGACGCCCACGGCCTCCCAGTCGTCGCCGGACTTCAGATCTCCGTCGGGATCGACTGCGCGGGGGAAGTGGTCGTTGGTGAAGACCACGGCCGGACCGATGAACACGCCATCACCGATCACGGCGGGCTCGTAGACCAGGGCGTAGTTCTGCACCTTGCAGTTGTCACCCATCGTGACGCCGGCGCCGACGTAGGCGCCCCGACCGATGATGCAGTTGGCGCCCAACGACGCCTGCTCACGCACCTGCGCGAGGTGCCAGATCTTCGAACCCTGACCGATTCTTGCGTCGGCAGCGACCTCAGCGCTGTCGTGGACAAACATCCAGAAACCTCATCTGTTCGGAGAGTGGCACCGCGAGTCTACGGGCACACC
Source organism: Terrabacter carboxydivorans (assembly GCF_039532035.1). NCBI lineage: Bacteria > Bacillati > Actinomycetota > Actinomycetes > Micrococcales > Intrasporangiaceae > Terrabacter > Terrabacter carboxydivorans. Next base: position 54,857 of record NZ_BAAARE010000016.1, on the reverse strand, counting down.
GTCACGAACCAGACATTAGGCGCTGAAGGCCGCAATCCCTTCGGACCAGTCGCGGATCGTGTCGACCTCCGCCTGCTCCAGGCTGTGGTGCGACAGCACGCTCCACGCCGGGCGCGGGGCCGGCCGGGGGAACGCCTCGGTCGTCGTCGGGAGGACGCGCTCGGGGTCGAGGCCGTTGAGCTCGAAGATCGCTCGGGCGAAGCCGAACCACGTCGTCTGCCCGCTCGACGTGCCGTGGTGGATGCCGTATGCCGTGTCGCTCGCGACGAGACGCACCAGCAGGTCGGCCAGGTCGACGGTCCAGGTCGGCTGACCGATCTGGTCGTCGACGACGGAGAGCGTCTCGCGCTCGCCGGCAAGGCGCAGCATCGTGGACACGAAGTTGGGGCCGCCGGCGCCGTAGAGCCACGCCGTGCGCACGACCCAGGACTCCGGGCACTGGGCGCGGACGGCCCACTCGCCGGCCGCCTTGGTGCGGCCGTAGGCCGAGCGGGGCGCGACGGGGTGGTCGACGGCATACGGCTCGGTGGCGGTGCCGTCGAAGACGTAGTCGGTCGAGACGTGCACCATCCGGGCTCCGGCGCGGGAGCAGGCCCGAGCGAGGTTGGCGGCGCCGACCGCGTTGACGGCGAAGGCTGCGGCCTCGTCGGTCTCGGCGTCGTCGACGGCCGTGTAGGCGGCGGTGTTGACGACGAGGTCGTGACCGTCGATCGCAGCGATGCACTGGGCGGGGTCGGTCACGTCGAGATCGCCGCGTCCCAGGGCCGTCACGACCCAGCCGGCGTCACGCAGGGCAGGCACGAGGTCGTGGGCGAGCATGCCGCCCGCCCCGGTGACGAGGGCGCGACCGGGGGAGGAGGTGCTCACCGGCCGAGTCGGGCGTAGGTGCGCTCGGACTCGACCTTGGCGGCCTCCCACCATGCCCGGTTGGCGGTGTACCACTCCACCGTCGCCTCGAGGCCGGCGCGGACGTCGCCGTAGCGGGGGCGCCAGTCGGTCTCGGCGCGCAGCTTCGAGGAGTCGATGGCGTAGCGCAGGTCGTGGCCGGGTCGGTCGTCGACGTGGTCGAACCAGTCGGCGGGCTTGCCCATGATCTCGAGCAGCATGCGCACGATCTCGAGGTTGTTGCGCTCGCCGTCGGCGCCGATGAGGTAGGTCTCGCCGAGGCGGCCCTGCTCGAGGATGGCGATGACGGCGTCGTTGTGGTCATCGACGTGGATCCAGTCGCGCACGTTGAGGCCCGAGCCGTAGAGCTTGGGCTTGATGCCGTCGAGGATGTTGGTGACCTGGCGCGGGATGAACTTCTCGACGTGCTGGCGGGGGCCGTAGTTGTTCGAGCAGTTCGAGACCGTGGCGTCGATGCCGAACGAGCGGATCCAGGCCCGCACGAGCAGGTCGGCGCCCGCCTTGGTGGCCGAGTACGGCGACGACGGGTTGACCGGCGTGCGCTCGGTGAACCGCTCCGGATCGTCGAGCTCGAGGTCGCCGTAGACCTCGTCGGTCGAGATGTGGTGCAGGCGCTTGCCGTGCTTGCGGATCGCCTCGAGGAGCGTGAAGGTGCCGACGACGTTGCTCTCGACGAACGGCCACGGGCTGTCGAGGCTGTTGTCGTTGTGCGACTCGGCGGCGAAGTGCACGACGACGTCGTGGTCGGCCACGAGGCCGTCGACGAGGGCGGCGTCGGCCACCGAGCCCTCCACGAGACGGACCGAACCGTCCCCGCCCGGGTCGGACAGGACGGGCGCGAGCGAGTCGCGGTTCGCGGCATACGTCATCGAGTCGATGACCGTCAGCGCCCAGTCGGGACGCGTCTCGCGCGCACGGAGGACGAAGTTCGACCCGATGAAGCCGGCGCCGCCGGTGACCAGTACTCGCATGGCCCCGAGGATAACGAACAGGGCCACCCTCGCCGCCACTGACCGTTCGCCGCCGGTCGATATGCTCCCCGCGTGAAGATCTCGGTCATCGGATGCGGATACCTCGGAGCGGTGCACGCCGCGTGCATGGCCGACTTCGGCCACGACGTCGTGGGTGTCGACGTCGACCCGGCGAAGGTGGACAAGCTCGCCGCCGGGATCCCGTCCTTCCACGAGCCGGGGCTCGAGCCGCTGCTGAGGCAGGGTGTGGAGAAGGGCTCGCTGCGGTTCACCACCGACAAGACCTCCCTGGCCGGCGCCCGCGTGCACTTCATCGCCGTCGGCACGCCGCAGCGGGGTGGCAGCTACGCGGCCGACATGTCCTACATCTGGTCGGCCGTCGACGACATCATCGGCAACGCCACGCCGCACGCGGACGGCCCCCTCGTCGTCGTCGGCAAGTCGACGGTCCCCGTGGGCACGGCGGCCGCCATCGCCGAGCGGCTCGAGGAGGCCGGGGTCGACGCCGTCGTCGTGTGGAACCCCGAGTTCCTGCGCGAGGGCCACGCCGTCCAGGACACCGAGCGACCCGACCGCGTCGTCTACGGCCTGCCCGACGACCGTGAGCGCGGTGAGGTCGGGCGCAGCGTCGTCGACGAGGTCTACGCCCCCATCATCGAGGCCGGCACGCCACGCCTGCTCGTCAACTACCCGACCGCCGAGCTCGTCAAGGTCGCCGCCAACTCGTTCCTCGCCACGAAGATCTCGTTCATCAACTCGATGGCCGAGCTCTGCGACGTCTCGGGCGCCGACGTGTCACGGCTGGCCGAGGCCATCGGCCACGACGACCGCATCGGGTCCAAGTTCCTCCAGGCCGGGATCGGCTTCGGTGGCGGGTGCCTGCCCAAGGACATCCGTGCGTTCATGGCGCGCGCCGGTGAGCTCGGCGTCGACCAGTCCCTCACCTTCCTGCGGGAGGTCGACTCGATCAACATGCGCCGCCGCGACCACGCCGTCGAGCTCGCGACGCAGATGGCCGGTGGCCGCCTGGTCGGCCTCAAGGTCGCCGTGCTCGGCCTGACCTTCAAGCCCGACAGCGACGACGTGCGTGACTCACCCGCCCTCGACATCGCCGGACGACTCTGGGGCCGCGGCGCCAACGTGGTGGCCACCGACCCTGCCGGCGCCGACGCCGTGCGCGGCCTGCGGCCCGACCTGCACATCGTCGACTCCGCCGACGAGGCCCTCGCAGGCGCAGACCTCGTCATGCTGCTCACGGCGTGGAAGGACTACGTGGAGCTCGACCCGACCGCCGCGAGGTCGCTCGTCGCGACGCCGCGGATCATCGACGGCCGCAACGTGCTCGACCCGCGTGCGTGGGCCGACGCGGGCTGGGACTACCGCGGCATGGGACGCCGATCCGGCGCCGTCTGGTAGCCGGAGCAGCTCACCGACGCCCGGAACCGGCTGTCAGAAACCTGAGACGAAGCCCCCAAAACGCCCTTACCTCTTCTTGACTCGCAGATCCGACATCTAGGATCAGGACTCACCCGTTCACGCCGAGAGAACTTGGGGGTTCCAATGCTCGGCGACACCCCTCCCAACCGCGGCATCCTGTTCGTCTGCACCGGCAACATCTGCCGGTCGCCCTACGCGGAGAGGCGGATGCGGCAGCTCCTGCCCGAGACTGGGATACCGATAGCCAGCGCCGGCACGGGGGCCCTGGTCGGCTCCGACATCGAGGCCGAGACGAGCGAGAGGTTGCGTCGTCTCGGAGCCGACGTCACCGGCTTCGCCGCACGAGCGGTGACGCCACGCCTGGTCGACGAGGCGGAGCTGGTGCTCACCCTGACGCGCGCCCAGCGCGGCGACGTCGCGCGCCTGCACCCCGCGGCCATGCGTCGCATCTTCGCCCTCGGTGACTTCGCCGACCTCTGTCGCGCATCCCAGACGTGGCGGCCCATCGTGCCATCGCGGCCATGGCTGCCCCAGGTCGTCGCCGAGGCCGCCGCCGCACGTGGCACCATCGCCCCCGGCGACCCGGACGAGGTCGACGTCGTCGACCCCTACCGTGGCTCGGAGCGCACCCACGACGAGGCCTACGACCGCATCGAGGACTTCCTCTCCGTCATCGTGGCCGCGCTGGGCTCCGTCGCCAGCTCCTCACGCGCCGACCGGATCGGCTGAGCGACCTCGAGGAGAAGCACCAGGCCCCCTCACGTTCTCGTGAGGGGGCCTGGTGCGTGCACGGGTGGTTGACCTCCGAGCCGACAGCCGGAGCGTCGGTTCAGTGGAAGATCGAGTCTCCTGCGGGGAAGTCGGCGCGCTGGGCCGGATCGCCCGCGTAGCGCCCTGTGGCATGACCGTTGGACTGGTGCTCCGGCGTCTCCGGGCCCACTGCGCCCGGCCGGCTCCCGGGAGCGGACATCCGCGGGTTGACCGGGCCCATGTCGTCCTCGTGCGCGATGGGGCGCCGCTGCTGGGGCACCGACCGGCCCTTGGCACGCTGCCGCTCGCTCTCGGGGCGGTAGTCGTACTCGTAGGTGCCGTAGCCGGCCCCGCCCTCCTTGGCCTTGACGCGGTTGAGGATGAGACCGAGCACCGACCCGTTGACCGCGTCGAGGGAGTCGATGGCGCGGCGCACGTGCTCGCGCTGGACCACTCCGGCCCCGACGACGACGAGAGCGCCGTCGACGATGGTGCTGAGCACCGCGGCGTCGGTGACCGGCAGCAACGGCGGAGCGTCGATGAGCACGTAGTCGAAACGCTCCGTCAGGTCCTCGATCAGCTGCTCCATGTTGGCCGAGCCGAGCAGCTCGCTCGGGTTGGGCGGGATCGGCCCGGCGCCGAGCAGGCGCAGGCCCGTGCGCCCGAAGGGCTGGAGCACGTCGTCGACCTCGACGCGGCCGACGAGCACGTCGGTCAGGCCGACCGAGCCCTCGAAGCCGAGGTAGTCGAGCAGACGCGGCCGGCGCAGGTCGCCCTCGATGACGACGACCTTGAGGCCCGTCTCGGCGAGGCTGATCGCCAGGTTGGCCGTCGTCGTCGACTTGCCCTCGCCCGGCAGGGAGGAGGTGACGACGATCGACTTCGGTGGGTTGGAGACGTCGATGAACTGCAGGTTGGTGCGCAGCGAGCGGAAGGCCTCGGCGCGCTGCGAACGGGGGTCGACCTGCACGATGAGCGGGTGGGCCGAGGCATCCGTGTCGTAGGCGATGCCGCCGAGGATGGTGCGGTCGGTGACCGTCTCGAGGTCGCGCTGGGACTTGACCGACTTGTCGAGCACGTCGCGCAGCAGGGCCACGCCGAAGCCGAGGAGCAGACCGAGCACGAGGCCGAGCGCGAGGTTGCGCGTGGGCTTGGGGCTGACCGGGGTCGGGTCGGCTGCCGCCTCCTTGACGACGGTCACCTTGACCGGGCTCGACTGGCCCTGCTTGCGCTCGAGCTCCTGGATCGTCTTGGGGAAGATGTCTCCCACGGCAGCCGCGATGCGCTGCGCTCCGGCGGGAGTGCCGCTCGTGACACTGACGTCGATGATGACGGTGTCGAGGGGGATCGTCGCCGTGAGCTGCGCCGCGAGCTTGTCGGCGGTCGTGTCGAGGCCGACCTGCTTGATGACCGGGTCGAGGACCTTGGGCGACTGGAGCAGCTGCGAGTAGGACTTGACCCGGGCCTGGGTGAAGGTGTTGCCCTGGGCGAGGGACGACGCGGTGTCATCGCCCGAGGTCGACACGAAGAACTGGGTCGATGCGGCATACGTCCTCGGTGAGAGGGCCGTGTAGGCGGCGGCCAGTCCGAGGGTCACGAGCGTCACCGCTGCGATGATCATCCATCGCTTCCGGATGACGTTCAGGTAGTCCTGCAGTTCCACTGTCTTCGTCTCTTCTCGCCGGCCGCGCCCTGGTCACGTGGCTCTGTGGTCGGACAATTCCGACACAACACTCTTGCGCATCCTAGTGCCGAGCGTCAGGGATGCGCCGTTTCGGTCCGGCGGGTCCGTAGAGTGACGATCGTGATTCGGTGGATGTCGGACAAGTCGGTGGGTCGGTTGGCGCTCGTGGGGCTGCTGGCCCTGCTCGTCGTGGACGCCCTCCTGGTAGCCCTCGCCTTCCGTCCCGGGGCCGCCGAGGCCTCCGCCCCGACCCCCACACCGGTGCCCGCGGCCACCTCGACCGCGGGCGCGACGACGAGCACCAGCACCAGCACCGCCCTATCAGTGACGCCGGCCCGTCCCCTCACCGAGGCGATCGCCGCCGTCGACGGCAAGCGGGCCTGGCGCGCCACGCTCGGCACGTGCAGCCAGGGCGGCTCGGACCTCAGCGTCACCGACGACGGCGGCAAGACGTGGACCAAGCGGTCGGCCGGGGCTGCGGCGCTCGGACGCGTGCAGCCGGTCGACGCGACCCGCGGCTTCGTCATCGGCGCCCCGAAGAGCTGCTCGGCGGGGGAGTACGCCACCGACGACGACGGACAGACGTGGCGAGGCCCCCGAGCCATCGACGGCGGGTGGTCGCGCGTGCCCGGAGGAGACCAGCCGACCCTCGTCATCACCCCCAAGCGTCCCGACGCGCGACCGTGCGGCGGCGCCGCTGTCGTCGACCTCGCGCGCATCAGTGCCTCCCGGGCCGTCGCCGCCTGTGCGGACGGGCGCCTCGTGCGCTCCACCGACGGCGGGTCCCGCTGGAGCGCACTGGCGACCGTCCAGGGGCTGCTCGCCGTCTCGGCCCGCGAGGAGAACGGCTCGCCCGCGGTCTACGTCGCCCGGACCGTGGACGGCTGCGCCGGCGTCGAGATCGCCGCGGTGGGCGACAAGGGAACCTCCCGCGTCGCGTGCGTGACCACCCTGGTCGAGGGCGCCGAGGGCCGTGTGTCGTTGAGCGTCGTCGACGACGCCGGCTGGCTCGCCGTCGCCGACGCCACGTGGCGGTCGGGCACCGACCTCAAGAGCTGGAGCGAGACCGCGTGACGCGTGTGACCCGTTCCGTCACAGGCCCGCTTGACGCGGCCCCCATGAAGTCCCCCTAGGCTGGGCCACCATGAAGGGAATCATCCTCGCCGGTGGCTCGGGCACGCGCCTGCACCCCATCACGCGCGGCATCAGCAAGCAGCTCATGCCCGTCTACGACAAGCCGATGGTCTACTACCCCTTGTCGACGCTGATGATGGCCGGCATCCGCGAGGTCCTCGTCATCACGACCCCCGCCGACTCCGAGCAGTTCCAGCGCCTCCTCGCCGACGGCTCCCAGTGGGGCATGTCGATCACGTATGCCGTGCAGCCGAGTCCCGACGGCCTCGCCCAAGCGTTCGTGCTGGGCGCCGACTTCATCGGCGACGACGAGGTGGCCCTCGTCCTCGGCGACAACATCTTCTTCGGTCCCGGCCTCGGCACGCGGCTGCGCGACAACACCAACGTGCGCGGCGGGCACGTCTTCGCCTACCGCGTGGCCGACCCCACGGCATACGGCGTCGTCGAGTTCGACCAGGACGGCACGGTCCTGTCCATCGAGGAGAAGCCCAAGCAGCCCAAGTCCAGCTATGCCGTGCCCGGGCTCTACTTCTACGACAACGACGTCGTCGAGATCGCCCGCAACCTGGTCCCCAGCGAGCGCGGCGAGCTCGAGATCACGGCCGTCAACGACGAGTACCTCCGCCGGGGCAGCCTCACCGTGACCCCCCTGCCCCGGGGCACCGCGTGGTTCGACACCGGCACGTTCACGGGCCTGATGGAGGCCAGCCAGTACGTCCACGTCGTCGAGGCCCGGCAGGGCCAGAAGATCGGCTGCGTCGAGGAGGTCGCCTGGCGCAACGGCTGGATCGACGACGACGGCCTCCGGGTGCACGCCGACGCCCAGGCCAAGAGCGGCTACGGCCTCTACCTGCACGCCCTGCTCGCCGAGGCCCGGGAGGCTCACTGATGGACATCCGTCCGCTCTCGATCGAGGGTGCCTGGGTGGTCACTCCGCGGATCTTCCCCGACGACCGAGGGGTCTTCCTCGAGTCGTTCCGGGGCGACCGCCTCGCCGAGGTGACCGGTCACCGCCTCGACGTCATCCAGACCAACGTGTCGCTGTCCTCGCGCGGCACGCTGCGCGGCGTCCACTTCGCTGACGTGCCCGTCGGGCAGGCCAAGTACGTCACCGCCATCAGCGGCTCGCTGCTCGACTTCGTCGTCGACATCCGCGTCGGGTCCCCGACCTTCGGCCAGTGGGAGTCGGTCCTGCTCGACTCGCGCGAGCGCAAGGCCGTCTACCTCTCGGAGGGGCTCGGCCACGCCTTCTGCGCGCTCGAGGACGACACGGCCGCGCACTACCTCTGCTCCGCCGCCTACAACCCGAGCGCCGAGCACGGCATCAACCCGCTCGACCCCGACCTCGCGCTGACGCTCCCCGAGGGCGTCGAGCCGCTGCTGTCGCCCAAGGACACCGCGGCCCCTTCGCTCGCCGAGGCGGTCGACGCGGGCCTCCTCCCGACGTACGAGGCCTGCCAGGCCTACCGCCGCTCACTGACGGGCGAGCGCCCTTGAGGCCCGTCGGCACCATCCTCGTCATCTGCACGGGCAACGTGTGTCGCTCGCCCTACCTCGAGCGGCGGCTGCGCCAGCTCCTCGCCGGGCAGGACGTGCGCGTCGAGAGCGCCGGCACCCGTGCGCTCGTCGGCGCCGACATCGAGCCGGGCTCGGTGTCCGCCCTCCTCGAGGTCGGTGCCGACCCCTCGGGGTTCGCCTCCCGCCAGCTCGTCCCCGCCATGCTCGACACGGCGGACCTCGTCATCACGGCCACGCAGAAGCACCGTGCGGACGCCGTGGCCCTGCACCCCCGCGCGCTGCGCAAGACCTTCACCGTGGGGGAGCTCGCCGACCTCGTCCGCGACGCGGATCTCGCGGGCTCCCCGGAGGTGGCGCAGGCCGGTCCCGACACGCCGTGGGCATCCGTCGTCGCCGAGGTCGCGCGAGGACGACGCGGCCTGCACCCCGCCCGCTCGGCCGCCGAATCGGACATACCCGACCCATACGGTCGCAGCTCTGAGGCATATGCCCTGATGTCGACCGAAATCGAGTCGCAGCTGCCGGCAGTCGTCGCGGCACTCACCCCGCGCTGAGCTCCACCCTCCGCTTGTACTCGACGCGGACTGCGTCGTGCGACAAGCGGATTCGCCCCTAGCATGTCCCCCGGGGGAAGGGCCGACAGGCGGGTTGAGGGGGAGTTGCAGCAATGAAGAAACGAGTCGCGACGGCAGGTCTCGTGGCGTTCCTCGCCGTCGACGTCGGGCTGGTCGCCCTCGCCCTGCGGTCCGGTCACACGACGACCGACGAGGTGCCGGCGGCCTCGACGACGCGGACCGCGGCCCTGACCACCAGTCCGCCGTCGACGCCGTCGACGCCCCGCACCACGACGACGACCGGGACGAGCGGGTCCGCCGGGTCCGGCGCGGGCGCCACTGCGGTCCCGGTGTCCCGGCTCGTCTCCTCCCTCGACGCCGCGACCGCGTGGCGTGCCACGACGGGGACCTGCGAGCGCGGCGGCGCCACCATTGAGCGGACCTCCGACGGTGGTCAGACCTGGACCAAGGTGCGCTCACCCGCGCGCGCCGTCGCCCGCATCCAGCCTCTCGACGCGACGCGCGCCTTCGCCGTGGGCGCGGGCACCGACTGCACCCTGCGGCAGTACTCCTCAGGAGACGCCGGCCAGACCTGGCGGACGCCCACGGCGGTCACCGGCGGCTGGGCGCGCCAGCTCGCCGAGCCCACCCAGGTGCTCGCCCCCAAGGCCGGGACCGCGACGCCGTGCGGCACCGCCGTCGTGCTCGACCTGTCGCGCACCTCGGCGACCGAGGCGCAGGCGCTGTGCGCCGGCGGGTCGGTGGTCGTCACCGAGGACGGTGGCGCCACCTGGACCGACTCGGGTGACGCGCCCGGCGCCGTGGCCATCAGCAACCTCCTCGTCGACAACCAGCTGAGGACGTACGCCGCCCGCATCGTCGGTGCGTGCAAGGGCGTGCAGCTCGTCGTGGTCGCGAAGGGCAAGGCTGCTGACGTCGTCGCGTGCGTCCCCGTGCCGGACGCGCAGCGCGGAGACGTCGGGCTGTCGGTCAACGACCGGGCAGGCTGGATCGTCGCCGGCGACCAGACGTGGCTCTCCCTGGGCGACCTGACGGCGTGGAAGCGGGCCTGACCCTCTCCGACCCCTGGCCAGGTCGCCGGACCGGAAGGGCCCGGGCTGACCTCGCCCCTTGCTACTTGTAGGAGTTGAGCGAGTCCGTCCGGATGGCGTCGCCGAGGTCGGCCATCTTGACCTCGTCGACGACGTCGATGGACGCGCCGGCAGGGCTCGTGCCGAAGCCGGTGAACGGGGCCGTGATGAAGCGGATGTCACCGCCGCGGATGTCGCGCAGCGCGAGGGCCTCCGAGCGCATCGTCCCGACGTCGAGCTTCTGGTCGACGACGAGGTTCGACGTGGCCGCCTCGGTGAACTGGCTGAGACGCACCGGGTTGAGCAGGACGTCCTTGTTGAGGGTCTTGAGCATCAGGGCCTTGATGAAGGCGAGCTGGCGCCGACCACGCGAGATGTCACCCTGGCTCAGCTGCTTGCGCTCACGGACGAAGGACAGCGCCATGTCGCCCGTCATGTGCATCGTGCCGACGGTGAAGTTGTAGCCGTTGTCCTTGCTCGGCTCCTCGACGTCGACGTCGACACCGCCGACGGCGTCGGTCATGGCCTTGAAACCCTCGAAGCCGATCTTGCCCACGTGGTCGATCCGGATGCCGAGCATGTTCTGCATCGTCGTGACGAGCAGGGGCGGCCCGCCGAAGGCATACGCGGCGTTGAGCTTGTCCTTGCCGTGCCCGGGGATCGAGACGTAGAGGTCGCGGGGGAAGTGGATCAGCGTGACCTGGGAGTGGTCGGCAGGCACGTGCACGAGGACCATGACGTCGGAGCGCCCGCCCACCCGACCCGGTCCGGCGTCGCTGCCGATGATGAGGTAGTTCTGGCCGTTGCCGGCCGGCTGGGCGACGACGTTGCCGTTCTTGTCGGTCGGCTGGTTGTTGGTGTCGGGCAGCAGGAGCTCCTGCTTCACGTTGTTCGTGACGATGTGGTTGAGCCACGCGAGGTAGCCACCGACGGCCAGCACGGGCACCAGCAGCAGGACCAGCGCGGCGACGAGCACCTTGCGGTTGCGCTTCCTCTCCCGGCGGCCGGAGCCGCCGTCGGCCGCGGCGCCGCCGTCCCAGTCGTCACCGGACCCACCGGAGCCGCCGTCACCGGCGTCGGCCTGGTCACGGTCGAACAGGTCGGCGTCACGCTCTCTGGTGCTGTCCACGGCGCCAAGTGTAGGTGTCAGGAACGAATCGCACGCCTGCTTACACTGTGCGGCGTGCCACGAGGACAGACGCCACGCGCCAGCTCAGACGTCCCCGTCGTCATCGGTGGTGTCGTCGGCTTCGTGGCGCTCGTGTGGCTGCTCATGCACGCGACCGTGCCGGTCGTCACGGTCTTCGACTTCGCCTCGGACGGCCGCCCCAAGCTCTACGCGGCCTTCCTCGCCGGCCTGGCGGGCCTCGGCGGACTGCTGCTGACGCTGCCGCGAGCCGTGACCCAGCCCGCGCCCGTCGTGCAGAGCTCGGTCCCGAGCAGGCGTGAGGCCGCGGCACGGCGGCGCTCCCACCTGCGCACCGACCTGCTCGGAGTCGCCGCGCTGCTCCTCGCCCAGGTGCCGCTGCCGGCCCCGTGGGGACCGACGGGCAAGGCGGCCACCATCGCCAACATCACGAAGTCGCCCGAGATCGTCGAGCTGAGCGCGGTCTTCGCCAACCTCTCGATCGGGATCCTCGTGGTCGGGCTCGTCGCCGCGGGCGTCGCCAAGGTCTACAGCCACGCGGCGGCGCTGCGCGTGCTGGCGATCGCCCTGGCCGTCGGGGCACCCGTCGTGGGCTGGTTCCTCGTCGTGCACGCCATCGGCTAGACGGTGCGGGAGCCGCCTCCCGCCCGAAGGCGCCCCAGCACGACGAAGTGCAGCCACTCGGCGTCCGGCATGAGCGTGGTCCACGCGCGACGCAGCGGGCTCCGGCGGCTCCAGCGCTGCTCGTAGACCGAGTTGACGCCGGCACAGGTGACCACGTCGAGGCCGGCCCGGTCGAACATCTCCGTCATCGTGCCCCGGGTGAAGAACCGGACGTGGGTCCGGTCCAACGTCCCCTCGTCGGTGTAGTCCCAGCGACCTCGGAGCAGCGAGATCGTGACGGGCGCGTACTGGATGCTCGGGATCGCCGCCAGGACGTGCCCGCCCGGCTGCAGGAGGTCCGTGGCCGCACCCAGGGTGGCCCATGGGTCGACGACGTGCTCCAGGACGTCGTTGAAGCAGACGAGGTCGAAGCGCTCCTCACCCGTCAGCGCCTGCGGGAAGTAGCCGTCCACCACCTCGTCGAAGCCGTGCCCGGAGCGCGCGACGGCCGCCTGCGCCGGCACCGCCTCGATCCCGACGATGCGCGCCCGGTCACCGAGCGCGCGGCGCAGGGTCGGCCCGAAGCCGCCCTTGCCACAGCCGACCTCGAGCACCGACCGTGCCCCGGCCGGGATGTACGGCGCGACGTCGAGCCGGGCGTTGTCGTGGTAGATGTCCTGCTGCGGGAGGTCACTCACGGTAGGGAACCTAGTGCGCGTGCGCTCGCGTCGGGGCCGGACTGCGTTAACGTCGCCGGATGCCCCAGGTCTCCGTCGTGCTGCCGGTCCACAACCCGGGCGCCGACCTCTCGCGTGCCCTCGGCTCGGTGCTGGCGCAGACGTGCCCGGACCTCGAGGTGGTCGTCGTCGACGACGGCTCCGACCACGGCGTCGAGTGGGTGCGCGACCTCGACCCCCGGGTCGTCCACGTGCGCCAGGACAACCAGGGCGTCTCCGTGGCGCGCAACGTCGCCGTCGCGCGGGCCCGCGGCGAGCTCGTCGCCTTCATCGACCAGGACGACGTGTGGGGGCCGGAGAAGCTCGAGCGCCAGATCGCGGCCGTGGCGGCGCAGCCGGACGCGGCGTTCTGGTGCACGTGGTTCAGCTGGGTCGTCGACGGGTCCCGCATCGGCGGGGACGAGCGCGACCTCACCTACCGGGGACTTCTCGCCGACCGGATGGTGTGCCAGAGCAGCGCGATGGTGCGGCGCGCCGACTACCTCCGCGTCGGCGGCCAGAACCCGCTGCTCGCGCAGACGCAGGACTGGGACCTCTTCCTGCGCCTCGCGCTCGACCGTCCCGACCCCGCCGTGGTCGCCGAGGACCTCGTCGACGTCCACCTGCACGGGAATAACGCCTCGCGCGACTACGCCCGGGGCGCCCGTGAGCGACGGATGATCCTGCAGCAGCACCGGACCCGCGCCCACGCGCGCAGTGACCACGAGACCGAGCGGGCGGTCAGGGCCGGACTTCGGCGCACCGCGGAGATCTACGGGTCCCAGGCGGTGGAGCAGGCTCGCCTGGCACTCGCGCAGGGCAGCCGGGCCGACGCCGCCCAGCACGTGCGATCGGCGGTCGGGATCAGTCCGAGGGTCGTGGTCGACAGCGTCCTGCAGTCTGCCCGCCGCCGGCTCGCGCCGCGGGGCTGAGCCGCCGGGTCAGGGCTCGACGAACGAGGGCTCCGGGGCTGAGGGCGCCGCGACCTCGGCGACGGCGGCCCGGATGCGCTCGTGGAAGCGCGCCTCGGAGAACTGGTCGGCATGGGCCCGGATGGCCTCGGCGTCCCAGGCGCGGTCGCGGGCCGCGACGACGGCGGCGCGCACGGCACTGACGGTCGGCTCCTCGAAGAAGCTCCCGTTGACCCCCTCGTCGATGGTGTCGAGGTAGCCACCTGCGTGCAGGGCCAGCGTCGGCACTCCGAAGGCCGCCGCCTCGAGCGGGGTCAGCCCGAAGTCCTCCAGGCTCGCGGCGAGCAGCGTGCGGGCGTGGGCGTAGGTCCAGCGCAGCTCCGCGTCGGTCAGTCCCGTGACGATGCGGACGTTGTCAGGAGCCGTCGCGCGCAGCCGCGCCTCGAGCGGCCCCGAGCCGACGACGACGAGTCGCTCCGGCAGCCCGCGCACCGCCTCGACCGCGACGTCGACGTTCTTGTAGGGCAGCAGGCGCGACACGACGAGCAGGTAGCCGTCGTCGGCCCAGTCCTCGAGCGCCGTCACCGGCTCCTGCGGGTCGGACGGGTCGATGCCGTAGGGCGGGGCCAGCACCTCCGCGTCGATGCCGTATGCCGTGCCGATGCGCTCGCGGACCACCGTCGAGTTCGCGAGGTAGCGGTCCGCGGACGCGGCTGCACGACGGTCCCAGCGGCGCAGCCACCCGCTGAGCAGGCCCAGTGCCCTGGCCTTGGCCGAGCTCCCGGCCTCGTCGCCGAGGTAGGCGTCGGCCTGGTAGAGCCAGCGGGCAGGCGCGTGGCAGTAGACGAGCTTGCGCCCGGTTGCCGGCACGCCGTGGGCCCAGCCCGAGCTCGACGCCACGACGACGTCGGCGTCGACGGGGAGGCGCGACACGGCATACGGCAGCAGGGGGAGCGCGGCGCGGTGCTCGCGGCGCAGGGGGCCGATGCGGTTGATCGGCGAGACGACGATCCTGGCGTCGCGGAACTCGGGATAGGTGCCGTCGGGGTCGTAGAGCGTCGTGTGGATCGCGGCGTCGGGGAAGGCACGGTGCAGCGCGAGGACGACGCGCTCGGCGCCGCCGCGCTGGGTGAGGTAGTCGTGCGCGATGGCGACGCGCGGGCGACCCGGAACCACCACGTCGGCCGGGGGTCGGCGACCGGCGGCCTCGAGCCACACCGCGGTCACGACCTCGGCGGTGCGGTCGGCCCCGAACCGCTCGCGGACCTCCGCATGGGCGCGGGCTGCCCGCTCGAGAGCGGCCTCGGGACGGTCGATCACGTCGAGCACCGCCGCCGCGAGGGCCTCCTCGTCGGACGGCGGCACGAGCAGGCCGGTCTCCGCGTCGGCGGGGTGGGTGCGCACGATCTCGTCGACCCCGCCACCGCGCGTCGCCACGACCGGGACACCCCACGCCATGGCCTCCGTCACGACCTGGCCGAACGGCTCGGGGACCGTGGAGGCGTGGACGCAGACGGTGAGCCGGTCGAGCTCGGGCCGCGGGTCGGCCACGAAGCCCGCGAGCTCAACGGCGTCCGTCAAGTCGAGGCGGTCGATCTCGGCCCGCACCTCGCGCTCGTAGTCCTCGGCGCCGAAGGCTGCCGCCCCCAGGAGTCGGAAGCGGGTGCCGGGCCGGGCGTCGACGACCCGTCGGGCGGCACGGACGAGGACGAGCTGGCCCTTGGTCGGGCTTAGCCGACCCACCATCCCCACCACCGGCGGACCGTCCGGCTGGTGCCGGCGTGGGGCCACGGCGACCTGCTCGGGGGAGAGCCCGGGATGCGCCACGGTGAGGCGGCGCGCTCCCGGCAGGGTGGCCGCCGTGGCCGCGGAGTTGGCGACGACGGCATGCGGCACCCGTCGCGCGAGCGTCCGGAAGAGGCGGGCGGTGCGCGCCGGGAGGTAGTCGTCGGCGATGCGGTCGTGCACGTGCCAGACGAGCGGCAGCCGCAGCGCGAGGGCGGCAGGGGCGGCGAGCAGGTCGGCCTTGAGGGAGGTGGAGTGCAGCACGTCGACGTCGAGGTCCCGCAGCGTGCGGACCAGGCGGCCCAGGAACCCCGTCGTCGCGCTCCCGGCGCGCAGCGCCCCGACCGCACCCACGGCGCGTCCGACGTCGCGGACGCCGGGGTCGAGCGGCACGACGACGACCCGGTGGCCGTCGCGGCGCAGCCGCTCCTCGAGCGGGCCCGACGAGAAGAGCACGACGACCGGGTCGACGACGGCGGGGTCGAGCGCGGCGAGCAGCCGCGTCAGAGCGAGCTCGGCACCGGACAGCTCGGCCGTGTGGTCGAGGACCGCCACCCGCACGGGTCGGTCGTCCCGGACGGGGCCGGCGTTCGCTGGGGGCACGTCCAGAGGCTATCCACGGACCCTCGCGAACCGGGTCGATCCGCGCAGGTTTGCTGCCATACTTCCGCACATGCCGGCCTCCTCGCCGTCCGTCGACGTGGTCGTCGCGACGTTCAACCGCCCCGACAACGTCCGGATCTGCCTCGAGCACCTCGGCCGCCAGACGCTCACCCCCGACGAGATCGTCGTCGTCGACTCCTCACCGCACCGGCTGACGGCCGACGTCGTCGCCGACTTCCCCGGCGTGCGCTACATCCGCAACGACGCAGGTCCCGGCACCCTCGCGACCTCGCGCGCGATCGGCGTCGCGGAGACCCGGTCCGACATCATCGCCTTCGTCGACGACGACGCCTACGCGGAGCCGGACTGGCTCGAGAACATCGTCGCGCGCTACGCGGACCCTGCCGTCGGCGCCGTCGGCGGCCGCGCCAGCAACGGTCGCCCCGGCGAGGAGCACGAGGGCCACGACGCAGTCGGGCGCCTCCTGCCCGACGGGACCCTGACCGGCAACTTCGCCGCCGCCACCGGCCGCGACCTCGACGTCGACCACGTGCTCGGTGCCAACATGTCCGTGCGCCGCTCGGCGCTCGAGCAGATCGGCGGCATCGTCGACCTCTTCCCCGGCACCTGCCTGCGCGAGGAGAGCGACATCATGCTGCGCCTCGGCCGGGCCGGCCACCGCGTCGTCTACACCCCGGACGCCCTCGTCGAGCACGTCGCGGCCCCCTACACGCGGGGACGCCGCTTCGACGTGCGCTACACCTTCTACGGCCACCGCAACCACGTCGTGCTCCTGTCGCACACGTTCGGCATGAACGCGCCCATCCTGCGCCGCTACTACGGCACCGCGCTGCGCGGCGTCGGAGGCAGTGTCGTCGAGGGTGCCAAGGCCGTGCTCGACGCAGAGCGCACGCCGCGCCAGCGGGTCCGGTCGGTCGGCGGCAAGGCCCTGCACGCGACGGCGACCCTCGGTGGCCTGGCAGCCGGCACCACCGCTGCCCTGCGCACGCAGCTCGGCGACCGGCATACGGCGCAGGCCTGAGCGGTGCCCGCGGCATACGTCGTCCTCAGCCACACCGAGGGCGGCCAGGTCACCCGGCTCGTGCATGCCCTGCTGAGGTCGAGTCCCGAGGCGACCGTTTTCGTGACGCACGACGCGCGGCGAGTGCCCGCCCCGGTCATCGACGACGAGCGGGTGCATGTCGTGAGCCACGGCCGGCCGACCGACTGGGGGTCCTGGGAGCTCGTCGAGGTCACGCTCGAGGCCATGCGCACGGCTCGGGACACCGTCGACCCCGACCTCGTGGTCCTCGTGTCCGGGCAGTGCTACCCCGCGCGGCCACTGGCCGAGTGGGAGCACGACCTCGTCGCTGCCGGCGGCTGGCAGGGCACGGCGCGTCCCCTCAGCTACGAGCCGGCCTGGGGGCGCCGCCGGGGGAGCGGCGACGACGACCTGACCCGCTACGTCTACCGGTGGCACGCCGTCCCGGGACTCGACCGTATGTTGCGCGCCCGCCTCACCGGGCGGGCCCTGTGGGCACTCGCCCTCCGCGCCGAGCCGCTCCTCTCGCTCCGGGTCGTGGCCAGGGGCCGCGGCGCCCACGTCGGGGTGAGGCGTCGTATGCCGTCGCCGCGCGCCGCCGTGCACCTCGGCTCCCAGTGGCTCGCCGTGGACCGGGAGGGCCTGCGGCTCGTGCTCGAGCAGCTCGCGCCGGGCAGCCCGCTGCGTCGGGTCTACGAGCGGTCGATCATCGCCGACGAGTCCGCCCTGCAGACAGTGCTCGCACGGTGGCGTCCGCCGACCGTCGCGCGTCCCGTCTCCTTCTCCGTCTGGCAGCCGGAGCAGGACACGACGAGGACGCTCGGGCTCGACGACCGCGACGAGATCCGGTCCTCCGGCTCGCCCTTCTGCCGTAAGGTCCACACGGTGCGCAGCGCAGAGCTGATGGAGGCTCTGGACCGGGTGAACGGGGTCGGGGTGTGAGGGGTGAGCGACCCGAGGAGGGTGGTGCCGACGCACGCCCGGATGCGCCCCCGGACGCACACCCGGACGCGGGTACCGACGCCCGTGGCGCCGCCGATCTCGAGGCGGACCTCTTCAGACCGGACCGCCAGGCCGATGACCTCGAGGCCCCGCCCGCGGGTCAGCTGAGCCGCGAGGGGCTGCAGGAGAGAGCGGTGCGCGGGGCCGTGTGGACCGTCATCCACACCTTCATCGCCATCCCCGTGGCCTTCGTCGTCAACCTGCTCATGGCCCGGGTGCTCGGTGCCGCGGACTACGGCCGGCTCGCCTTCCTCACCGCGCTCATGGAGGTCGTCTCGCAGATGCTGACGGCCGGGTTCGGTTCTGCCGTCATCCAGTTCGGCGCCAAGTCCCACGCCGCGGGCCGCACCGGCGAGGTCGCGCGGCTGCTCTCGCAGTCGCAGGGCTTCCGCCTGCTCGTCGTCATGCCGGTGCTCTCGGTCGTCGTCTTCCTCTTCGCCGAGGTGCCACCGAGCGCACTGGCGGTCGCCATCGTCTTCGGCATCGTCGTCCCCGCCGCCCTGGACGGGGCGGTCGCCTGTCTGACCATCGAGAACAAGACGGCGGAGGGCGCCAAGATCGCGCTCGTCACGTCGCTGTCCACCCAGGCGGCCGTCGTCGTGGTCGTCCTCGCAGCGCGCACCCCCGACGCCGTCTGGGCCGTGCGTCTCGTCGTCAGCGGCCTGGCGGTCGCGCTCTGCCTCATCCCGATCTCGCCGGCCTACCGTCGGGCCGTGCTGCGGCCCGCCCTGCCCGTAGGCCTGCCCATCGGCTTCTGGCGGTATGCCGTGCCGGTGGGGGTCGCGAGCGTCATCGGCGGTCTCGTCATGTCCCGCAGCGAGATCTTCTTCATGAACTGGCTGGCGGCCCCGGCCGCCGTCGGCGTGTTCGCCCTCGCCTTCGGTCTGGCGGGGCACGTCTTCGCGCCGGCCCAGGCCTTCGTCGGGCCGCTCGTGCCCGCCATCTCCGGCCTGCTGGAGGTCGACGCGGCGGCCGTGCGGCCCGCGTTCCGGCGGGTGCTCCGCGCCGGGGCCACGGTCGTCGGTCTCGTCGAGGCGGTCGCCGTCGTGCCGCTCGCGGTCCTCGTGCCGGTGCTGTACGGGGCCGACTTCGCCGCGGCCGGGCCCGTCGTCGTCGCGCTCGGCGTCTCTGCGGGGTTCGTGACCGTGGCGAGCCCGGTGGTGGCGTTCGTGTCGGCCAGGCTGTCGGCCGGCGAGCTGCTCCGGGCGACGTCGGTGGCTCTCGTCGTCGACGTGCTGCTCGCCGTGAGCCTCATCCCGCCCCTCGGGGTGTGGGGCGCCGTCATCGCCAACATCGGCGGCTCGATGACGAGCCTGCTGCTGCTGACCCGCTCGGAGCTGCGTGGCCTCGGCATCACCGTCTCCCTGGCGCTGCGGGACGCGCTCCCGTGCTTCGTCGGCGCCGCGCTCGCGGGTCTGCTCATGGTGGCCGGTGACATCGTGCCCGGCAGCGAGTGGGTGCGAGCCGTCGGCATCGCCGTCATCGGCGCCCTGCTCTACGTCGCGGGGCTGCGGGCGACGCGGTCGGGCCTGACGGTGCCGGACGCCGACGCGATCGTGCGGGTCCTGCCGCGTCCGGCCCGCCGCGTCGGTCCGTTCGTTCTCGGCCTGCTGACGGGCCGCGAGGTCGACGAGCCGCCCGCGCCCTGAGTGGTCAGTGTCGGCGCAGGCCGAGCGCGGGCGCGGGCCTCGGCGCCGATCCGAGGACGCGCTCGTAGACGGCGGCGTACGACTGCGCCACGCCCTCCCAGGTGTACCGGCGCGCGGACGCCGTCCCGGCCGCGGCGAGACGAGCCCGCCCCTCGGGGTCGTCCAGGAGGGACCCGATCGCGTTCGCGAGGGCCCCGGTGTTGACCGGGTCGACGAGCAGCCCGTCGACACCGTCGGTGACGAACGACGCCGGACCGCCGAGGCTCGTCGCGACGAGGGGCGCGCCCGCCCGCCAGGCCTCGAGGGCGACGATGCCGAAGGCCTCCTTGCGGCTGGGCACGACCACGACGTCGGCACGCCGCATCCAGGCGTCGACGGCAGCCTCGTCGAGCGCACCGACGAGCTGGAGTCCCACGCCGAGACCGAGCCGGTTGCCGAGGGCGCGGAGGGCCCCGCCCTGGGAGCCGTCGCCGGCCAGCACGAGCGTCGTGTCGCTCCCGCGGTCGAGGGCCGCGACCGCCTCGACGAGCAGGTCGAACCCCTTGGCCGTCTCCAGGCGCCCGACGCCGAGCACGACGTGGCGTCCCTGCAGGTCGAGCGAGTCAGGAAGCACCCCTGACGGGGGAGCGGTGGGGACCGGGCCGACGCCGTTGGGCACGACGACGCCACCCACCAGTCCGAAGCGCCGACGCAGGTCCTCGAGCACCGGCTCGGAGCACCCCGTCGTCTCGGCCGCCGCGGCGACCGCGCGGCGCAGCCCGACGCGGATCAGGGCGGAGGTGCCGAAGGCGTCGTGGTCGTCGGCCGTCGTCTCGCCGTGGCTCGACACCACGAGGGGGAGGCCGCGTCGCCGGGCCAGCGCGGCGGCATACACCCCGTTGGGTCCGAAGCACTGGACGTGCAGGACGTCGGGACGGAAGGCGCGGAACGCCGAGCTCCAGGCGTGCCACGCCCCGGGCGCTGCCGCGGCGAAGCTCGCCAGGGCCCTGGCCGACCGGGCCGGCATCGGTGTCGGGAGGTGGCGCACGACGGTGCCGTCGAGCTCGGTGACACCGAGGTGCTCGCCGCGGTCGACGGTCCAGACCTCGACGTCGGTGCCGGTCGCGCGCAGCTCGCGCGCGACGTGCCGCACGTGGGACTCGACCCCGCCGACGTAGGGGTGGAACGACGACGCGACGAGGGCGACGCGAGGACCCACGGCTGCTCCTCTCGTCGGGCACGCGTCGTCGGACGGCCGGCGTGCGGTCTCACCCTACGATGCGAGGGCGGAGCGTCCGCTCCTTTCCCGGCACCCCGACAGGCAGGTTGATCGTGCCCCGGCTCACCATCGCCACGACCGCGACGGCGGTGCCCATGGGGGCGCAGGCCTACCAGCGGCACGTCGCCTCTCGCGCCCGGGACGCCCTCGACGCGCTCGCGAACCCCGGTGAGCACTGGCGGGTCCGGGAGACCGTCGCCCGGTCGCTGCGCTCGCCGCTGCCCGGCACCCTCCGACTGCCCATGGGCTGGCTCCGCGGGGCATCACCCCGTGCCCGCGCCGCCGTCGGCCGGGTCGCCTATGCCGGGGGCGGCCTCGTGCACCGGATGGACCTCGAGCTGCCGCCCGCACCGCGGGAGGTGGTGACGCTCCACGACGTCGTGGCCTGGCGCTGGGCCGACGAGTCGGCGCCCGTCGCGGCTGCGGCGCAGGAGCTGCGCCGCGCGGCCGCCGTCGTCTGCGTGTCCGCCTTCACGGCCTCCGAGGCCGTCGAGCTGCTGGGACTCGAGGACCCGGTCGTCGTGCCCAACGGCGTCGAGGACCGCTACTTCGGGGCACAGCCACTCGCCTCCGCCGCACTGGCCGCGCTCGGCGTCGACGGGCCGTTCGTCCTGACGGCGGGCGGCGCGTCCGGGCGCAAGAACCTCGCCGCGCTCGCCGAGGCCTGGCCGCGAGTCCACGCGTCCCGCCCCGACGTGACGCTCGTGCTCGCCGGGCCGCCGCACCCGCGCCGGACCGAGCTCTTCAGCGGCCTCCCGGGAGTCCGTCTCGTCGGCCGTGTCTCCGACGACGTGCTGCCCGGGCTGTATGCCGCCGCCTCGGTCGTCGTCGTGCCCTCCCTCGTCGAGGGCTTCGGGCTGCCGGCCCTCGAGGGCATGGCGACGGGGGTCCCCGTCGTGGCCTCCGACCGCTCCTCGTTGCCCGAGGTCGTCGGCGACGGTGGCCTGCTCGTCGAGCCCACCGGCACGGCGCTCGCCGACGGCGTGCTCGACGTCCTGGCCGGGGGCAGCGACGTCGAGACGATGGCGGCCCGGGGGCTCGAGCGCGCCCGCGGCTTCACCTGGGAGGCGAGCGCCCGAGGTCACGCCGCTGTCTGGCGCGCAGCCGCGGGCTGACTCGCCCGTCCGGGGCGGCCCGGTTCAGTCGCTGCGGGGTCGCGGACGGCGCGGGGCCCACACCCCCGCGGCGAGGTTGGGGGAGTCCCCGCCGAGCACGGCGAACGTCGCCGCCGCCGTCGACAGGACGATGAGGGCGCTGCCGAGGACGTCGCGGGGCTGGTGGGCGTACCACGTGACGTTGCCGAGGCCCACGAGGAACGCCGTCACCCCCACCCAGACGAGGCCCCGGCGCGTCAGCGGGCGCGGCCAGGCGACGCACACCCCGACGAGCAGGCCCAGACCCGCAGCGGCGTGGTTCGACGGGAACGCGTCACCCCCGACGCCGAAGACGTCCCGGACCCGCAGCTCGAGAGCGACGAGCGTCGTGACGGCCGGAACGACGAGCGCCGCCACGGCCCGGCGCCAGCTCCGTCGCACGAGCGCCAGCAGCGCGAGGACGACCACGACCGGTGCCAGCACCACGATGACGAGCGGGCGGGCGAGATGGTCGAGCCCCTGGCGCAGCTGGGCGGGCAGCCCGTTGAGGATCCACCCCCGCACGGTGTCGTCCAGGACTGCCCCCGGCCCGGTCCGCGTGGAGACGAAGGCCGCGAGGACGAAGACGACGGCGGCGGCGACCGCGACGGCGGCCCAGCGCAGACGGTCGCGGTGCGTCACGTGCACCTCCTAGCGGGCTGTTAGGGTGCGATCGACCAGTCCGCTTGCAGTCTATGGGGGTTCGCGCGATGGCAACCCACGAGGCGACAGAGGCCCCCACCGCTGGCGCCGACGTGCCTCTCGAGGTCCGCATCGGCTTCGCCCATGCCTGCCTCCAGTGGGTCGCCGACCGCTGCGGGGCCGACCTGCTCCACGTCAAGGGAGCGGCCCTCGACCCGACGCTCGTGCCCGGCCGCGGCTACTCCGACGCAGACGTGCTCGCGAGACCGGAGCACGTGCCGCTGCTCCTCGACGAGCTGCGTCGGCACGGCTGGGAGCTGATCAACTCCTTCGCGTACGGCTCGTCCTTCGAGCACTCGGCGACCTTGCGGCACCGGGACTTCGGCCTGCTCGACCTCCACCGCATCTACCCCGGCACCGGCCCCACGCCCGAGCGCGCCTTCGACACCCTGTGGTCCGAGCGCACGACGACCGTCCTCGGGGGCCGCGAGTGCGCCGTCCCCGCCCGCGATGCCCAGGCCGTCCTGCTCCTGCTGCACGCCGCCCGCGGCGGAGGCGACCCCAAGGCCGCCAACGACGTCGAGTGGGTGTGGACCGCGGTGGACGAGGAGCAGCGGGCCCGCCTGCGCGACTGGGTCCGTCGCCTCGACGCCGCACTGGGCTTCTCCGTCATCACCGGCACGCTCGACGAGCACCGCCACGACCCGGCATACGACCTCTGGCGCGTCGCCTCACGAGGGGGCACCCGCATGGACGAGTGGCGCGCCCGGGTGCGTGCCGCGCACGGCCTGCGCGCCAAGCTCACCGTCGCGTCGAGGTCGGTCCTCGTCAACGTCGAGCACCTGACGATCGTCCGCGGTGGCCCGGTGACCCGTCGTGAGATCGTCTCGGAGTTCTTCGGTCGACCCCTTCGCGGTCTGCGTGAGCAGGTCGCCCGTCGTACCCACCACGACCGGGACGGCCGATGAGTGCCGCCTACCGGCCCGGACCGGACGCCGGGGTGACCCTGAGCGAGGACGGGCAGACCGTCTACGTCGCGCACCTACCCGGAGGGCCGCTCGTCGTCCTCGAAGGCGCCGCTGCCGTGATCTGGGTCGAGGCCACGACGGCGCCGGGGGACGGCTGGGTCTCGCGGGTCGCCGACGCGTTCGGCCGGCCCGAGGACGCCATCGCCTCTGACGTCGAGACCTTCGTCGACGACCTGCGCGCCAGGCGGCTGCTCGTCACCGACGACAGCCCCCGGGACTGAGCAGACCGCTCAGGCGTGACGCTTGGACCGCTCGCGCTTCTCGCGACGGCTCAGCTTGGCGTCGGCGTCGCGGTTGTAGCCGTAGTAGCCGTAGCGGTGCGTCGTCGAGGACCCCGACGACACCATGTTGAGGGCGAAACCGGCGACCGGGGCGTCGACCGTCTCGAGGGACTGCACGGCGCTCGCGAGGTCGCGCTTCTTCGTGCGCTCGGCACCGACGACCATGATCAGCCCGTGCGTCAGCTTGTTGATGAGCACGGCGTCGATGACGGGGACGACGGGCGGGCTGTCGACGAGGATGAAGTCGTAGTCGTGCGAGAGCTTGCCGAACAGGGCCTCCATCGGCTCCGAGCCGAGCAGCTCGCTCGGGTTCGGAGGCACCGGGCCAGCCGGCAGCACGTGCAGGGTCGTCTCGCGCCAGCGCTGGACGACGTCGTCCGGTTCGGCCTGCCCGAGGAGGAGGGTGGTCAGGCCGAACGACCCGTCGAGGCCCATCGTGCTGGCGACGGAGGGGTTGCGCAGGTCACCGTCGATGAGCAGGACCTTCGACCCGGCGTCGGCCATGGCGAGCGCCAGGTTGATCGTCGTCGTGGTCTTGCCCTCGCCGGGCACCGACGAGGTGATGACGAAGGAGTGGCCGCCCGTCGTGACGTCGACGAAGAGGATGTTGGTGCGCAGGCGCCGGATCGACTCCGCGTGGCGGCCGTGGGGGTCGCTCTCGAGCGACAGGAGGCCGCCCTTGACCGACTTCACCATCGGGATGTTGCCGAGGATCGGGCGCCCCGACAGTGCCTTGATGTCATCCTCGGAGCGCACCTTGGTGTCCAGGGTGTGCCGCAGCAGCGCGAGGCCGATGCCGAGGGCGAGCCCGAGGAGGCCGCCGAGGGCGAGGTTGCGCTTGGCGTTCGGCGACATCGGCTCGCCGGGCACGGTCGCCGGCGTGATCGTGGTCGCCTCGACCGACTGGCCGTTGGCGGCGAGCAGCGGCGAGAACTTCTTCGTCGCCACGTCGGCCAGCACCGGGCCCACCTCGGTGGCCACCCGGGTCACCAGCTGCGGGTCGCCGCCCGTCGCGGTGATCGTCATCATGTTGGAGGTCTGCGAGACCTCGCCCGACACCGAGAGCGGGAAGTCGGAGGGCAGACCCAGCCGCAGGCGCAGCGGCTCCTCCACTGACGGCGAGGTGAGCACGTCCAGGTAGGTCGCGAGGTCGCTCGCCGACACGGCATACGTCGTCACCTGGTTGTTGGTGCTCGCGCTCGCCGGCTGCGTGGCCCGCAGGTAGATCTTCGAGCTCGACGCGTAGACGGCAGGCGTCAGCATCGTCTGGACGGCCGCTGCGGCGACCACGGCGAGCAGGCTCACCGCGATGATCCGCCAGCGTGCTCCCAGAACGCCCAGGAAATCCCGGAACGTCACTTTGCCCCCCCGGCCCAACTCGACAGTACGTGCGGCGATCCTCCCATATCATCCAAGAGGTTGTGCCGAGACGGAGACATCCGGGGGACGGCACGGGGAGAGGGGTGAGTGCTCATGTGGGCACTGAGGGTGTCCCACAGCGCCGTCGTGGACGTGTGGCGCGAGCGGGAGCGGTCGCTGCGCGGTCGCGGTCACCGGGTCGACGTCGTGTCGGCAGCCGCGTGGTCCGAAGGCGGACGCCGCGTCGCGCTGGCCGTGCGCCCCGGCGAGCCGGTCGTGCCCGCGGGCACCGTCGGGTCGCACCCCGCACTCTTCGTCTACGACCCGCGTCCCCTGTGGCGCGCCCTCGGGCGACCGGTCGACGTCATCGACGTGCACGAGGAGCCGTTCGCGCTCGCCACCGCCGAGGTGCTGGCCCTGCGCTGGCTCCGGCGGCAGCGCGCCCCCTACCTGCTCTACTCGGCGCAGAACATCGACAAGCGTCACCCGGTCCCGTTCCGCTGGCTCGAGCGTGCGGCGCTGCGGCACGCGACCGGGGTCAACGTGTGCAACGACGCCGCGGGACGCATCGTCGAGCGCAAGGGCTTCCCGGGTCGCGCGCGCACCATCGACCTCGGCACCGACCTCGCGGCCTTCACGCCGGGGGAGTATGCCGTCACGCCCAGACCCGTGCCCGTCGTCGGGTTCGCGGGTCGCCTCGACGCCGCCAAGGGGGTCGAGGTCCTGCTCCGCGCTGCGGCTCTCGAGCCGGGGCTCCGTCTGCGCCTCGTCGGCGACGGCCCGCAGCGACGCGAGCTCGAGGCCCTGGCGCGCACGCTCGGCATCGACGACCGTGTCGAGCTCCTGGGAGCCCTCGCGCCCGAGCAGCTCCCGGACTTCTACCGCTCGCTCGACGTGCTCGCCGTCCCGTCTCTGACCACTGCCTCGTGGGTCGAGCAGTTCGGTCGGGTCGCGGTCGAGGCCATGGCGTGCGGCACTCCTGTCGTCGTCAGCGACAGCGGCGCCCTCCCCGAGGTGGTCGGCGACGCAGCGCTCGTCGTGCCCGAGGGTGACGCCGTCGCGCTCGCCAAGGCGCTCTCGACCGTCGTGCACGACCCCGATGTCGCCTCTCGTCTGCGCACGTCAGGCCTCGCCCGCGCCGCCGAGACCTCCTGGGACCGGATCGCGGTCGAGCAGGAGGCCATGTACCGCGCCGCGACGAAGCAGTGGTCCGACGAGATCGACTGGCACGACAGGCCGCTCGAGGTCATCGTCGTCGCCTACGGCCAGCCCGGCCTGCTGCGCGAGGCCTTGGCGCCGCTGGGCGACCTGCCGGTCACCGTCGTCGACAACTCGTCGTCCGCCGACGTGCGCGCCGTGGCCGAGGCGGCCGGCGCGCGCTACGTCGACCCCGGTCGCAACGGCGGCTTCGGCGCCGGTGTCAACGAGGGGCTGCGCCTCGTCGACCCGCGAGCGGACGTGCTGCTCGTCAACCCCGATGCGGTCGTGCTGCCGGCGGACGTGGACCGGTTGCGGTCCGCCCTGCACGCCGAGCCCGACCTCGCGAGCGTCGGCCCGACGCAGATCGACGCCTCCGGCTCCGTCGCCCGCGTCGAGTGGCCCTTCCCGTCACCGCTCGCGACCTGGGTCGAGGCGGCAGGTCTCGGGCGACTGCGACGCAACCGCTACGTCATCGGCTCGGTGCTGCTCCTCCGCCGCGAGGCGATCGACCACGTCGGACCCTTCGACGACGAGCGGTTCTTCCTCTATGCCGAGGAGACCGACTGGGCGCACCGTGCCGTCCGGCTCGGCTGGCGCCACTCGCTCGTGCCCGCCGCGCGAGCGACCCACGTCGGCGCCGCCACGAGCACCGACGCGACCCGGCGCGAGGGTCACTTCCACGCGGCCCAGGAGGTCTACCTCCGCAAGCACCACGGCGCGCTCGGATGGCACGTGGCCCGGGCCGGGCAGGTGGTGGGTTCGGCGCTGCGCGGGGTCGTGCTCCCGGGACCGCGCGGCGAGGCGGCCCGGTCACGGCTGCGCCTCTACCTCTCCGGGCCGGTCCGCTCGGAGGTGCGCCCCGAGGACTCGCGACCGGCCCGAGGTCATGGTGCGCCTGTGGGAGGGACCGCCGCTCCGGCGGTCCCGAAGACCTTCGTCGACGCCGGCCCGGAGATGCGATGACCAGCCTGGTTCCCGAGCGGCTCCGAGGACCCGGCCGCACCGAGCTGCTGGCCCAGGCCGTCCTGCTGCTCGGCGGCGTCCTGCTCGTCGCGGTCGTCGGTCGCCTGGCGGTGACGACGCCGCAGGCAGCGGTCATCATCGCCGTCGCGGTCCTCGCGGCAGGGCTCACCGCGGTCCAGCCCGGTCTCATCCCGCTCGCCGTGCTTCCCGTCCTGCTCGTCGTCCTCCGGGTCGGCGGTGGCGGGGTGGACCTGTCCCTGTCGGACTTCGCGCTCGCGGCTGCAGCGCTGCCGGCGCTGCTGCTGGCGAAGCGGCCCTTCTCGTCCGGGCTGCGCGCCGTCCTGTGGGCCTCCGCGATCTACCAGTTCGCCACGCTCATCACGGTCGTCAACAACCCCTACACCGCCAACGCCGTCGAGTGGGCGCACGCCTGGATGATGGTGTCGGGGTCGCTCGTCGTCGGCTGGGCGGTCGGGGCCAACGGTCACGCCCGCACCGGCATACGCCTGCTCGTCGGCACGATGGCCGTGCTGGCGGTCATCACGATCGTCGAGGGCGTCGTCCACTTCGCGCACGGGGACTTCGCACCGGTCTACCCCTCCTTCCCCTACGGCATGCACAAGAACTTCGCCGGCACGGTGTGTGCCACGGGCGCAGTGATGGTCTACGCGCGGCCCGCGTGGGTCGGCATCAACCGGCGCTGGACCTTCGTCCTGACCTCGCTCCTGCTGGCCGCCGTGCTCTTCACCCAGTCCCGGCAGGCGCTCATCGGTCTCGTCGCGGCCGTCGTCGTCCTCGTCCTGCGCTCCGACAGCGACCGCAAGCGGTCCCGCATCGTGCTGCTGCTCATCGCGCCGGTCGGGCTCTTCGTCACCAACCTCGTGCAGGACCAGGTGCAGTCGGGCAACCAGTTCAACTCGGTCTTCCAGCGGCTCACGTGGTTCCAGGACTCGATGACGGTCTGGAGTGCCGACCCGTGGTTCGGCGTGGGGCTGCGCTGGTGGTACACCGACCGCTTCCCCTTCCAGTTCCAGCCTCCCAACGCCGAGATCGAGGTGCTCACCTCGGCGGGTGTCGTCGGCCTCGTGGCCTTCGTCATGCTCATGGTCGTCACCCTGCGGGTCGCCTGGAAGCTCGACCCCGCCTACGGATCGCTGGCCCTCGCAGTGCTCGTCTCGCGCCTCGTGCAGGGCCAGTTCGACCTGTTCTGGGCGGCGGTGCAGGGCTCCGTGCCCTTCGTCGTGCTCGGGATCTGCCTCGGCGCCGCCTGGCACGCGGAACGAGCCACGGAGGTTCGGACCTCCGACCCGGCAGCGGCACCTCGGGTGCCGGTGGGCTCGGCATGACCACGATCGTCCAGATCACCCCGGAGATCGGGCCGGGCACGGGGGTGGGCGCCGTCGCCTGGCACCTCGAGCAGGAGTGGCAGCACCAAGGGATCGACGTCCGGCGGTTCACCCTCGACGAGGCCGGGGGCGCCTGGTTGCCTTCGCCGCGCGGCGGACTGACCGGTCGGCTCGCCCTCATCGCCCGCGTCGTCTGGTTCTCGACGGTGGGCACCCACCGGGCCCGCGGCTACCTCCGCGCGCACCCCGACCAGCGGTCGGTGTGCCACAACGACGCGGTGACCGGTGACGTCTACGTCAACCACGGCCTCGTCGAGGCGGCCATGCGGGCCCGCGGGCACCATCTGCTCCGGATGGCGCGCAACCCGCTGCACCTCTTCACGACGGCGCGGGACCGTCGGCGCTACTCGCGTGCGGGCAGCCACCGGCTCGTCGTCAACCTGGTGACCGACGAGGAGCGACTGCTGCGCGAGATCCACCCGCACCTCGCCATCCCGACGGTCGTCATCGGCAACGGTGTCGACGTGGACCGCTTCCGTCCGCCGACCGAGCCGGAGCGGCAGGTGGCCCGTGACGAGCTCGGACTCGGACCCGACGACCGGATGGTGCTCTTCATCGGCAACGAGTTCGGCCGCAAGGGGCTCCCCGTCCTCGTCGACGCCGTCCGCAGGCTGGGGCCCGGTGTGCGGCTCGTCGTCGTCGGCGGCACGGCGGACATGGTCGCAGCCGAGTCCGCACGTCCCTCCTCGGTCGCCCTCGGGGACCGCCTGCACTTCGCCGGCGCCCACCCCGACCCGCGGCCGTGGCTGCACGCCGCGGACGTGCTCGCGATGCCCAGCGCCTACGAGTCCTACGGCCTCGTGGTCCTCGAGGCGCTCGCGTGCGGCGTGCCCGTGGTCGCGACCCCGACCGGGTGCGTGCCCGACCTCGTCGCCGACGGGGTCAACGGCGCGGTCGTCGAGGCCACCGCCGACGCCCTCGCCCGCGGTCTCCAGGGCGTCCTCGCCCTCGACCGGACCGCGGTGCGGGCCGCCGCGCGTGAGACGGCGGAGCGCCACTCGTGGGCGATGGTCGCCCGCCGCTACCTCGACGTGCTCACCGACCTGCCCCCCGCCGGCGACGTGCGGACCGGCGTGCACGGTGTCGCACGGTGAGGGTCCTGCACGCCGTCCGCTCCGACGCGTTCGCCGGCGTCGAGAGCCATGTCGCGCGGCTGGCGCGCGCCCAGGTCTCGGCGGGCGACGAGGTGCTCGTCGTGGGAGGAGACCCCCGGCGCATGACCGTCGCCGCGGGGCCCGGGGTGCGCACGCTGCCCTCGACGACGGTGGGCGACGTCCTCAGAAGGGTCCGGCAATGGGCAGCCGGCGCCGACGTCGTCCATGCCCACATGACCGCTGCCGAGATCGCTTGTGCCACAGCCATGGTCGGTATGGAGACACCCCTCGTGGTCACCCGGCACTTCGCTCGTGGTCGTGGCAGCAACCCCCTCTCCACCGTGGTGGCAGCGGCAGCGGGTCGACGCGTCGACGCGCAGATCGCGATCAGCCACTACGTCGCCGACACCATCGCCGGCGCCAGCGTCGTGATCCACCCCGGTGTCGACTCGACGAGCTCCACGCGCCCGGCACGTGAGCGCGAGCCCGTCGTCCTCGTGGCGCAGCGCCTCGAGCCCGAGAAGGACACGGACGTGGCCCTGCGCGCCTTTGCCGCCTCCGGTGCCGCCGCTCAGGGGTGGCGGCTCGAGGTGGCCGGTGACGGCTCCGAGCTCCCGGCCCTGAGGGCGCTGGCGCAGGCTCTCGGGCTCGCGGACTCCATCCGCTTCCTCGGTCACCGGCCCGATGTGCCGGACCTCATGGAGCGGGCCGGCGTGCTGCTCGCCCCGTGCCGCATCGAGGGCCTGGGCCTGACCGTCCTCGAGGCGATGGCGGCCGCGCTGCCGGTCGTCGCTGTCGGCTCCGGGGGACACCTCGAGACGGTGGGGGCGGTGTCGACGGCCGCGTTGCACCCCGCCGGTGACGTCGCGAGGGCCGGCGAGCTGCTCGCGCAGCTCACGGGTGACCCGGGGCGCCGCGATGCCTACGCCGTCGAGCTGCAGAGGGTCCAGCGGGCCCTCTTCACTCCCGAGCACCAGGCGCGCGAGACCGCCGCCGTCTACCGGGGGGTGCTCTGACGTGGACCTCGTCGTTGCCTCGCTGGAGGCGTGGGACGGCACCTGGCGCCGGAACCAGCATCTCGTGGCAGGGCTCCTGCGTCGCGACCCTCACCTCACGGTGCTGTTCGTCGAGCCGGCCACCGACCCGCTGCACGCGGCGCTCGGCGCGGGGGCGCCACGGCTCGGACGCGGCCTGCGACCCGCCCCCGAGATGGACGGCATACGCCAGCAGTCGCTGTGGCTGCTCGAGCCGACGAAGTGGCTGCCCCGCCGCGTCGACCGGCGGCTCGACCAGCGATGGGCGCAGCAGGTGCTGCGTGCCACCCGGACGCTCGGCATGGAGCGCCCCGTGCTCTGGGTCAACGACCCGAGGGGCTCGCTCCTCGTGGAGGCCACGCAGTGGCCCTCTCTCTACGACGTCACCGACGACTGGACCCTGGCGGAGCGGTCCGCGCCGGAGACCGAGCGCATCACCGACCAGGAGCAGGTGCTGCTCGCCCGGTGCAACGAGGTGGTGGTCTGCTCGCCGGCACTGGCGGCGAGCAAGGGGACGGGGCGGGCGGTCACCCTCGTGCCCAACGGAGTCGACACCTCGGCCTACGCCGTCGCCCACGAACGACCGGCGGACCTGCCCGAGGGCCCCGTCGCCGTCTACGTCGGCACCCTGCACGACGACCGGCTCGACGTCGACCTGTGCGTCGCCACCGCAGAAGCCCTTGCCGGGTCTGGCCACCTCGTGCTCGTCGGCCCGAACGCCCTTGCGGCCGCGCAGGTCTCGCGGCTGGAGACCGCCGGCGTGGAGCTGCTCGGACCTCGTCCCAGCGTTGACGTGCCGGCCTACGTGCAGCACGCCGACGTCCTCGTCGTGCCGCACGTCGTCACGCCCTTCACGGACAGCCTCGACCCCATCAAGCTCTACGAGTACCAAGCGGGTGGACGACCCGTCGTCTCGACCCCGGTTGCCGGGTTCCGTGACGTCGTCGACGACCTGGTGACGGTTGCGTCGCACGAGACCTTCGTCGTCACCGTCGTGGGTGCGATGGCCCGAGCCGGTGGCTCCCCGGGGGCGGTGGCCGACCCTCGCCGGGTGTCCGGCTCGGACTGGTCCCGTCGCGTGGACCAGATGGTCGACGTCCTGGGACGCCTCGGGGCGCGCAGGGGCGCCACGTGACAGGGTCGGGGCGCCCGGCGACGTTCCACGTCCGCGCCCTCGGCGCCACGGTCGGGGTCGACGTGCCTGACGACAGGCTCCGACCGCTCGCCCGGGTGGCGTGGTCGATGTCGTCCGTCCGGCCCGTGGCCGGCGCGCCGGTCGTCTCGGCGCCAGGTCTCGAGGACTCCGCCGGCCCCGACGACGTGGCACAGGCGCTTCAGGCACTGACCCAGTCCGTGACACGCGCCGCCATCGCCGCTCGCACCGGGCAGCTGATGATGTTCCACGCAGGGGGACTCTGCGACCAGGTCTCCGGAGCCACCGTCGCCCTGGTCGCGCCGGGCGGCACCGGCAAGACGACGCTCGTGCGCACGCTCGGACCGGGGCGTGGCTACGTCTCCGACGAGACCGTGGGGGTGACGGCGGACGGGCACGTCGAGCCGTACTGCAAACCGCTGTCGGTGCGGCGACCCGACACGGGACAACCCAAGGACGAGGTCGCCCCGGAGTCGCTCGGCCTCTGCCCCCCGCAGGTGCGGCCCTGGTTGGCAGGGATGGTCCTGCTGCGCCGTGACCTCCAGGCCGGCGAGACGGTGCGGGTCGAGCCCGTGGAGCTGCTCGACGCCCTCGTGCTGCTGGCGCCCGAGACCTCTGCACTCGCTACCTTCGACCGACCGCTCCGCCGCCTCGCCGACCTCGTGGAGTCGGCTGGTGGCCTGCGCCGGGTCCGCTACCACGACGCCGCGGACCTCGAGCCCGTCGTGCGCGAGGTCCTGGGGAGGTCGAGATGAGCGACGACGTGCACCCGCTGGGTCCCGCGACCGTGCTGAGCCGCGGTGTCATCCGTGACGAGCTGGTCACCGACGAGGGGACCGTCGTCCTCGTCGCGGACCCGCCGTTGCACCGGGTCGCGCGGCTGTCCCCGATCGGTGTCGAGATCCTCGACCTCGTGGGCGAGGCCTGCTCCCTGGCCCAGCTGGTCGAGGGGGTGACGGAGCGGTTCGGCGCACCCCCGGACGGCCTCGGAGACCCGGCAGAGCTCGTCGCCGCCGCGGTCCGTGAACTGGTCGAGGCCACGGTCCTCGTGGCCGTTCCTGAGCACAAAAAGGACCTTTGGGACGACCTGCCGTCATGATGTCCGCGCAATGGACGAAGGTGTGCGTTTTCAGGCATCCGGGGTGCCCGGCTCGGGTATGTTGACGCTTGACTCGGGGGGGTCAGTCATCGAGTGGGGGATACATTCATGTCACACAACCATGGCGCCGACTCGGCGCCTCCGAGCCGGCGTTCGGTCGTCAAGGGCGCTGCCTGGGCAGTGCCTGCTGTCGTGGTCGCGGGGGCGGCTCCCACGGTGGCAGCCTCGTCCGGACCGCTGAGCTTCACCGGTGGGGCCTGCAAGCTCCCCGGCAACGCCAACGACATCTTCAAGGGCTACGTCTTCGAGCTGACTGCGGTCAACACGCTCGGCCCGGGTCCGACCACGGGTGTCACGGTCATCACGAACGTGCGGATCAACGGCGTCCCCGTCACTGGGTACCAGGTCGTCGTCAAGAGCGGCACGACGTGCTCGTGCGCGACGTGCACGCCGCCCTTGTCGACGGTGTGCAACACGTTCTGCACGCCGGACGGCGAGGTGCAGCGCATCTTCGTCTACACCAACAGCCAGGCCAACAGCCAGAACACCTCGTTCAGCCTGGACTACCAGCGCTACGAGTGCAGCACCTGCGCCGCGATCGACCCGACGCCGGTCAGCATCTCGAGCGGCACGCTGTCGACGCCTCCCGCGACGGGCGGCGGCGGCTCGTGCAACATCCAGGGTGCGGTTCCTCCGCCCCCGCTCAACGCGGCCTGCGCCTGACACCGTCGGGCAACCGGACACGACGACGGCCTCGGCCCCCACGGGGGCCGGGGCCGTCATCGCTGCCACGACACGACGCGCTGCCGCCGAACGGGGACGCCCGACCGCGGTCTCAGGCGCCGAGGGCGGCCTCGAGCTCTGCGCGGATGTCGTCGACGAACTCCGGCACGGCGGTGCTCCCGGTGATCGGCCCTCCCGCGAGCAGCCCGTCGGCCCCGAGCAGCAGGGCGCTGGGCGTGCGCAGGTCGAACGTCTCGTAGACCAGGCCCTCGGTGTCGTGGACGCTCAGCGGCTCCTGCGTCGAGCCGAGTGTCGAGCTCTCCGGCCCGAAGCGCAGCACGAGGCGGACGTCGAGCTGAGGCAGCTGCTCACGCCACACGGGGGCGGCCTCGATGACCGGCAGGCAGCTGCCGCAGGTCTCCGAGACGTAGAGGAGCAGCTGGGGTCGCTCGGCGCTCAGCGCGCGCAGGGTGCTCGTCGAGCCGTCACCGAGCGTCACGGGCAGGGCCGGTGTCCGCTGACGCACGTAGTCGCCCTCCTCGTCCACGGTCGGGACGCGAGCCGCCTCGACACCTGATGCGCTCGTGGCACCCGCCACCAGCCAGGTCGTGACGGCCGCCGCCACTGCGCCACCGAGCCACCACCACGGCAGCCGGCCGTCGGCGATGCGTGCGACGACCGAGGAGCCGCCGGCCGCGCCGACGAGCGCGCCGACCGCCACCACGACCAGCCACGCGTTGCGCACCACGGTGCGCCGCGTGATCCGGCCGGGCGCGAACTCACCGAAGCACGCGCACTCGACGTCCTCGTCGAACCCCAGCGCCCGCACCACGAGGACGAGGTATGACGTGAAGAGCAGCAGGGTGGCCGCCGCGACGACGACACCGAGCGATCCACCGCTGACGACGAGCGCCACGGCCAGCAGCAGCTCGACCCACGGAAGAGCCTGCACGACAAGGGAGCCCGAGAGCACGGACGGCACGCGGAGGTCTCGGAACGCCTCGGCCGAGGCCGTCGGGGCGCGCAGCTTGCCGACAGCGCTGACCACGAGGACGACCGCGAGGACGACGGGCGCGAGGGCGAGGGCATCGGTGGGCACGTCGCATTCTAGGCAGCACACGGCATACCACCGCGGGTGATCGTGCGATCCCGTGGGGCGGGCAGGGAGGGCGCCACACGGGTCCTGCACAATCGGGCCCATGCGCGTCGTCACCGCCAACGTCAACGGGATCCGAGCTGCCGCACGACGAGGCATGGTGCCGTGGCTCCAGCAGGTCGCACCTGACGTGCTGTGCCTCCAGGAGGTGCGCGCCGACGACACCGAGCTCGCCAAGGTGCTCGCCGACGCCGGCCTCGCGCACTGGTCGGTGGCCCACACCGAGGGCACGGCCAAGGGACGGGCGGGCGTCGCCGTCGCCACGCGCGATCCGCACACCGCCGTGCGGGTGGGCCTAGACGGGGCGTTCGCCGACGAGGGGCGATGGGTCGAGGCCGACGTCATGACGCCCGCCGGAGCACTCACGGTCGTCTCGGCCTACGTCCACACCGGCGAGGCGGGGACTGACCGGCAGGACGTCAAGATGGCGTTCCTCGACGCGATGACCCGGCGCATGCAGCGGGCCGCCGCCGACGGCGCCCTCGCCCTCGTCACCGGCGACCTCAACGTCGCCCACCGTGAGGCCGACCTCAAGAACTGGAAGGGCAACCTCAAGAAGGCCGGCTTCCTGCCCGAGGAGCGCGCCGTCCTCGACGGCTGGCTCGCCGACGGAGCGTGGGTCGACGTGCAGCGCAGGCACGCCGGTGACGTCCCGGGCCCGTACTCGTGGTGGTCGTGGCGCGGCAAGGCGTTCGACAACGACGCCGGCTGGCGAATCGACTACCAGCTCGCGACGTCGCGTCTCGCGGCCACCGTGCGTGACGTCTTCGTCGGTCGGGCGCCCACGTATGCCGAGCGGTGGAGCGACCACGCCCCCGTCGTCGTCGACTACGACCTCGAGAGCGACTGAGGCGCGCGACCCGACGCGTGGACCAGCGCGAAGCAGCCGGGGCCAGCAGGGACGCATCGGACCGGTTCGGGCCCGTGGCCGGCGATGGGCCAGAATGCACCCATGTCCTCGACGCCCTCCCTGCCGACCACGACGCCCCGCAGCCTCTCCGGCATGCAGCCGACGAGCGACTCGCTCCACCTCGGCAACTACATCGGGGCGCTCGTCGAGTGGGTCCGTCTGCAGGAGACCCACGACGCCTTCTACTTCGTCGCCGACCTGCACGCGCTGACCGTCGCGCCCGACCCCGAGGTCCTGCGCGAGCGGACGCGCATCACCGCGGCCCAGTTCATCGCCGGCGGCGTCGACCCGGCCCGCTCCACCCTCTTCGTGCAGAGCCACATCGCTCAGCACACCGAGCTCTACTGGGTGCTCGGCACCCTGACCGGCTTCGGTGAGGCCAGCCGCATGACGCAGTTCAAGGACAAGTCGGCCAAGGGCACCAACACCAACGTCGGGCTCTTCGCCTACCCGGTCCTGCAGGCCGCCGACATCCTCATCTACGACGCGAACGTCGTGCCGGTCGGGGAGGACCAGCGCCAGCACCTCGAGCTCTCCCGCGACCTGGCCGGCCGCTTCAACCAGCGCTTCGGCGACACCCTCGTCGTGCCCGAGCCGCACATCATGAAAGCCACGGCCAAGATCCAGGACCTCCAGGAGCCGACGGCCAAGATGAGCAAGTCCGCGGCCTCCGACGCCGGCCTCGTGAGCCTGCTCGACGAGCCGGCGCGCATCGCCAAGAAGATCCGCTCGGCCGTCACCGACACCGAGCGCGAGATCCGCTTCGACGAGGCGGCCAAGCCCGGCATCTCCAACCTCCTCTCGATCCACTCCGCCCTGTCGGGGACGCCGGTGGCGACGCTCGAGGAGGACTATGCCGGCAGGGGCTACGGCGACCTGAAGAAGGACGTCGCCGAGGTCGTCGTCGAGGCCGTGACGCCGTTCCGCACCCGGACGCTCGAGCTGATGGCCGACCCGGCGGAGCTCGACCGCATCCTGGCCGACGGCGCCGAGCGCGCTCGTGCCGTGGCCGAGGCGACGGTCCGTCGCGTCTACGACAAGGTCGGCCTGCTTCGCAGCTCCTCGCGGGCCTGACTCACGGCGCCGTCGAGGACTCCCAGGCGCCGGGGGCCAGGAGGTCGTCCCAGAACGTCGTGACCTGGTGGAGGTCCGTCACCGCCCGGCGCGCCGAGGATCCCAGCCGGGCGCGCAGCTCGGGGTCCTCCCACACCCGCGACAAGGCGCCCGCCAGGGCTGCCGGGTCGCCGGCGGGCACGACCAGTGCCGTCTCACCGTCGCGGACGTAGTCACGCGTGCCGTTGACGTCGGTCGCCACGACCGCCCGGCCAGCAGCCATGGCGTCGAGGAGGACGAGCGGCCCGGCGGGCAGGTCGGTGTCGTGCATGACGACGGCCACGACCTCCGCATCGCGGGTCAGCACCCGGCCGAGCTCTGGTGGTGGCATGTCGATGACGCGGACGCGGTCGCGCACCCCCGGCGGCAGCGACAGGGGTCTGCCGGGAGCGATGACGGCCTGCACCTCCGTCTTCGTCTGGTCGATCGCCTGCACGAGCGTGTCCCAGTCACGATGTGCCCATCCGGCGGAGTAGACGTACGTCGACGGCAGCCCGCGTCCGGCGCTCTCGCCCACAGCCGGGTCGGGTGCTCCGTCCCCGGGTCCGGTCGGGTCCGGCACCGGCCAGCGCACGAACCGGCAGCGGCCGGGATCGACGTCGAAGCGTCGTGCCAGCATGGTGGCGTCGCCCGTCCGGATGACGACGAACTCGTCGACGGAGGCGAACAACCGCCTCGCCAACGGACGGGGCAGCTCTCGGCGCGGGGCGAGGACATCGAAGACGACGACGTGCAGCCGTCGGTTGAGCAGCTTGGCGAGCCGGGCGGTGACGGCGGCCTCGGCTCCGACGGTGGCCAGCACGAGCGTTCGAGAGTGTCTGGCGGTCACGGCCAGCCGTCCCGCGTGAACCAGCTGGGTCAGGAGGCCGCGAACCCGTCCCTGGCCCCAGTCAGACGGGCGCCGCACGAGCCGCACGCCGTACTCAGGGGGCGGTGTCCCGAAGGCCCACGTCCAGGGAACCGAGAGGGTCGCACCGGGAGGTCGCCCGGATGCCCTGTGCTCGCTGCGGAACATGGGTGGACGGTAGCGCCTGACGCACCCCGTGTGGCGCTGCGACGTGCGCCTCGATCCGTGGTTGTTCAGACCCCGGCACATTCCGGGCGCGTGACTTCGGTACGGTCAGGGGCGTGAGTGTTGCGCGCCCGACGACGATCGGCGTCTCGATCCCGATCCCGGCTCCGCACGGTGACTACCTCCAGCGCCGTCGTGCCGACTTCGGCGACCCCCAGGCGTGGCAGATCCCGGCCCACATCACCCTGCTGCCGCCGACCGAGGTCGATCAGGAGGCGTATGCCGCCTTCCGCAGCCACTGCGCGGACGTTGCCGCCGCGCACTCCGCCTTCGACGTCGTCCTGCGCGGCACCGGCACCTTCCGTCCGCTCTCGGACGTCGTCTTCATCCAGGTCGCGCGCGGGGTCTCGAACTGCGAGTCGCTCGAGCGTGCGCTGCGTTCCGGACCGGTGCGTCGCGACCTCGACTTCTACTACCACCCGCACGTGACGGTGGCGCACAACGTGCCGTCGGAGTCGCTCGACCGGGCGTTCGGCGAGCTGGCCGACTACTCGGTCGCCTTCCCCGTCGGCGCGTACCACCTGTACGAGCTCGGTGAGGACGGCGTGTGGCGTCCGGTGCACGAGTTCGCCCTCGTCGGGAGCTGAGCGTGCCGGCGTTCCAGACCGCGCTGGACCGGCTCAAGGCGACGCGTGCCTTCCACGCGTGGACCCGCTACGGGGAGGCCAACGGCGACCTGCTCGCCGCGGGGGTCGGCTACTTCGCGTTCTTCTCGATCTTCCCGGCGCTGGCGCTCGCCTTCGCGATCTTCGGCTTCGTGCTCCGCGGGCGCCCCGACCTCGTCGAGACCATCGCGGAGTCGCTCAACGCGACCCTGCCCGGGATGGTCAAGACGGCCGGTCACCCCGATGGCATCATCAGCGTGCAGGCGCCGGCCAGCCTGACGCTCACCATCACCGGCATCGTCTCCTTCGTCACCCTGCTGCTGGCGGGCCTCGGCTGGGTCGGCGCGCTGCGGACGGGCATCCGTGGCGTCTTCGGCCTCGAGGCGTCGAGCGACAACATGGTGCGCACCAAGGGCCGTGACCTCTTCGTCCTCGTGACGCTGGGCCTGGCGATCGCGGTGTCGGCGATCCTGACGAGCGCCATCGGGGGTCTTGCCGAGCGGGTGGCGGGCTGGATCGGCTTGGCGGGCAACGGCTTCCTCGTCGGCCTGCTCGGCCTGCTGGCCGGGATCGTCTTCGACACCCTCATCCTCGTCGTGCTCCTGCGGATGCTGTCGGGGGTGCGGCTTCCGATGCACCACGTGCGTCAGGGCGCCGTGCTCGGGGCCGTCATCCTCACGGTGCTCAAGCTCTTCGGCGGCTTCCTCGTGAGCCATGCGACCGCCAACCCGCTGCTCGGCGCCGTCGCCGTCGCGGTGGGGCTGCTCTTCTGGCTCAACCTCATGTCCAAGGTCATCCTGCTCTCGGCCGCGTGGACCGCGAACGTAGCCGGCCTCGGCAGCGCCGACACCGACACGGTTCGGTATGCCGTGGAGCCCGCCCCGTCGGAGGCTCCCGTTCCCGTCGTCCCCGCCGCGACTGCGGCCTCCGGGAGGGTCGTCGCGGAGTCGTCACGCGCCACCGACCGCGCGAGCCTGGCGGCCGGTGCGGTTATCGGGGCGTTCGCCGTGTCTGCGGTGCGCGGGGTGCGTCGGGTCAGGCGTCACCGGGCCTGAGCGCTCCGGACCCCCACGGCGTCCGGGTCGCCGAGGCACCCGCGGGCTGCTCGGCCGGTCGCCACCTGGCGACGGGCACTCGGCCCCGGTGGTGGCGGCCCGTCAGCGACGCGCGGCCCTGCGTCGGCGCAGGCCGAGGACGAGGAGCGTGGCCGCCGTCGTCACGACGACCCCGGCGGCGGCGAGCACCGCGAGCGACATGGTCCGGTCCAGCGACGTCGCCGCCAGAGCCGCGGCGGACAGCGGCGCGGGTGTGCCCGTGCCGCCAGACGGCCCGGAGCCGCCTCCGGATCCCGTGCCCGTGGCACCGTCGGTGGGCAGGGCGGGCAGCGTCGGCGCAGGGGAGGGTGCGCGAGCCTCGCCCGGGTCGACGAGGCGGCCGACGGGGGTCACCCGGTCGGCGTTGGCGAAGCCCCAGTCGAGAAGCGCCGCCGTGGGCTTCCACGACCCCGTGATGCTGCCCATCTGGCTGACGATGAGCGTGCGACCGCCGCGGGTGGCGGCCCCGATGAACGTGTGCTGCGCGCGGTCGGTGCGGCCCGGCTTGATGCCGATGGCGCCGGGGTAGTGCGCCAGCAGCTCGTTGATGTTGTAGACGTGGAAGGCGGGCCACACCTTGCCCCGGGCGTCCTTGCCGCCGGGGAAGACCGTGTCGCGCTTGGTGATGGTGGCGCGGAAGTCGGGCAGGCGCATCGCGTCGCGGCCGATGACCGCGAGGTCGTAGGCGCTCGAGCGCTGCGCGCCGTCGTCGAGGCCGCTGGGGTCGACGGTGAGCGTGTCGTGCGCCCCGACCTCGTCGGCCTTCTGGTTCATCAGGGCGGCCGTCTCCTCGTAGCCGCCGGCGGCGTCGGCGAGCGCGTAGACGGCGTCGTTGGCCGAGAACATCAGCATCGCGTCGAAGAGGCTCGAGACGGGGTAGCGGTTGCCGGCGAGGACGCCGACGCGCGAGCCCGCGGCGTCCTGGGCGTCCTGTCCGGCCACGACGACCTGGTGCGGGTCGAGGCGCGGCATCAGGGTCAGGGCGGTGAGCGTCTTGAGCGTGCTCGCCGGTCGCAGCCAGGCGTGCGGTGACTTGGCGGCGAGGATCTCACCGGTGTCGAGGTCGGCGATGACGTAGGAGACGTCGTAGACCGCCGGAGGTGCCGGCACCGACACCGGGCGGTCGACGATGACTCCCGTCTCGGCGAGGCGCGAGCCGCCGACGACGGTGTCCGGCTGCCAGGCCGCGTGCGGGAACGGGACGGGCGGCGCGTTGCGACAGACCAGATGCATCTTCGGTGGCTTCGAGGTCTTGCCCGCGCCGGCCGACGCCGACCCCGGCGCCTGCACGAGCTGCTCGTCCGCCGGGAAGACCCGGGGCGCGAGCGCCGTGCCCGCAGGTACGGCCTGCTGCGTCTGCCACGGTGCGCAGGTCGACGCCGTGGCCCGGACCGACGAGACCACAGCGGCACGGGGGAGAGCAGTGGCACCCGCGGCGGGGACGGCATACGTGCTCGTCAGGGTGAGCCCCAGCGCGACGGCACCGAGCGTCGCGCCCGCGGCCGGAGTCGTCCACGGGCGGCGTCGGAGGAGGGCAGGAGGCGTCATCGCCGGGAAAGACTAACCCCGAGACACGTACGCAGGTTGGATGTCGGCGGTGCGGTCCCCGGACATCGTGACGCGGGCCGAGGCAGCCAAGAGGGCGAGCTCGCCGAGCATGGTGGCGTCGGTCGGCACCCAACCCGGAGTTCCACAGGACAGGATGAGGCCCGAGGCAGCGATGAGGACGGCTCGGGTCCACGCGTCTCCCACAGCGAACAGCGCCGCCGCGAGCGGCAGGACCACGAGCCCGTAGGACGGCTGGTTGACCTGGACCACCAGCATCACGGCCGCTGCCGACCCGAGGCCGATGACTGCGTGGTGGGCTGGCGAACGACGTCGGGCTGCGACGACGACGAGTCCCGCGGTGGCCGCGAACAGCAGGGCGCGCAGGAACCAGACGACGGGACTGTCGAGCTCGTGCCGGACGCCGAAGCCCCAGAGGGAAGGATTGCTGCCGACACCCGTCGTCGCGCCGCTCAGCACCCGGGGCAGGACGACCGTGACGAACTCCGCCGGCGCACGCAGCAGCGGGATGGTCGCCAGGTTGAGCAGGAGGGGGATGGCTGCCGCGAGGGCCAGCGCGCGGTACCTGCGTTCGACGAGGAGCACGAGAGCCAAGGTGGCGGCCATCGGTTTGATGGCCACAGCGAGACCGATCAGCACGGCCGCCGTGTGCCACCTGAGGTGCTGCATCGCCACGAGCGTCCACCCTGCAAGGGCGGCGACCGCCCACGAGAGGTTGGCGTATCCCAGCGTCTCGGTCCCGACGGATGAGAGCGTCATCACGATGACGAAGCACGCTGCGACCGGTCCGCACCAACGGGCTCCGACGAGAGCCGCCAGAGCTGCACCCAGTGCCACAGCCGCGACCACCGTCAACAGCTGGCCTCCTGCGACGAAGAGCCGATTGTCGACCAGCGCCGCCGGGGCGAAGAGTAGTGCTGCGGAGGGCGGGTAGACGAAGGGACTGTGCCCCGGGACCACGACGTACGGGTCGCCCGTGCGCAACAGGTTGCGGGCGCCGTCCCAGGTGGCCTCGATGTCGGTGCCGTAGTACCAGAGCGACCGCACCCTGAGGCTCTGGACGAGCAGGACCACCGCTGCGGCGGTCCACGCCAGGATCAGCATCGGGCGACGTGTCGCCGGACCCACCGTCACACTGCTTGTCGTCGCCGAACCCGTCATGACCCCTGTCCTGTCCCTGCGCCTCCGACCGTTCGGGGACGTTAGCAGCCGAGCGCGGGGAGGCTCGAGCGTTTCGACAAAGTGCCGAACGCGAACGACCCGCCCCGGAGGTCCGGGGCGAGTCGTCGGTGGATCTGTGCGATCGGCGCGTCGCGCGTCACTCTCCGCGCATCAGGGCGCCGCGCAGGTCCTTGTTGAGCTGGTTGATGACGTCGAGCGGGATCTCCTTCGGGCACGCCGAGGAGCAGGCGCCGACGTTGGTGCAGCCGCCGAAGCCCTCGTGGTCGTGCTGGGTCACCATGCTGACGACACGGGCGTCGCGCTCCGGCTGGCCCTGGGGGAGCTCACCGAGGTGCGTGATCTTGGCGCCCATGAAGAGCATGCCGGACGCGTTGGGGCACGCCGCCACGCACGCGCCGCAGCCGATGCAGGCCGCTGCCATGAAGGCGCGGTCGGCCTTGGGCTTGGGCACCGGCACCGAGTGGGCCTCCGGCGCCGAGCCGGTGTTGGCGCTGATGAAGCCGCCGGCCTGGATGATCCGGTCGAAGCTGCTCCGGTCGACGACGAGGTCCTTGATGACCGGGAACGCGTCGGCACGCCACGGCTCGATCGTGATCTCGTCGCCGTCGGAGAAGCTGCGCATGTGCAGCTGGCACGTCGTGGTGACCTCGGGGCCGTGGGCCTTGCCGGAGATCATCAGGCCGCACATGCCACAGATGCCCTCGCGACAGTCGGAGTCGAACGCGATCGGCTCCTCGCCGCGGGCGTTGAGCTGCTCGTTGAGGACGTCGAGCATCTCGAGGAAGCTCATGTCCTCGGAGATGTCGGTGACCGGGTAGGTCACCATCTCGCCCTTGGCCTTGGGGCCGGACTGGCGCCAGATCTTGAGGGTCAGGTTCATCGGGGTCCTCGCAAAGTATCGGAGTGAGGTACGAACGGAGAACTTTGTGGGGTGGTCTTCACTTGTAGCTCCGCTGCTTCATCTCGACGAATTCGTAGACCAGGTCTTCCTTGTGCAGCACGGGCGTCCCGTCCTGACCGCCCCACTCCCACGCGGCGACGTAGGCGTACTCGTCGTCGTGACGCAGCGCCTCGCCGTCCTCGGTCTGGGACTCGGCGCGGAAGTGGCCGCCGCAGGACTCGCGGCGGTGCAGGGCGTCGATGCACATCAGCTCACCGAGCTCGAGGAAGTCGGCGACGCGGCCGGCCTTCTCGAGGCTCTGGTTGAGGGTGTCGGCGCTGCCGAGCACCTTGACGTTGCGCCAGAACTCGTCGCGCAGGCCGCGGATGAGGTCGATGGCCTTGAGCAGCCCCTCCTCGGAGCGCTCCATGCCGCAGTACTCCCACATGATGTTGCCGAGCTCCTTGTGGAAGGAGTCGACCGAGCGGTCTCCGTTGATGGAGAGCAGCTTCTGCACGCGGGCGTCGACCGAGGCGCGGGCCTCGACGACGGCCTCGTTGGACTCCTCGAGCTTGGGGAAGGGGCCCTTGGCGAGGTAGTCGCGGATGGTGTTCGGCAGCACGAAGTAGCCGTCGGCCAGTCCCTGCATGAGGGCCGACGCACCGAGGCGGTTGGCCCCGTGGTCGGAGAAGTTCGCCTCACCGGAGACGAAGAGACCCGGGATGCTCGACTGCAGGTCGTAGTCGACCCAGAGGCCACCCATCGTGTAGTGCACCGCGGGGTAGATGCGCATGGGCACCTGGTAGGGGTTCTCACCCGTGATCCGCTGGTACATGTCGAGCAGGTTGCCGTACTTCTCCGCGACGGCCTCG
Organism: Terrabacter carboxydivorans; assembly: GCF_039532035.1. NCBI lineage: Bacteria > Bacillati > Actinomycetota > Actinomycetes > Micrococcales > Intrasporangiaceae > Terrabacter > Terrabacter carboxydivorans. The sequence continues at coordinate 10,531 of NZ_BAAARE010000016.1, read as the reverse complement.
GCGCTCATGCGCTTGAGGGCGTCGGTGAAGTCGAGGTAGACGCCGCGACGGAAGTCGCCGACCTTGGGGCCGACACCGCGACCCTCGTCGCAGACGTTCTTGGCCTGGCGGCTCGCGATGTCACGCGGGACGAGGTTGCCGAAGGAGGGGTAGATCCGCTCGAGGTAGTAGTCGCGGTCCTCCTCGGGGATCTCGCGCGGGTCCTTCTCGCAGTCGGCGGCGTTCTTGGGCACCCAGATGCGGCCGTCGTTGCGCAGCGACTCCGACATCAACGTCAGCTTGCTCTGGTGCTCGCCGGCCACCGGGATGCAGGTCGGGTGGATCTGCGTGTAGCAGGGGTTGGCGAAGTGCGCACCCTTGCGGTGCGCACGCCACGTCGCGGTGACGTTGCTGCCCATCGCGTTGGTCGAGAGGAAGAAGACGTTGCCGTAGCCGCCGGAGGCCAGCACGACGGCGTCGGCGAGGTGCGTCTCGATCTCGCCGGTGACGAGGTCGCGGGCGATGATGCCGCGGGCCTTGCCGTCGACGACGATGACCTCGAGCATCTCGTGCCGGCTGAACATCTCGACGGTGCCGGCCGCGACCTGGCGCTCGAGCGCCTGGTAGGCGCCGATGAGCAGCTGCTGACCCGTCTGGCCGCGCGCGTAGAAGGTGCGCGAGACCTGGACGCCGCCGAAGGAGCGGTTGTCGAGCAGGCCGCCGTACTCGCGGGCGAAGGGCACGCCCTGCGCGACGCACTGGTCGATGATGTTGGCGCTGACCTCGGCGAGTCGGTAGACGTTCGACTCGCGCGAGCGGTAGTCGCCGCCCTTGACGGTGTCGTAGAAGAGACGGAAGGTCGAGTCCCCGTCCTCCTTGTAGTTCTTGGCGGCGTTGATGCCACCCTGCGCGGCGATCGAGTGCGCGCGCCGCGGGGAGTCCTGGTAGCAGAAGGACTTCACGTTGTAGCCGGCCTCGCCGAGCGTCGCGGCTGCCGCTCCACCGGCGAGCCCGGTGCCGACGATGATGACGGTGAGCTTGCGTCGGTTGGCCGGGTTGACGAGCGCTGCCTCGAACTTGCGCTTGTCCCAACGGGACTCGATGGGGCCCTTCGGCGCCTTCGTGTCGACGATGGGGTCGCCCTCGGTGTAGAGGCCGTGCACGACGCCGGGCGCCGCCTCACGGGTCGGGGCGGGAGCCTCGGGCGTGATGGTGCTGGCTGTCTGGGTGTCGGTCATGGATCAGTTCCCCTTGACGATTCCGAACAGGATGGCGAGCGGCGGGAGCGCGAAGCCCACGGCGGTCACCAGCGCGATGACGGTGGCGGTGGCCTTGGCGGTCCGGCGCGACTTGGCGCTGTTGGTCCAGCCGAGGGTCTGCGAGGCGCTCCACACGCCGTGCCACAGGTGCATGCCGAGGGCGACGAGCGCCAGCACGTAGATGAGGACGACCCACCACACCTGGAAGCTCGAGATGACGAGCTTGCCGGCGCTGTCACCGGCGGCCTCGGGGCCGACGTTGATCTTGAGGATCGTGAACTGCAGGAGGTGCCACACGAGGAAGAGCAGCAGCGCGACGCCGCCCCAGCGCATCATCCGGCTCCGGATGCTCGCCTGCGCGGCCTGCTTGGCCACGTAGCGCGTGGTGCGCGCGCCCTTGGCGCGGCTCCACAGGTAGAAGGCGGAGTAGGCGTGCGCGACGAGCGCGACGACGAGCAGCACGCGGAAGAGCCAGAGGAACCCGCCGAAGGGCAGGATCGGCATCAGGATGGTGCGCAGGTGCAGGGCGTACTCGTCGAACGCCGCGACGCCGCCGAAGATCTTGAGGTTGCCGTACATGTGCAGCAGCACGTAGAACACGAAGAGCGCGCCCGACAGGGCCATGAGCAGCTTCATGAACACGGTGGTGCGGCGTGCCGACGCAGGTCGAGGAGTTCCCGTCGCTGGGAGAGTGTTGGTGGCCACGTGCGCACCCTATCCCCGCGGTTTCCGCACCTGACTTCCTACCCGCTGGTATCGCCCCTGTTGTGACAATCTCAACAACAACCTTGGACATCGAGGGCGTATGCCGTCCGCCTCGGCCGGGTGGGCGCCTGTCCTGCCCCGCGTCGTCCCTCCGGCGGCCCTGGAGCTGGATGGTCCCGCCGGTCCGGCTGCCGGTCCGGCTGCCGGTCCCGCGGCGCGTGGGCGTCACGCCACGCGAGCGGGGCGCCGTGCCCGGATGACGCGGTCGTAGTGCCGCGAGAGGTCCTCGGTCACGACCGCCCACGAGCGGGCACGCACACGTTCGTGAGCGCGCCGTCCCAGGTGTGCGGCGTGGTCGGGGGAGTCGAGCACGCGGCATACCTGCGCCCGCAGGTCACCCGGCCGGTCGGGGTCGAAGAGGTAGCCGTTGTCGGCGTCGGTCACGAGGTCGACCGGTCCGCCGCGGCGGGGTGCGACGACGGGCAGCCCTGTCGCACCGGCCTCCTGCAGGGTCTGCCCGAAGGTCTCGGAGGTGCCGGTGTGGACGAAGACGTCGAGGCAGGCGTAGGCGCGGGCGAGGTCGTCGCCCGTCCGCGACCCGAGGAGCACGGGCGGCCGGTTGGGCCGTCCCGGTGATGCGGCCACGGCCTCGGCGAGGGCCGCGCCGACCGCGCCGCGAGAGGGACCGTCCCCGACCACGACGAGGCGGGACCGTGGGAGGTCGGCCAGCTCGGCGAGCCTCTCCACCTCCTTCTCGGGGGCGAGCCGGCCGACGTAGCCGACGAGCCGCTCCCCGTCGGGCGCCAGCTCCCGACGCAGGGAGCGGGTCAGGGCATCGAGCCGCCACGTCGGGTTGAAGAGGGCCGCGTCCACGCCGCGGCCCCACTGCTCGACGCGCGGCACGTCCTGGGCCACGAGGTCGGCCATGGCGCAGGAGGAGGGCGCGAGGGTGAGGTCGGCCCAGGAGTGGATGCGACGGATCCAGCGCCACGTGGCGGCTGCCGTGGCGGCGCCCGCCGGCCCCGGGGTGTGCTGGCGGACGTAGGCGGCGACGTCGGTCTGGAAGACGGCGACCGTCGGCAGGTCGAGCCTGCGCGCCGTCGCGAGCCCGCGAGCCCCGAGCACGAAGGGGCTCGCGACGTGCACCACGTCGGGGGAGAAGTCCACGAGGAGTCGCTCGATCTCCGGCGTCGGCAGGCCGACGTCGAACTGGCGCACGGGCACCGAGGCCACGCGGTGGACGGGCGCCCCGTCGAAGGTGTCGGGCCCCTGCGCCCGGGTCCGCGGCGCGACGACGACCACCTCGTCGCCCCGACGGTGCAGCTGCTCGACGACGCGGCAGACGCTCGTCGTGACGCCGTTGACGGCCGGGAGGAAGGACTCGGTGACGATGGCGACGCGCACAGCCCAACCGTCCCGAGGTCGGCGCCGGCCCGGGCGACGCCCCGGGGTGCGGCGGGTGACGGCTTGGTGACGTCCTCGTGCGGTCCACCTAGGGTGAGGGCCATGGTGCTCCACGAAGCGGCAGCGGCGGTCGACTGGGTCATGGACAAGTCGTTGGTCCTGGGCTACACGAAGATCGGGCCGGCGGTGCGTCGGGCCTGGTGGCCGAGCGACCCGGCGCCCGGCGCCCTCACGGGCCGTCACGTGCTCGTGACGGGTGCGAGCGGTGGACTCGGCCTCGCCACGGCCCGCGGGCTCGCGCGGCTCGGCGCGGCCGTCCACCTCACCGGCCGCGACGCGGGCCGCCTCGAGGACGCGCGTACGCGGCTGCTCGACGAGCGGCCCCGCGCCGAGGTGACGACCCACGTCGCCGACGTCAGCGACCTCGCCGCGACCGCGGAGTTCGGCCGTCGGCTCTCCCGCGAGGTGCCGCACCTGCACGCGGTCGTGCACAACGCCGGCGTCATGCCGCCCAAGCGCACCACGACTCCGGAGGGGCACGAGCTGACGCTCGCCACCCACGTCCTCGGGCCGCACGTGCTGACCTACGGGCTGCGCGCGGCGCTGGCCGGCGGGCGCGTCGTCGTCGTGACGTCCGGCGGCGCCTACGGCCAGCGGCTCGACGTCGAGGACCCGGAGTACACCCGGGGTGACTACTCGGGTGTGACCGCCTATGCCCGGACCAAGCGCATGCAGCTCGTCATGACCGAGCTCTGGGCCCGTGACCTCGCCGCCGACGGCATCCGCGTCCACTCGATGCACCCGGGCTGGGCCGACACCCCCGGCGTCACCGACTCGCTGCCCCGCTTCGCCGCCCTCACCGGGCCGCTCCTGCGCGACGCCGACTCGGGCGCCGACACCGCCGTGTGGCTCACCGCCACCGGCGACCCGATCGGCACCGGCGGCTTCTGGCACGACCGGCGTCGCCGGTCGACGCACTACGCGCCCGTCGGCGTCGAGACGCCCGAGCAGGTGGCGCGGCTCTGGGACTACGTCCGAGAGGTGACGGGCGTCCCCGCGGCTCAGCTCGGGACGGACGTGCCCGGCGCGACGTAGAGGCTGGTCTTGACGCAGACCTGTGAGCGCGACGTCGGCACGCACGTGTAGCCGTTGCCGACGAGGGCACGCACCTTGGCCACGTAGGCGTTCCACTGCGGGGAGTTCGGCTCGTCCCGGATCGTCTGGTCGACGATGAGCGCGTCGGCGCTGGGCAGGCACGCGAGGATGCCGTCGAGGACGGCGCTGCTCTCGAACGGGTAGTGGTGGAACCGCGGGCACACCAGCGCGTAGGAGCGCAGGCCGACGGCGTGGGCCCCGTCGTCGTTCGAACCGGCCCGGGCGTAGGTGTGCACGCGCGGCTGCTGGGTGATGACGGCGCTGTCGACGGAGTCGTGAGAGAGGGCGACGATGCGGCTCGGGACCTCACGCGCGGACTCGAGGTAGTAGTAGGGGTGGAGGGCGCCTCCCAGGAGGAAGGCGACGAGCACCGCGGTCCCGGCGACGCGGGCCGGGTGCCACTGCTGCTCTCCGGGCGTATGCCGTGGGGAGAGTCGCAGGGCCACGAGGACGAGCGCGAGGCAGCCGGCCACGTAGAGGGACTGGCTGTGGTGGGGCCACGGGGCCGTGGCGGCGATGACGACGATCGCCGCCACCAGGGTGGCCACCGTGAGGTCCCGGACGAGCTCCGGCTGCGCCAGGGGTGGGTTCTCCTCGGCGCCGGTCGCCTCCCGGTCGCCGCCGCGTGCGCCCCGTGCGCCGCGACCGCCCGCGCGACCGCCCGTCACCAGGACCAGGGCCACGGCGGCGATGGTGACGAGCCCGCCGCCGCGCCCGTCCTCGGGCATCGCGTTGAGCAGGTGTCCGACGACGCTGCCGTAGCGCGACTGCGCCAGGTCGCCGTCGGCGTAGTCGAGGTTGGAGGTGATGCTCGTGACGAACCCGCCGAGCTCGCCCCGCGCGTAGAGCCCCGCGACGACCGCGGCACTGACGACCAGGGCGCTCACCACGGCCCGCGCGAACCCGCGCCACGACCGGTGGTGCCAGGCCGCCGTGACCACGGCGACGGCCGCGATCGGGACCATGATCTCCTTGCTGAAGAGCAGGACCCCGGTCAGCGCGCCGGCGAGGACCCAGCGGCGCCGCACCGCGAGCGCGGTGGTCGCGAGGCAGAGGGCGACCCCCGGCAGGTGGGTCATCCCCGGGCCGTACGCGGCCCCGGTGACGACGACCGGCACGCCCGCCAGCGTCACGAGCAGGGCCAGGCCGCGACGGACCCCGGCGGAGCGGCACAGCGAGAGCACGGCCCAGCACGCCAGCGCGACCCAGGCGACCTCGAGCACGATGTCGGCGTAGCGGGACACGAGTCGCACGACGGCGATCTCGTCGTAGAAGAGCGGCCCCTTGTTGTCCCAGACGTCGACGTAGAGGCGGTCCCCCGCGAGGACCCGCTCGGCCATGGAGATGTAGCTGCCGTGGTCACCGAAGAGCGTCGGGACCGTGCGCGGCCACGTCACCAGCCACACCAGTGCGACGGTCACGGGCAGCGCCACCGTCGCCGGGGGCGGGCCGACCCGGCGACGTGCCCCGGCGAGCCTGCTCATGTCAGCTCGGTGCGGCCCTGGGCCGTCAGGGTCTCGACGACCTGCTTGACCTCCTGGGCCCGGTCGGGGCGGGTGATGAGCAGGGCGTCCTGGGTGTCGATGACGACGAGGTCCTCGACCCCGATGAGCGCGACGAGGCGGCCACCGGCGGCCACGGTGGCCGTCGAGTCGATGCTGATGATGTCGTCGGACGGGCCGATCGCGGTGATGCCGGGCAGCGAGCTCGACTCCGCGACGAGCCTGGTGAGGGAGGCGAAGTCGCCGACGTCGTCCCAGCCGAGGGCGGCGGGCACGACGGCGACGCGACCCGCTGCTGCTGCGGGCTCGGCGACCGCGTGGTCGATGGCGATCTTGTGCAGGGACGGCCAGAGGTCGGCCATCCGGCGAGGGTCGCCGGCGATGGTGCGCAGGCTGTCGACCATGTCGGCGTGGTTCTCCGCCAGCAGCTCGAGCAGCGTCGTCGCGCCGACGACGAACATGCCTGCGTTCCAACGGTACTCACCGCTGTCGACATAGCGGGTGGCGGTCTCGAGGTCGGGCTTCTCGACGAACTCGTCGACCCGGTGGGCGCTCGGTGCGCCCGCGACGACGAGCGGCTCGCCCAGCCGGATGTAGCCGAAGCCGGTGGCGGGCTCCGTCGGGTCGATGCCGATCGTCGCGAGCTCGCCGCGGCGGGCCAGGACGACGGCCTCGGCGACGGCGCGCCGGAAGTTGTCCGGCTCGGTGATGACGTGGTCGGCCGCGAAGGAGCCCAGGACGGCCTCGGGGTCGCGGCGCTCGAGGATGGCAGCGGCCAGGCCGATGGCGGGCATCGAGTCGCGGGGCGAGGGCTCGCCGACGACCGCGTCGTAGCCGAGCATCGGCAGCTGGCGGCGGACCGCGTCCTCGTGGGCGACCCCGGTGACGACGAGGATCCGGTCGCCGACGAGGGGCTCGAGCCGGTCCCACGTCGCGCGCAGCAGCGACTGCCCGGAACCGGTCAGGTCGTGCAGGAACTTGGGGGAGTGGCGCCGGGAGATGGGCCACAGCCGCGTGCCGGACCCACCGGCGGGGATCACGGCCCAGAAGCCCGGTATGCCTGTCATGGGGCACACCGTACCGAGGCGCGGCACGCTGTCCCGGCCAAAGCGCCCGGACTCGGGGCAGCCGTCCGCCGTAGGTCGTATGCCGTGTGCCGTCGGTCCCCGGGTCGCCTGCGACCCGGCGCGGTCGTCAGCCGATGTCGCGCCGTCGCAGGGCGACGAGGCCGGCCGCGCCGACGGCCGAGGCGACGACGGTCAGGGCGAGGAGCGGCACCCACTCGAGGGTGCCCCCGGGCAGCGCCGGCAGGTGCGTGAACGGGGAGAGGTCGACGAGCCAGCCGGGCAGGTCGAGCAGGTCGCCGAACTCGCCGAGCAGCAGGAAGACGATGAGCGCGGCCCACGCCAGCCCGGTGAAGCGAGGCAGCGCTCCGTAGAGCACGAGGGCGACGGACGTGGCGACCCACACGGCCGGCAGCGTCGAGAGGGCCGCTCCCGTGAGGCGCGCGACCGTTCCCCCGATGTCGCCGGCATCGGCTCCGTGGACGAGGCCGGCCACGGCGGCACTGACGACCAGGACGAGCGCCGAGACGAGGACGGCCAGTGCCACGTGGCCGAGGGCCCACGCCAGGCGCCTTGCCGGGGTCGCGAGGAGCGCCTCCAGGCGGCCCGTCGTCTCCTCGGTGTGCATCCGCGTGACGAGCGCGATCGACAGGGCCGATGCGCCGATGGCGGCGAAGTGCAGCTCCGTCGAGAAGTAGATGTCGGTGATGGACCCGGCGTCGCCCCCCATCGCCCTCAGGAAGTCGGCGACCTGGGGGGAGTCCACGAAGGTCTGGACGCTGCCGGCGATGGAGCCGAGCACGAGGCCGAGCACGACGTAGGCGACGAGCCAGCCGATGACGGTGCCCCGGGCGAGTCGCCGCGTCAGGGCGCCGGTGGTGCCGATGTCGCTGCGGTCGTGGCCTGCCCGGCTCGGCAGCACCCCGGCCCCGAGGTCGCGTCGGTCCAGCAGCGAGAAGGCGACGGCCACGAGCACGGCGTAGAGCGCGACGCCGAGCGCTGCCACCCAGTACCGGTTCTCGCCGTAGGGCGAGACCTTGACGCCCCACCCGAGCGGCGAGAGCCAGGAGAGGAGGCGGGCCGGGCTGTCGGCGGCCGCGGTGTCGCCGACCGCGCGGACGAGGAAGGCGACGGCGAGCGCCCCGAGGGACCATCCGGCGGTGCCACGCGTGCTCGACGTCAGTTGCGCCGCGACGGCCGTGACGCCGACCCAGGAGAGGCCGACGACGAGCCAGCAGACCCCGAGGGCGACCGACCCCGCCGGGTCGAGCCCGACGGCGACCGACCACACGACGGTCAGGACGACGGTGAGCAGCACGGCGACGGTGCCGAGCAGCACCGCGGCTGCCAGCGCCGCCCGGCGTCCGACGACCCCGGCGCCGAGCAGCTCGAGGCGACCGGCCTCCTCCTCCGTGCGGGTGTGGCGCCGGACCACGACGTAGGCGAGCAGGGCGAGGAAGACGGCGCCGAGCAGCACCGACTTGAAGGTCGCGATCGAGTCGATGCCGAGACTGGAGATGGGCCCGTACATCGCGACGAGTGCGGGGTTGGCCAACGTCGGCGCCATCGACTCCTGAGCGGTCCTGAGGTCGGGGAAGAGCTCGAACGTCGCCTCCGCCGAGAGCGCGACGAACGCCGCGAGGCCGATGGCGCTGACCGGCACGAGCACCCGGTCCCGGCGTGCGGCGAGGCGCAGGAGCGACAGCGTGCCGGTGAGGCCGGCGCCGGCAGCGCGTGGGGCCGGGCGCGCGGTGGGGCTCGGAGCAGACGCGAGGGTGGTCACGGGGTCACCGCCGATGCCCTGCGGTACTGCTCCATGAAGAGCTCCTCGAGTGTGGGTGGGGCACTCGTCAGGGCCGTGATCCCGTGGGTGCCGAGCAGCTCGAGCAGCCGGCCGAGGTCGTCGCTCCCGACGGTGCACGTCACGTGGTCCCCGTCCACCGTGACGTCCGCGACTCCCGGCAGCGACTCGACCTGTGCTGCGTCGACTCGATGGGCGAGCGTCGCCCGGACGGTCGTGCGGGACAGGTGCCGCAGCTGGGCCAGGGTGCCGGACTCGACGTTGCGCCCCTCGCGGATGATGCTGACGCGGTCGCACACCTGCTCCACCTCGGAGAGGATGTGGCTCGAGAGCAGCACCGTGCCGCCGGCCTCCCGGAACTCGTGGACGACCTCGCGGAAGACCGCCTCCATGAGCGGGTCGAGGCCCGAGGTCGGCTCGTCGAGCAGCAGCAGCTCGACGTCGGAGGAGAGCGCCGCGACGAGGGCGACCTTCTGCCGGTTGCCCTTGGAGTAGGAGCGGCCCTTCTTCGTCGGGTCGAGGTCGAAGCGCTCGATCATCTCGGCTCGGCGCCTCTCGTCGACCCCGCCCCGCAGCCGCGCGAGGACGTCGATGACCTCGCCGCCGGTGAGGTTGGGCCACAGGGCCACGTCACCGGGCACGTAGGCGAGCCGTCGGTGCAGCGTCTCGACCTCGCGCCACGGGTCCCCGCCGAGGAGGGTGGCGTGACCGCCGTCGGCCCGCAGCAGCCCGAGCAGGATCCGCAGGGTCGTGGACTTGCCGGCCCCGTTGGGTCCGAGGAAGCCGTGGATCTCACCGGTCGCCACGTCGAGGTCCAGCCCGTCGAGGGCGACCGTGCGTCCGAAGCTCTTGTGCAGCCCCTGCACCTGGATCGCGGAAGTCATGCATCGACGGTACACAACATTCACGGTTTACTGAATGTTGTGACGGTGACGATAGGGTCGGCGCAGGCGCACGGAGGAGGAGCGGTGACGAGAGCACGACCGGAGCCCGAGCGCGACGACCGCGCGGTCTCGGCCTACGTCGAGCGCTTCGGCGACACCCTCACCGACGCCGGTATGCCGCGGCTGGCCTCGCGCGTCTTCGCGCAGCTGCTCGCCGACGACGACGGACGCATGACCGCGGCCGAGCTGACCGAGGCCCTCGACGTCAGCCCGGCGGCCGTCTCCGGCGCGGTGCGCTACCTCACCCAGACCTACCTCATCGGCAAGGAGCGCGAGCGCGGGTCGCGCCGCGACGTCTACGTCGTGCAGGCCGATGCCTGGCACGGGGCCATGCTCTCGCGCGACCGGGTGCTGGCCCAGATCGAGACGAGCCTGCGGGCGGGCGTCCCCGCCGTCGGGGGCCTCGGGACCGCCGCCGGGCGCCGTCTCCAGCTGTCGGTCGCCTTCCTCGAGTTCCTCGGCGAGCGGCTCGGTGCCCTCGAGGGGGAGTGGGCCGAGGTCAAGGCCGAGGTCACCCGCGGCTGGCCCACCGACCCCTGACTCTCCCCACCCCTCCACCGTCGAGAGGCCAAACTTCGCGGGTCCTCCACCGGGCGGTTTCAAAGAGCTGTTGCAACGAGGTGGTGGTTGAGGGCTTCGGCGGGGTTTCTCCAGTTCAGGGTTTCACGGGGGCGCCCGTTGAGCTCGCGGGCGACCTCGTCGAGGTCGGCTTGGCTAT
>NZ_BAAARE010000015.1:0-119909 GCF_039532035.1 Terrabacter carboxydivorans | reverse complement strand
GCGAGGACCGGTCGGCCAGCCCGGCCTCACCTTCGGCATCGAACCGTGCCACCCACCGGTGGGCGCACTGCCTGGAGACACCCATCGCTTTCGCGGCGTGGGCCACGGCCCAGCCCTGGCGGCGGACGCGGTCGACCAGCAGTCGACGACCATGGATGTTGAGACGGGCATTAGCGTGGGACACGAGAGCCTCCGGGCGGTGCGGGACGTAGACACTCCTCACCTCACCCGGAGGCTCTCCTCGTCGTCAACGTCTACCTGTCACCAACGTCCAGGCCGAGTACATCTAGGACTGCGGGCCGACCGGGCGAGGTGGTGACGCCGCGTGGCGCCGTGGCCGCCTCGCCCGGGCCGCGCCGTCGAGGCCTCAGGTGCGCCGGGCGGTGACGAGGAGGTACTCCCACACCATGTCGCCCGAGGCGTCCTGGTGGTCGCGGGCTAGGTCGACCAGGGCTGCGTCGAGGGCTGCGACCTTGTCGGGCTCGCCCGCGATGCCCCGGTAGGTCGAGATCGTCGGGCCGTAGGTCCGCTTGAAGAAGTCCCGGAAGTCCTCCGGGTGGTCGAAGTGCACGGGCAGCGCACGCTTCTGCGCCGTCAGCTGCTCGACGCGAGTCCCGAGCAGCTCGCGCACGTGCCCCTCGTCGCCCCAGAGCGGCGGAGGCTGGGCGCCGGGAGGCGGCGGCGCGGCATACGGCCTCATCGCTGCGAACATCTGCCCGATGAAGCCCTGCGGGGTCCAGCTCGCGAGCCCGATGGTCGCGCCCGGCCGGGCGACCCGGACGAGCTCGTCCGCGGCCGGCCCGTGCTGCGGCGCGAACATGACGCCGACGCTCGACATCACGACGTCGAACGACGCGTCGCCGAAGGGCAGCGCCTCCGCGTCGCCCTGTCGCCAGTCGAGCCGGAGACCGGCCTCGACCGCGAGCCCGCGCCCGATCTCGAGCAGGTCGGGCGAGAGGTCGCAGGCGACGACGTGCGCCCCGGCCCGGGCCGCGGGGATCGCGGCGTTGCCCGTGCCGGCCGCGACGTCGAGGACGTCCTGTCCCGGAGCGATGCGGCAGGCGTCGACGAGGACCCGGCCGAGCCCGGGGATGACCTCCCGGGCCACGGCCGCGTAGTCGCCGAGCGCCCACATGGCGGCGTGCCTGGCCTTGAGCTGCGCATCGGCGTCCGTCGCCGCCTGCGTCTGCGTGTGCGTGGTCATCCTGGTCCCTCCTTCGGTGGCGGGCCACGGTGCGGCCCGGAGGCGCCCCCGGGCCGTCTCGCTCCAGCGTCCGCCGGCGGGGGGAACGGCCTCCAGTACTCGAAGTGGACTGACGCGGTCCACGTTCGGGACCGATACTGGTCGGTGGGCCGCGGCGCCTGACGGCTGCGGCCTCCGACCGGAGGTGGGGCATGGGACGGCACGATCCGGGGGCAGGTCAGTACTGCCCGATCTCGCGTGCGCTCGACGTCGTGGGGGAGCGCTGGTCGCTGCTCATCCTGCGCGACATGATGACGGGCACGACGCGCTTCAACGACCTCGCGCGCGGGCTGCCGGGCCTCTCGCGCACCCTGCTGACGAAGCGGCTGCGCCACCTCGAGCGCTTCGGCGTCGTCGAGCGCTCGGGCACGCGCTACGTGCTGACGAGCTCAGGCAGGGCGCTCGAGCCGGTGGTCTTCGGGCTCGCCACGTGGGGAGCGCAGTGGATGTTCGGCGACCCGCGCCCCGAGGAGCTGGACGCGCAGCTGCTCGTCTGGTGGATGCACAGCCGCGTCGACACCTCCGGGCTCGCCGGGGAGCGCCACGTGCTGCACCTGCGCTTCGCGGACGACGCGCGCCGCTTCTGGATCCTTGTCGAGCACGGCACACCGTCGGTGTGCATGAGCGACCCCGGCTTCCCGGTGGACGTGACGATCAGCAGCGACGTCGCGTCGTTGTATGCCGTGTGGCTCGGCCGGCTGCCCCTGGCCGTCGCGCTGCGGTCGGGTCGCGTGCAGCTCGAGGGCGCCACCGCCATGACCCGCCGGCTCGACGAGGTGCTCCAGCTCAGCCCGGTGGCACCGTTCGTCGCGGCCGGACGTGGAGCGACGGCGTGAGGACGGGCATGAGGGACTGAGGACGGGTCTCGGGCGACGCCACGAGGGCGGCCCGGTCCCGTCGTTCCCGCTGCTCAGATGGCGCAGCCGTCGGGTCCGCAGGCGGCGGCGTCGGTGGGGGAGGCGCCGGGCGTCGGCGACACCATGACGAGCGGGTTCGACTCGCGCCAGGCCTGCTCTAGCGCCTGGGTGAACAGCTCGGTCGGCTGGGCCCCCGAGATGCCGTACTTCTCGTCCAGCACGAAGAAGGGGACGCCCCGGATGTCCAGCGAGCCCGCCGCCGTGATGTCGGCGACGACGGCGTCACGCCACGTGTGGGTCTCGAGGTCACGGACGACCTCGTCGCCGTCGAGACCGGCCTCGACACCGATGCGCACGAGCACGTCGCCGTCACCGATGTCCTCGCCGTGCTCGAAGTGGGCCGAGAGCAGCGCCTCCTTGACCTGCTCACCGACTCCACGGGCCTTGGCGAGGTGGAGCAGCTCGTGCCCGGCGAAGCTGTTGGCGACGACGACGGAGTCGAAGTCGTAGGCGAGGCCCTCGTCGGCGGCGATCGCGGTGACCTGCTCGAACATCTGAGACACCTGCTCGCGCGACATCCCCTTGCGCTCGACGAGGTAGTCGAGCTCGGTGCCGTCGTGGTGGTCGGGCAGCGTCGGGTCCAGCTGGTAGCTGCGCCACTGCACCTCGACGTCCTCCCGGTGCGGGAAGGCGGCCAGGGCCGCCTCGAAGCGGCGCTTGCCGATGTAGCACCAGGGGCACGCGATGTCAGACCAGATCTCGACCTTCATGGAACGCTCAACCGTCGCGGCGGGGAATTGCTTCCCCGGGTCGAGCGGGACGACGCTGCCCGTCCACGTCCCGGGCGCGCGGCCCGACGTTTCACATTGCGAGACGATAACGGTTCGGATTCAGCCGGGGTCCAACTTCCGACTTTCCGCGAAAGAGCCTGTCGCGAAGATGGCCGGTGCGTTAACGTCCCCGTCACGAGATGCAGTCGCAGCTGTGCTCGTGACGATCGTCATGTCCATCGACGACCGGTATGAGCGACGAGAAGTGAGGCGAGGGCGTGTCCGAGATCCATCGAGACGTCGAGTTCGGTGCTGGGACAACGGATGAGACGTTCGACCTCGAGCAGGAGCCCGCGGCCAAGAAGATCGAGGGTCGCACTCCGTGGCAGCTGGCCCGGGCGCGACTGCGCCGCGACAAGCTCTCGATGGTCGCCCTCACCGTTGCGGCCCTGGTCGTGCTCATGGCGGTGCTGGCCCCGATCCTCGACGCGATCGGCATCCTCAAGCCCAACGACTTCAACCCCGAGCTGATCGACCCGGCTCTCGGCGGCTACCCGCGTGGGGCGTTCGGCGGCATGTCGTGGACGCACCCGCTGGGTGTCGAGCCCGGCACCGGCCGCGACACGCTGTCCCGCGTCGTCCTCGGGCTGACGTTCTCGCTCATCGTGGCGATCAGCGCCACGCTCATCGCAGTCGTCGTCGGCACCGTGCTCGGCCTCATCGCCGGCTTCCTCGGCAAGTGGGCCGACTGGTCGATCTCCCGTCTCGCGGACATGGTCCTCGCCTTCCCGGTGACCCTGATGCTGCTGGCCCTGTCCGGCATGTTCATCGACATCATCGGCAAGGTGGTGCCCAACGACAACGTCGCGACGGGCCTCTACATCATCTTCGTGCTCGGCTTCTTCGGCTGGCCCACCTTCGCGCGCATCATCCGCGGCCAGGTGCTCTCGATGAGGGAGCGTGAGTTCGTCGAGGCGGCACGCAGCCTCGGAGCCTCCAACCGGAGGATCTACTTCAAGGAGCTGCTGCCCAACCTGTGGGCGCCGATCCTCGTCTACGGCACGCTGGTCCTCCCGGCCTACGTCTCCGCAGAGGCGGCACTGTCCTTCCTCGGGGTCGGCATCAAGCCCCCCACCCCGACGCTCGGCAACATCCTGGCCAACTCGGTCAACTACGCCTCGAGCGTCCCCATCTTCTTCCTCGTCCCCGGTCTGGCGATCGCCACGGTCGTGCTGAGCTTCAACCTGCTCGGCGACGGCCTGCGCGACGCCCTCGACCCGAAGGCGGACCGATGATGCCTTCTGTCACGGCTTCTGCGCAGGCGCAGGCACAGGGAAGATTGCCCTCGGCAACCGCACGAGGGTGGGTGCGCCGTTACATCGGTGCGTTTCACAAAGGAGTGGTATGAGCAGCAGGAAGAGGACTACGGCCCTCGCAGCTCTGGGGGTCGCCTCCGTGCTCGGAGTTTCCGCGTGCGGCGGGGGTGGCACCACGGGGAGCACGGCTTCCGGGTCCAATGCAGCAGGCGGTGCCCAGAAGGGCGGCACCATCTACATGCTCACGAAGCGTCCCGCCGAGCACATGGACCCGCAGCGCACCTACATCGGGCGTGACATCTTCAACCAGCAGCGACTGGTCTACCGCGGTCTCCTGCAGTTCCCGGCGGGCAAGTCCGGCGCCGACGCGATCGTCCCGATTCCCGACGTCGCCACCGACACGGGCAAGAGCGAGGACGGCGGCAAGAAGTGGACGTTCACGATCAAGGACGGCGTCAAGTGGGAGGACGGCAAGCCCACCACGTGTGAGGACTTCAAGTACGGCTTCTCGCGCAACTTCGCCACCGACGTCCTGACCGGTGGACCGTCGATCTACCCGCTCAACTTCCTCCCGACGGTCGCCAAGGCCTACAAGGGCCCGTACCTCAAGACCGGTCAGGAGGTCTACGACAAGGCCGTCACCTGCAACGGCAACGTGCTGACCTTCAACTTCGAGAAGCCGTGGGCCGACTTCCCCATGGCCATCGCCGGCCTCAACTTCGCCGCCCCGTTCCGTCAGGACAAGGACCAGGGCGACAAGAACAACTTCGTCATCTTCTCCAACGGCCCCTACAAGGCCGAGGGTGGCAAGTGGACGAAGGGCTCGGGCGCCACGTTCGTGCGCAACGACCAGTACGACCCGAAGACCGACGGCAACCGCCAGGCGAACCCGGACAAGTTCGTGTTCACCGAGGGTCTGACCAACGAGATCATCACCCAGCGTCTCATCGCCGACGGTGGCAACGACAAGTACGCCATCACGGACCGCTCGATCCCGCCGGCCTTCTACAACCAGATCACCGGTGACGTGGCGAAGCGTGCAACCAACGTCCCCTCGCCCTACACGTTCTACATCCTGCCGAACTTCAACAAGATGAAGAACCTCAAGGTCCGTCAGGCGCTCGCCCTGTCGACCGACCACACCGGCTACATCAACGCCCTCGGTGGTGCCAAGGCCGCGACGCTCGCCAAGAGCCTCGTCGCCCCGGACCTGCCCGGCTACAAGGAGAACCCGGCGTTCGCCAGCATGAACCCGGCGGGTGACCCGGTTGCGGCGAAGAAGCTGCTCCAGGAGGCCGGTGTGCCGATGCCGTACCCGATCACGTACACCTACCAGGGCGGCACGCCGACCAGCGACAACGCTGCGGCGGCCCTGAAGTCCGGTTGGGACAAGGCAGGCTTCAACGTCAAGCTGGCGCCCCTGACGGACACGTACTACGACGTGATCCAGAACCCGTCCAACAACTCGTTCGACGTCACCGAGGGTGGTTGGGGTGCTGACTACCCGTCCATCTTCACGGTGCTGCCGGCCCTGTTCGACTCGCGCATCAACCTGACCGGCAAGTCCAACGGCCAGGACTACGGCAACTACAAGAACCCCGACGCCGAGAAGATCATGGACGAGGCCGCTGCTGCTCCGAACGCGGACGCAGCGAACGCCAAGTGGCAGGAGCTGGACGCGTTCCTCGGCAAGGACGTCGCCTACATCCCGAACTACATCCAGAACTTCTACTTCCTGCACGGTTCGGGTGTCGGCAACTACAACCAGAACCCGGCTGTCAGCCAGTTCCCGGACCTCGGCGTCATCAGCGTCAACAAGTCCTGACACATCGGATCGGTGCGGCGGCTCTGAGATGAGCTGACGCACCGGGTGGGGGGCGGCCACGCCCGCCCCCCACCCTTTCCGATGCTCGCTCCACCCCGTCACACACGCCCCACCCCCACTACCGGAAGGACGGGCCCCCCTTCGGGGGGCGACCTCGCACATGTTCGCGTACATCGTCCGCAGAGTGGCTGCAGGCATGGTCATGATCCTGGCCATGTCGCTCGTCACGATGGTGCTGTTCTTCGCCAGTCCCGTCGACCCGGCGCGCTACACGTGCGGGAAGAACTGCACTCCGGAGCTCCTCGAGCAGAACCGCAAGGCGCTCGGCTACGACCAGCCCGTGCTGTCCTACTGGGTCGACTTCACCAAGGGCATCTTCGTCGGCAGCGAGTTCCCCAAGGACCCGGCTCTGAAGAAGTCCGCCCCCGAGACGATCGCCGACTGCCCGGCCCCGTGCCTGGGCTACTCGCCGCAGTCGAGCAGGCCGGTGCGCGACATCATCGTCGAGAAGCTCCCCGTGTCGGCCTCCCTCGCCGTCGCGGCCTTCATCATGTGGATGATCGCCGGCGTCGGACTCGGCATCGTGGCCGCGTTGCGCAAGGGGTCGCTGGCCGACCGGGCCATCGTCGGCAGCGCCCTCGTCTTCTATGCCTTCCCGACCTTCTTCATCGGCTTGGGGCTCTACGTCTTCCTCGCGCTCAAGTGGGGCATCGTCCCCGTGCCGGCCTACACCTCCATCGCCGACGGAGGCGTCGGGATGTGGTTGCAGGGACTCTTCCTACCTGCCCTGACCCTCGCCCTCGTCTACATCGCGGGCTACATCAGACTCACGCGCGCGTTCGTCCTCGAGGTCAAGGGCGAGGACTACCTGCGCACAGCGCAGGCCAAGGGCCTGACGTCGGGACGGATCCTCTTCAAGCACACGCTCCGCGGCGCCCTGACCCCCATCGCGACGGTGG
The DNA here is from genome assembly GCF_039532035.1 of Terrabacter carboxydivorans. NCBI lineage: Bacteria > Bacillati > Actinomycetota > Actinomycetes > Micrococcales > Intrasporangiaceae > Terrabacter > Terrabacter carboxydivorans. The sequence goes on along the minus strand of NZ_BAAARE010000015.1, from coordinate 112,939 downwards.
CAGGTCTGGACCTCGGTGGTCTCCTCGGTGGCACGATCATCACCGAACAGGTCTTCAACTACGACGGACTCGGACGCACCGCCGTCATGGCGGCCACGACCTACGACCTCCCGGTCACGGTCGGCATCGTGCTCGTGGCCGCGACGTTCGTCATCACCGCCAACATCGTGGTCGACGTGCTGTACGCAGTCATCGACCCACGCGTCAAGTACAGCTGACCCGGCACCGCCGCTGCACCATCAAGGATTGGACAACGCATGAGCACGTGGGTGCCCACGGAGGGGACGAGCGACGCACTGCTCTCCGTTCGCGACCTCAAGGTGACCTTCCCGACCGAGGACGGACTCGTCAAGGCCGTCAACGGCCTCACCTTCGACCTGAACGCCGGTGAGACCCTCGGCATCGTGGGCGAGTCCGGGTCGGGCAAGTCCGTGACGAGCCAGGCCATCATGGGCCTGCACCGGGGAACGCGCGCCAAGGTCGAGGGGAGCATCGGCTTCGACGGCAAGGACCTGCTCAAGCTCGAGGACGAAGAGCTGCGGGTCATGCGCGGGCGCGACATCGCCATGATCTTCCAGGACCCGCTCTCGGCCCTGCACCCGTACTACACGGTGGGCAACCAGATCATCGAGGCCTACAAGGTCCACCACGGGTCGGCCTCGAAGTCCGCGGCGCGTGCGCACGTCATCGACATGCTCGAGCGGGTCGGGATCCCCAACCCGCAGAAGCGCATCGACCAGTACCCGCACGAGTTCTCGGGCGGCATGCGCCAGCGCGCGATGATCGCGATGGCGCTTGTCAACAGCCCGCGCCTCGTCATCGCCGACGAGCCGACGACGGCCCTCGACGTCACCGTGCAGGCCCAGATCCTCGACCTGCTGGTCGACCTGCAGAAGGACATCAACGCGGCGATCATCATCATCACCCACGACCTCGGGGTGGTGGCCGAGATGGCCGACAAGATCATGGTCATGTACGGCGGAAAGGCGGTCGAGGGCGGCACCGCCGACCAGACCTTCTACTCCCCGGAGCACCCCTACACCTGGGGCCTGCTGCAGTCGATGCCCCGCATCGACCGGGAGCGCCTGGACCGCCTCCGGCCGATCCCCGGCAACCCCCCCTCGCTCATCAGCCCCCCCTCGGGCTGTGCCTTCCACACCCGCTGCGCCTACCGCGACGACGAGAACCTCGGGTGCTCGACCATCGTTCCCGAGTTCGACGTGCACGACTGGCACCCCGTCCGGTGCCTCATCCCGGCACCGAAGCGCAAGGCGATCTTTGACACGGAGATTAGGACGCCCTCATCGTGACCACCACCCACCCTGAGTCCGACGTGATCCTCGAGGTCAAGGACCTCCAGAAGCACTTCCCGACGCGCACCTCGGGCATCATCCGGCGAGCGTCCGACCCGGTCAAGGCCGTCGACGGCATCTCCTTCACGGTCAACCGCGGTGAGACCCTCGGCCTCGTGGGCGAGTCCGGCTGTGGCAAGTCCACGGCCGGGCGCACGATGCTGCAGCTGCTCGCGCCCACGGGCGGCACGATCCACTACAACGGCCGCGACATCACGGGCGTCCACGGCAACGACCTGCGCAAGCTGCGGACCGAGATGCAGATGGTCTTCCAGGACCCCTACGGCTCGCTCAACCCGCGCCAGACCATCGGCACGATCGTTGCCGCGCCGTTCGACATCCAGGGGATCACCCCTGAGGGCGGCGTCAAGGCCGAGGTCCAGAGCCTCATGGAGCGCGTGGGCCTCAATCCGGAGCACTACAACCGCTACCCGCACGAGTTCTCCGGCGGCCAGCGTCAACGCATCGGCATCGCCCGGGCCGTGGCCCTGCGTCCCAAGCTCATCGTCTGCGACGAGCCGGTCTCGGCTCTCGACGTGTCGATCCAGGCGCAGGTCGTCAACCTGCTCGAGGACCTCCAGACCGAGTACGACCTGACCTACGTCTTCGTCGCCCACGACCTGTCCGTCATCCGCCACATCAGCGACCGGGTGGCGGTGATGTACCTCGGCAAGTTCATGGAGGTCGCCGACCGGGACGAGCTCTACGCCAACCCGCTCCACCCCTACACGCAGGCCCTGCTGTCGGCCGTGCCGATCCCGGACCCCCGCAAGGAGAACAAGCGCGAGCGGATCCTGCTCAAGGGCGACCTGCCCTCTCCCATCAACCCGCCCTCGGGCTGCGTCTTCCACACCCGCTGCCCGCGCTTCCGTGAGGAGCTGGGCGAGTCCGAGCGCAAGCGGTGCACCACGGAGATCCCACTCGTGCAGAAGATCGGCAACCACGAGGTCGCCTGCCACTTCGCCGGACCGGCCAAGATCGACGTGCTCTAGGCCGGCCGACGGTCGCGGCTCAGCCGTCCGTCTCGTCGTCGAACTGACCCAGGACCCGCTCCAGCAGGTCCTCCATGGTCACGAGCCCGACCGGCCCGGACGGCCCGTCGACGAGGACGAGCTGCGCCTGCTGGGCCCGCATGGTCGACACGGCGTCGAGCAGGGAGAGCTCGGCGTCGACGTGGACCGCGGGGGTCGTGACGGTCGTGACCGGCTGGCCTGGCGCGGCTCGCACGATGTCGCGCACGTGCACCACCCCCACGGGGAGGTCGCCCTCGAGGACGACCAGCCGTGAGCGTCCCGTGTCACGAGAGACGACTTCCGCCTCCGCGCACGACGCGGTCGTGGTGACGGCGACGAACCGCTCGCGCGGCACGACGACGTCACGAAGCGGCGTCGTGTCGAGGTCGATGGCTCCCGCGAGCACCCGGTGCTCCGGCTCGGCGAGCATGCCGTGGTCCTTCGAGCTGGCGATGAGCAGCTGGAGCTCCTTGGGCCCGTGGACCTGGCCGAGCTCGTCCTGAGGGGTGACGCCGACGAGGCGCAGACAGCCGTTGGCCATGGCGTTGAGCAGGCTGAGCGCCGGCCGCATGACCCACGCGAAACCGCGGAACGGCAGGGCCAGCAGCACCGCCGAGCGCTCGGGGTGGGCGATGGCCCAGGACTTCGGGGCCATCTCGCCGACGACCATGTGCAGGAAGACGACGATCCCGACGGCCAGGACGACCGAGACGACGTATGCCGCCGCGTCGGGGACGCGCACGAAGGTGAACACAGGGGTGAGCAGCTCGGCCACGGCGGGCTTGGCCAGCGAGCCGAGGCCGAGGGTGCACAGGGTGATGCCGAGCTGCGCGCCGGCCAGCATGAGCGAGAGCTCGCGGCTGCCGCGCACCGCCGCACGGGCCGCGACGCTGCCGCGCTCGGCCAGGACCTCGAGCCGGTGCCGCTTGCTGGCGACGAGGGCGAACTCCGCGGCGACGAAGAACGCGTTGAGGACGAGGAGCAGGAGCGAGATGAGCAGGGCGGTGGTCATCGACCGGCCTCCGTCGTGGCGTCGGTGTCGGCAGGGTCGGTGTCGGCAGGGTCGGGCTCTCGGTCGGAGCCGAGCGACTCGAGGTCGGACATGAGGTCCAGCACCTCGATGCGCACCGACGACGGCACGTGCCGCTCGACGGCCTCGACCGTGAGGCGCACCGACACCGGCAGGTGGCGGCTCTCGGGCTCGGGGTGGTCCTCCCGAGACTCGACGGGTTCGTCTGCGGCAGAGGGGGACTCGCCGTCGATGAGGCGCTCGAGAGCGACCTCCCGACGGGCCTGCAGGAGGACCTCGTCGCCGACGACCGCGGTGCGCCCGAGGTCCTCGAGCATCAGTCCGCTGATCGTGGAGTACTCGTCGCTGCTCGTGAGGTGCAGGTCGGTGGCCGTGTCGAGCTCGTCGATCCGCAGGTGTCCCGGGACGCGCCAGGTGTCGGGCGCGGTCTCGACGACACCGGGCTCGGGCACGTCGTCCTCGTCGAGGATCTCGCCGACGACCTCCTCGGCGATGTCCTCGAAGGTGACGATGCCGGCGAAGCCGCCGTGCTCGTCGACGACGACCGCGAGCTGGCGGTGGTCGGCCCGGATCTGCTCGAGCACGCGGGGGAGCGGTGCGCTCGTCGGCACGACGGTGGCCTCGGACACCACGGTGCCGACGGGCGTGGTCGCACGAGCCTCGAGCGGGGTGGCGAGCACCTCGGCGAGGCCGGCCACGCCCACGATGTCGTCGCCGTCGCGGCCCGTCACCGGGAAGCGCGACCACCCGGTGTCGAGCAGGTCGACGAGGTCGGCGACCGTGGCGTCGGCGTGCACCGTCGTGACGCGCACGCGCGGCGTCATGACGTCGCCGGCGTCGAGCTCGCGGAAGCGCAGGCCGCCCTCGAGCACGTCGGACAGGTCGTCGTCGAGCAGGCCGCCGGCGTGCGACTCGTCGATGATGCGGGTGAGGTCCTCGGCGGTCGCGCCCTGCTCGAGCTCCTCGACCGGCTCGATGCCGACCTTGCGCAGCAGGGTCGTCGACGCGCGGTCGAAGAGGCGCACGACGGGTCCGGCGAGCCGCAGGTAGAGCAGGGTGGACCGGCTCAGCGACCGGGCCAGCGGCACGGTGCGGGCAATGGCGAGGTTCTTCGGGGCCAGCTCGCCGAAGACCATCTGGACGACGGTGGAGAAGACGAGGACGGCGGTGACCGACAGGCTGAGGCGGGCGGCATACGACATCGAGGGGTCGAGCAGCCCGGCGATGCCGGCACCGACGAGCGGCTCGGAGACGTAGCCGACGAGCAGGGCGGTCACGGTGATGCCGAACTGGGCGGCCGACAGCGTGAAGGACAGCTGGGAGGTGACGCGCAGGGCGCGCTCGGCAGCGGCGTCACCGCTGGCGGCAAGCTGCTTGAGGGCGTTGCGGTCGACCGCGACATACGCGAACTCCTGGGCCACGAAGTAGCCCGTCGCGGCCGTCAGGGCCAGGATCAGGACGATGCCCAGGACGATGCCCAGGACGGTGCTCATGCGATCACCACCCGAGCGAGCGAGTGGTGGGTCAGGGTCGGCCGGACCGGGTCCGGCCAGGGACTATGGCCCTCCCGGGACTCGGCGCGCGAGTCGGAGCGTGAGTGGGATCGCATGAGGCAATCCTAAGTTACGCGACCACCCCGTCCGGCTCGGCGTCAGGTGGTCGCCACGGCGCCGCGCCGCGCGGCCTCCTGGCTGATCTGGTGCGCGAGCTCGACGTCGAGCTGGGTCAGGCCACCCTCGGAGTGCGTCGACAGCGCGAACGAGACCGTGCGCCAGCGGATGTCGATGTCGGGGTGGTGGTCCATCGTCTCCGCCGCGGCCCCCACCTCCTGCACGAGCGCGATCCCCGTGAGGAACGCGGGTGCCTCGAACGAGGCCCGCAGGGTGTCGCCGTCACGCGTCCAGTCGGGCAGGTCGCCCAGCTGGCGCTCGATCTCCTCGTCGGTCAGCCGTCGTGTCATGCAGTCCAGTAAACGCCCATGCGGCGGCGGGCGGGGGCGCTCCCACCGGCGGGAGCGGCTCCTGCCCGTAGCCCACCGGACGCCCGGGAGACCCCCGTCGGTCGTCCGGCTGTGGCACCATCGGTGGCGCCATGAGCAGCCCAGCCCCCATCCCGCACCCGGTGCGCCTCGTCGTCGGGGCCGCCGTCGTCGACGACCTGGAGCGCCCGACCCGCCTGCTGTCGGCCCGTCGCACCGAGCCGTCCGCCCTCGCCGGCGGCTGGGAGCTGCCGGGTGGCAAGGTCGACGACGGTGAGTCGCCGCTCTTCGCCCTGCACCGGGAGCTGCGCGAGGAGCTCGGCGTCACCGTGCGCCTCGGGCCGCACGTGCCGGGTCCGCAGCCGGGCTCCACCTGGCCGCTCGGCGACCGTTACGAGATGCTGGTGTGGCTCGCCGAGGTCGTCGAGGGCACACCGGAGCCGATCGAGGACCACGACGAGCTGCGCTGGCTCGGGCTCGACGAGCTGGGCTCGGTCGGGTGGCTGCCCGCAGACCTGCCGATCGTCGAGACGCTCGAGTCGATGTTGCGGGACCGTCCCGGCACGCACCCTGGCCCCGAGCGCCACGCCTGACCTCACCGCACGACCCCACGACGACGTGGTCCGAACCACCCTCAAAACCCTGAGAGACTGTTCCTCATGCCCATGAAGACCCGCGCGGACATCCGCAACGTCGCCATCGTCGCCCACGTCGACCACGGCAAGACCACCCTCGTCGACAAGATGCTCTGGCAGTCCGGCGCGTTCGGCGAGCACCAGCACGTCGACGAGCGCGCGATGGACTCCGGTGACCTCGAGCGCGAGAAGGGCATCACGATCCTCGCGAAGAACACCGCGGTGCACTACACGGGCAAGGCCGCCCAGGACCGCGGCCTCACCGACGGCGTCACCATCAACATCATCGACACCCCCGGCCACGCCGACTTCGGTGGCGAGGTCGAGCGCGGCCTGTCGATGGTCGACGGCGTCGTGCTCCTCGTCGACGCCTCCGAGGGCCCGCTGCCCCAGACCCGCTTCGTGCTGCGCAAGGCGCTCGCCGCGAAGATGCCGGTCATCCTCTGCATCAACAAGGTCGACCGTCCCGACTCGCGCATCGCCGAGGTCGTCGACGAGGCCTACGAGCTGTTCATGGACCTCGACGCGACCGAGGAGCAGATAGACTTCCCGATCGTCTACGCCTCGGCCAAGGCCGGTCGTGCCTCGACCGAGCGCCCCGACAACGGTGGCCTCCCGGTCGGCGAGGACCTCGAGGCCCTCTTCGAGACCATCCTCGAGACCATCCCCGCGCCGACCTACGACGACGAGGCGCCCCTCCAGGCCCACGTCACCAACCTCGACGCCTCCAACTTCCTCGGCCGCCTCGCCCTGCTCCGTGTCTTCAACGGCACGATCAAGAAGGGCCAGCAGGTCATGTGGTGCCGTCACGACGGCTCGCAGCAGCGCGTCAAGATCACCGAGCTGCTCATGACCGAGGCCCTCGAGCGCAAGCCCGCCGAGGAGGCGCGCCCCGGCGACATCATCGCCGTGGCCGGCATCCCCGACATCACCATCGGCGAGACCCTCGCCGACCCCGAGAACCCGATCCCGCTGCCGCTCATCACGGTCGACGAGCCGGCCATCTCGATGACGATCGGCACCAACACGAGCCCGATGGTCGGCCAGGTCCGCGGCTCCAAGGTCACGGCCCGCATGGTCAAGGACCGCCTCGACAAGGAGCTCATCGGCAACGTGTCGCTGCGCATCCTCAACACGGAGCGCCCCGACGCGTGGGAGGTCCAGGGCCGAGGCGAGCTCGCGCTCGCCATCCTCGTCGAGCAGATGCGCCGCGAAGGCTACGAGCTGACCGTGGGCAAGCCCCAGGTCGTCACGCGCGAGGTCGACGGCAAGGTCCACGAGCCCGTCGAGCGCCTCACGATCGACACCCCCGAGGAGTTCCTCGGCGCGATCACCCAGATCATGGCCGCCCGCAAGGGCCGCATGGAGCAGATGACCAACCACGGCACCGGCTGGATCCGCATGGAGTTCCTCGTGCCGAGCCGTGGCCTCATCGGCTTCCGCACCGAGTTCCTCACCGAGACCCGCGGCACGGGCATCGCCCACCACGTCTTCGAGGACTACGAGCCGTGGTTCGGCGCCATCACGACCCGCACGAGCGGCTCGCTCGTCTCGGACCGCAAGGGCGTCGTCACCTCCTACGCCATGGTCAACCTCCAGGAGCGCGGCACGCTCTTCGTCGACCCGACCACCGAGGTCTACGAGGGCATGATCGTCGGCGAGAACTCGCGCGCGGACGACATGGACGTCAACATCACCAAGGAGAAGAAGCTCACCAACGTGCGCGCCTCCTCCTCGGACAACTTCGAGAAGATCGTGCCGCCGCGCAAGCTCAGCCTCGAGCAGAGCCTCGAGTTCTGCCGCGAGGACGAGTGCGTCGAGGTGACGCCCGAGTCGGTCCGCATCCGCAAGGTCGTCCTCGACGCCGGCGAGCGCGCCCGAACGGCGTCCCGCGCGCGTTCGGCGGCGAAGGCCGAAGGCTGACCGACCGGTGCCGGTCGGAGGTCGCGGCGTGGTGCGTGGGCTGACGAGGTCGCTCGCTGCCGCGGTCGGGGCTGCCATCCTGGCAGCCACCGCTGCGGCGTGCACGGGCTCGAGCGAGCCCGCGAGCACCCAGGCCGCGCTGGGCTCTGCCCCGTCGGCGTCGACGGGGCAGCCCCAGCGGGGCGGCGCCCTGCAGGTGCTCGTCGCCGGGACGATCGCCACGTGGGACCCCCAGCTGATGTACGTCGGCCCTGAGGCGTTCTTCGCCCAGCGGACCTTCGCGCGCGGCCTGACGGCATACGGCACGGGCGACCACCAGCGCGACGTCCAGGCCGACCTCGCCACCACCACCGGCACGCCGAGCGACGGGGCCCGCACGTGGTCCTTCACGCTCCGTCCGGGGGTCACGTGGCAGGACGGCTCGCCGATCACGTGCGACGACGTGCGGCACGGCGTGGCGCGCACCTTCGACCGGCGCACCCACATCGGCGGCACCAACTACGCCAGCTTCCTGCTCGACATCCCGACGCAGGTGACGCCGGAGGGCCTCGAGAAGCCCGTCTACTCCGGGCCGGGCGACACCGCGCACCAGGCGGACTTCGAGCGGGCCGTGTCGTGCAAGGGGTCGACGATCACCTTCCGGCTGCGTGACTCCGAGCCCGACTTCCCGCACATCGTGGCCCTTCCGGAGTTCGCGCCGCGCAAGGCCTCTTCCGACACGAAGAGCGACAAGGCGTCGTATGCCGTCATGTCGAGCGGGCCCTACCGGCTCAAGGGCCCGTGGGTGGTCGGGCAGGGGGGCACCTTCGTGCGCAACGAGCACTGGGACCCGCGCACCGACCCCATCCGCCGCGCCTGCCCCGACGAGATCCAGGTGACCTCGGGGCTCGGTGAGCAGACCGTCATCCAGCGGCTGCTCAACCAGCAGGACGACGACGCGTATGCCGTGTCGTGGGTGCAGGCGAGCCCCACCCTGCGCAACCAGGCCGGCACGGGCCTCCAGGCGCGCCTGACCTTCCCCTACACGGGCAACGTCGACTACCTCGCCCTCAACATGCGCAGCAAGGTGATCTCGGACCCGGCCGTGCGCAAGGCCCTGGCCCTGTCGACGAACCGGGCGACGTACGTCACCGCCACCGGCGGTGAGGGGGCCGGCACGCCGACGTGGTCGATCCTGTCTCCGACCGTCGACCCCGAGTCGGTGAACCCGCCCCCGGGCGCCGGTGTCGAGGGCGACCCGGAGGGCGCGCGCCGCGTGCTGCAGCAGGCCGGCGTCAAGCTGCCCGTGCCCCTGCGCGTCGTCTACGCCCGCTCGGTGCTCGGTGACAAGGCCTACGCCGCGCTGGCGGCCGGCTGGGAGCGTGCCGGCTTCCAGGTCGACCTCACCGGGGTCCCGGCCGAGAAGTACTACGAGACGATCGAGAAGCCGTCGTCGGTCTCCTCCTTCGACGTCTTCCGCGGGGTGTGGACCCCGGACTGGCCGTCCGCGGGCGGGGTTCTGCCGGCGCTGTTCGACTCGCGCATCAACATCGACTCGACCGGGCCGGGACAGGACGTCGGCTACTTCAACAGCTCCGCCGTCAACGCCCTCATCGACAAGGCCGACGTGACGCCCGACGCCCGCGCTCGCGCCAAGGTGTGGGAGCAGGCCGACCGGACGCTGCGCGACGAGGGCGGCTACATCGCGCTCTCGGCGACCAAGGCGCTCTACCTGCACGGTTCCGGCGTCCGGTTCTACGAGGACCACGCCGTCGGTGGGATCGTCGACCTCGCCACGGTGGCCGTCCGGTGACGCCGGGCCTCCGCCGACCCCGCTGACCCGCTGACCCGAGAGGTGCCCACCGTGTCGCGACTGCTCTTCGTCCACGCCCACCCCGACGACGAGACGCTGACGTGCGGGATCGCCATGGCCCACCACGTCGCGCGCGGCGACGAGGTGCACGTGCTGACGTGCACGCTGGGGGAGGAGGGCGAGGTCATCCCGCCCGGTCTCGCGCACCTGGAGGGCGACCCCGACGACAGGCTCGGCCCCCACCGGCACGGTGAGCTGACGCAGGCGCTCGAGCGCATCGGCGCCGTCATGCACTTGCTCGGCGCCGACGACGCCGCAGGGCGGCTCTCGCTCTACCGCGACTCCGGCATGGCGGGCTCGGCCGCCGCGGCCCACCCCCACGCCTTCGCCGCGGCCGACCTCGACGTGGCCGGCGCCCTCGTCGCCGACGTGGTGCGCGAGGTGCGCCCTGACGTCGTGGTCACCTACGACGACCACGGCGGCTACGGTCACCCCGACCACATCCAGACGCACCGCGTGACGCGCCGCGCCCTCGAGCTGCTCGGCCCCGCCGACCGCCCCGCGCGCGTCTACGAGATCCTCACGCCCGCGGGGTGGGCGCGCGAGGACCGGCAGTGGCTGCGCGCGGCTGACCCCGCGCTGCTCGACACGTCCGCGTGGTGGAGCCAGCAGGACCTCGGAACAGGCTCGCCCGAGGCGCCGCGCCTCGTCGTGCCCGACCTCGTCCACCCGTTCCCGCCGTCCGTCGTCGATGACGCCCTCGTGACGCACGCCGTCGTTGACGAGGCGGCCCGCGCGACACAGAACGACGCCCTGCGCGCGCACGCGACCCAGGTCATCGTGGCGAGCGAGGACGTCCACGCCCTCTCCAACCTCGTGGCGGCGCGGACGACGGGTCGCGAGGGCTTCCGTCGGGTCGACCCCCTGACCTGGGAGACGGTCGGGGACGCGGTCGAGCCGGGCGAGGCTGGCCTGCTCGGCTGAGGCGCCTCCCCGCGAGAGCGGAGCCGTGAAGGGGAGCGGGGCGACCGCCCGACGTGTGCCGGGTGACGGCGCTGCCTCGCGGGTTTGGCGGCCGTCCGGGGTTACCTTCGTGCCACTCGATGTCCCCTGCCCGGAGAGCTCATGGCCGACGACTGGTACGACGACACGCGGCGCGAGCGACGCTCCACCGCCCTGCGCCTGCTCGTGGCGGCGATCGTCCTCGGCGGCGGCTACACCGGCCTGTGCCTGTGGTCCTCGGAGCACGTCCCCGCCTCGGTGTCTGTCGGCGGCATCCAGGTCGGAGGCATGACCCCGACCTCGGCGCGTGCGGCCATCGAGGCCGGGTCGCGCACCCTCCTCGCCACCCCCATCTCCCTCAGCGTCCCGGGTCGGGACGAGCCGGTCCCGGTGGTGCCGCGCGAGGCCGGGCTGGCCGTCGACGCCGACCGCTCGCTCGACGGGCTGACCGGCCTCACGCTCGACCCCCGCGTGGTCTGGGACCGGCTCACGGGCTCGGTGCGGGCTCCGCTGCTGACGAGCGTCGACGACGACGCCCTGACCGCCTACGTCGGCCGGATCGCCCCCACGGTCGCGGTCGCGCCGGTCGAGGGCCGGGTCACCTTCCCCGGCGGCTCCGTGGCCGTCGACATGCCGGTCCCGGGCCACGAGCTCGACGTGGCCGGCACCAAGCTGGCGCTCCGCAGGGCCTTCCCCGACTCCACGCAGGCCACCGCCGTCGTGCGCGAGACCCCGCCCCTCGTGAGCGCCGACGCGGTCGAGGCGATGGCCTCGGACTTCGGGAGCACGGCGATGTCCGAGCCGCTGACGCTGGTGTCCGGCACGACCCGGGCCCGGCTCGACCCGTCGGAGTTCGCCCCCACCGTCTCCGTCGTCGCCGACGCCTCCGGCACCCTCACGCCCCGGTTCGACGAGACGGCGCTCGCGCGCCTGGTCGCCAGCAAGGTCAAGGTGACGACGCGCGCGGCGAGCAGCGCCCGCTGGGAGTTCGAGGCCGACAACGGCAAGCCCCGCCTCGTGCCGTCGGTCGACGGCCTGACGGTCGACGAGAACGCGCTGGCCGCCCGGGCCGTGACCGCCATCTCGGGCGCCGACCGCACCGTCGACGTCAGCCCGGCCAAGGCCAGCCCGCCATTCACGACCGAGGACGCCCAGAAGGCGGGGGTCAACGAGCTCGTCGCCGACTTCAGCTCACCGTTCCCGACGAACGACCCGACGCGCACCAACAACCTCGTCGTCGCCGCGAAGCACCTGAACGGCACCTACGTCCCACCGGGAGGGACGTTCAGCCTCAACGCCATCCTCGGCGAACGCACCGAGGACAAGGGGTATGCCGACGGCACCGTCATCATCGACGGGCGCCTGACCCGTGGCACCGGGGGAGGCATCAGCCAGGTCTCGACGGTCGTCTACAACCTGGCCTACTTCTCGGGCGTCGACTTCCTCCAGTTCAGCCCGCACGCGTTCTACATCCCGCGCTACCCGGAGGGTCGCGAGGCGACCGTCTACTGGCCCACCATCGACAACAAGTGGAAGAACGACACCCCCTACGGGATGCTCCTTCAGACCTGGGTCGAGGGCGGCAACGTGCACGGCCGCGTGTGGAGCACGAAGACGTGGGACGTCACATCGGTCAAGGGCCCACGGCGAAACATCGTGCCTCCCAGGACGATCCGCAACGACACCCTGAAGTGCTATCCGCAGCAGCCCAACCCGGGGTTCGACGTGACGGTCACCAGACAGTGGCGACGTCCCGGTTCGACCGACCTGGTGCGCAGCGAGCCCGTGACGACGCACTACGTCCCCGAGGACCACATCATCTGCACCAACCCGCGCGCGACGCCGCCCTGACGCGCGGGCGCCGATGCCCCGCGGGCGCTCCGGCGGAGCCGACGCGAGCGCCGTCGACGCCTCAGGCGGTCGGGCGGCTGAGGTAGGTGTACTCGTGGTGCACGCCGAAGCCGAGCTCCTGCCAGAAGGCGACCCCGTCGGTGTTGTCGGCGGAGACCTGCAGGTAGATGGCCGGCATGTTGTTCTCGCGCGCCACCATGGCCACCGCCGAGACGAGCGTGCTCGCGAGGCCCTCGCGGCGGTGGTCGGGGTGCACCCACAGGCCGAAGATGCCGGCCCAGCCCGGGTGGATGGCCATGCGCGCCAGGGCGATGATGCGGTGGCTCTGCGGGTCGGTCACCGACAGGAAGAGCTGGCCCTCGCTGCCCGTCAGGACGGCCTCGGTCGCACCCGGGACGATCGGGCGCTGCTCGGCGTAGGCCTGGAGCCAGTCCAGCTTGAGCTCGGCATCGGCCGTGACCGGGACCGACTCCTCGGTGAGCGGCGGGACGGCGGCGGACAGCCCGGTCATGATCAGCACCCGCTGCCAGTCGTCACGGCCACCGCCCACGATGTAACCGCGCTCGAGCAGGGCGGCCGCGACCGGGTCGGTCCCGACGTCGAACCCGCGCTCGCCGTGCACCTGGAAGACCGTCGGGCGGCCGCGGCCGTCGTACCACTTCTCGACGAAGTCGATCGCCTGGGGCAGGGGCAGGCTCGGGTCGCCGACGACGAGCGCGGAGTTGGCGCGTCCGGTGAATCCCTCCGAGGCGCGCAGCACCCAGTCCCCGAGGCCGCCGCGGTCGAGGGCCTGCCACCCCTTGGCCATGAGCTTCTCGAGGTCGTCGGCCGAGATCCGCTCGTGCGCGTGCCCGGGCCGGCTCGCCGGAGGCGGCACGTCCTTGGCGGCGATGACGTCGGCTCGGATCAGCTTGACCCGCTCGGTCTTCGTGTCGACCACGAGGAAGTCGTCGTCACGGGCGACGAGCTCGCCCAGGAAGTCGGTGGCACCCGCCTCGGCGCCCTCGGCCAGCCGGTAGCGCACGACGACGCGGCTGCCGACCGTCAGCGCCGCGCTGAGCCGGTGGCCGGGGGTGTCCGTGGCGCCCCGAGCGACGTGAGACGGACCGCCCTGCGAGCTCGTCCCGCGAGAGCCCTCGGTGCCCGCGTGCAGGTTGGTCTCATCCGTGGGGCCGTCGGTGGGCTCGCGGTTCATGTCCGGCATACTAGGCGGTGCAGCATCCGCTCCCGAACGCTCCACAGCAGGAGGTCCGCACCCCCATGACCTACGTCATCGCCCAGCCTTGCGTCGACCTGAAGGACCGTGCCTGCATCGAGGAGTGTCCGGTCGACTGCATCTACGAGGGCAAGCGGTCGCTCTACATCCACCCCGACGAGTGCGTCGACTGCGGTGCCTGTGAGCCTGTCTGCCCCGTGGAGGCGATCTACTACGAGGACGACGTCCCCGAGCAGTGGGCCGACTACTACAACGCCAACGTCGAGTTCTTCAACGACCTCGGCAGCCCCGGCGGCGCCGCCAAGCTCGGCGTCATCGACAAGGACCACCCGCTCATCGAGGCGCTCCCGCCGCAGGAACACGACGAGTGACCGTGCCCGTCGTGCCCGGCGCGTCCGTGCGTGGGCTCGACCTGCCGGACTTCCCGTGGGACTCGCTCGCGCCCTACAAGGCGCGAGCGGTCGCGCATCCGGACGGCATCGTCGACCTGTCGGTCGGCACCCCCGTCGACCCGACGCCCGAGGTCGTGCGCCGTGCCCTGGCCGATGCGGCCGACGCCCCGGGCTACCCCCTGACGGTCGGCACCGCCGACCTGCGCGCCGCGATCTGCGAGTGGTTCGAGCGCCGTCGCGGCGTCCCCGGCCTGACGCCGGACGCGGTGCTGCCGACCATCGGCAGCAAGGAGCTCGTCGCGTGGCTGCCCACGCTGCTCGGGCTGCGTGCCGGTGACGTCGTCGGCATCCCGGCCGTCGCGTACCCCACTTACGACATCGGGGCACGCATCGCCGGTGCCACGGCCGTCGTGGCCCAGTCGCTGACGAGCCTCGGCCCGCTGACGGCCGCCACGACGCCGAAGCTGTTGTGGCTCAACAGTCCCGGCAACCCCAACGGTCAGGTGCTCGGCGTCGACCACCTCCGCAAGGTCGTGTCGTGGGCGCGCCAGCACGGCGTCGTCGTCGCGAGCGACGAGTGCTACGCCGAGCTCGACTGGCGCGAGGGGCACGTCGGCACGTCCACCCCGAGCATCCTGCACCCCGACGTGTGCGGCGGCGACCACACGGGCCTGCTCGCGGTCTACTCCCTCTCCAAGCAGTCCAACCTCGCCGGCTACCGCGCGGCGTTCGTGGCCGGGGACCCCGCGATCATCGGGACGATCCTCGAGGTGCGCAAGCACGCCGGCATGATCATGCCCACACCCGTCCAGCACGCGATGGCGGTCGCCCTGCGCGACGACGCGCACGTGCAGACGCAGCGGACGGCATACGCCCGCAGGCGAGAGCTCCTCCTGGATGCGGTCACGCGTGCAGGGCTGCGCGTCGACCACTCCGAGGCGGGGCTCTACCTGTGGGCCACCCGCGGGGAGGACTGCTGGACAACGGTTTCCGAGCTCGCCGACCGCGGGATCCTCGTGGCGCCCGGTGCCTTCTACGGCGCCGCCGGGGCGCAGCACGTGCGGATCGCGCTGACGGCCACCGACGAGCGCATCGCCGCCGCCTGCTCCCGGCTCTGACGCCTCACGTCGACGCCTGCCACGCACGCCCTCGGGCGGTGGTATAGGGGTGGACCTGTTTTCTCAGCGGACCCGACGCTGGGGTAACGTCGCTCGCGGATACGTCCGGCGATCGTGGGCCGGAGTTACAGGAGGCGGAGGAACAGTGACGAAGGCAGTGGACGCGACACTCAGGGTCGCAGACAAGGAACTCACGTTCCCGGGAGTCGGCGCCGTCGAGGGCAACGACGGACTGGGGGTCGGGTCCTTGCTCAAGGAGACCGGCCTCGTCACCTACGACGTCGGGTTCGTCAACACCGCGTCGTGCAAGAGCGCGATCACCTACATCGACGGCGACGAGGGCGTGCTGCGCTACCGCGGCTACCCGATCGCCGAGCTGGCCGAGAAGTCGACGTTCGTCGAGGTCTCCTACCTGCTCATCTACGGCGAGCTCCCCACCCCCGAGGAGCTGACGCGCTTCGAGGACTCCATCCGTCGGCACACGATGCTGCACGAGGACCTCCGCGCCTTCTTCAACGGCTTCCCGCGTGACGCCCACCCGATGCCGGTGCTCAGCTCGGCCGTGTCGGCGCTCGGCACGTTCTACCAGGACAGCCTCGACCCCTTCGACCAGGAGCAGGTCGAGATCTCGACCGTGCGCCTGCTCGCCAAGCTGCCGACGATCGCGGCCATGGCGCACAAGAAGAGCGTCGGCCAGCCGTACATGTACCCCGACAACTCGCTGTCGTTCGTCGAGAACTTCCTGCGGATGACGTTCGGCTACCCCGTGGAGCCCTACGAGGTCGACCCGACCGTCGCCAAGGCCCTCGACCTGCTCTTCATCCTGCACGCCGACCACGAGCAGAACTGCTCGACCTCGACGGTGCGCCTCGTCGGCTCGGCCCACGCGAACCTCTTCAACTCGGTCTCGGCCGGCATCCACGCCCTGTCGGGCCCGCTGCACGGCGGCGCCAACCAGGCCGTCCTCGAGATGCTCGGCAAGCTCCACGAGTCGGGCGACGACCCGAAGAAGTTCATGGAGAAGGTCAAGAACAAGGAGGACGGTGTCCGCCTCATGGGCTTCGGGCACCGCGTCTACAAGAACTACGACCCGCGCGCGGCCATCATCAAGAAGGCCGCCGACGACATCCTCGAGAAGCTCGGCCAGAACGACCCGCTGCTCGAGATCGCCAAGGGCCTCGAGGAGATCGCGCTCGCCGACGACTACTTCGTCGAGCGACGCCTCTACCCGAACGTCGACTTCTACACCGGCCTCATCTACAAGGCCATGGGCTTCGAGTCGAAGATGTTCACGGTCCTCTTCGCCATCGGCCGCCTCCCGGGCTGGATCGCCCAGTGGCGCGAGATGATGACCGACCCCGAGACGAAGATCGGCCGCCCGCGCCAGATCTACACCGGCGAGGCCGAGCGCAGCTATCCCGCCTGAGCCACGCGCTCACCGGACCGCACGACGGCCCGTCCCGCACCAGCGGGGCGGGCCGTTCGCGTACCCCACGGTGGACGCGTGACCCGAGCGCGGGGTGGCCTTGTGCCGGATCGCCGTCTGCCGGGTGGTCGTGCTCCCCGGTGGCCCTGCGCAGGCGGGCCCGGTGTCGGGGAGGGCGTGCCCCGGGTGGTGTATGCCGGGTGGCTCAGCCGAGGTTGATCGTGACCGTCGTGCCGGCCACGCCCCGCGACCAGCCCTCGTCGCCGGCCGAGCGCAGCCAGGCGCGGTCGCCGATGCTGACCTTGGTGGCGCCGTAGATCTCCGCACGCGCGACGGCCCACTGGGCGACGGCCCACGCGGTGGTCGTGTCCCGCGCCGTGACGGTGAGGTAGCCGGAGCCGGGTCGAGCCGAGCTCACCCCCATCTGCTGGACGAGGTCGCTCGCGACGCGCTGCGGGCTGGCGCTCGACTTCACCGCGTCGAGGCGGCACGTGAGTCCCGCGGGGGAGTGGCCGGTCAGGGTCGAGGCGAGCACGCGGCCCTGCCCCTCGTGGTCACGGTAGGCCTCGGGGAAGCCGCTCTTCTGCACCTGCTGGGCGATCGTGGTGATGTCGGCCGTCTCGTAGCCCTTGAACTTCACGAGGGCGTCGTAGAAGGCGTTCGTCGCGTGGACGGGGTCGAGGATCTGCTCCGCCGTGCCCCACCCCTGGCTGGGCCGCTGCTGGAACAGGCCCAAGGAGTCACGGTCGCCGTAGCGCAGGTTGCGGATCTTCGACTCCTGGAACGCCGTGGTCAGCGCGATGGTCGCCGCCCGAGGCGGCAGGCCGCGCTTGACCGACAGCGCCGAGATGAGCGCTGCGTTGGCCGTCTGGTCCGGGTCGAAGGTCTCGGTGGTCCCGGCAGCCTGGATCGTGCACTGCGGGTTGACGACGCTCTGGATGAGGAAGCGCGCCCCGAACCACCCGGCGGTGCCGAGGACGGCGAGCACGAGCAGCACGGTCACCCACCGGCGACGGCGACGCGCCGGTGAGCGGCGCCGCGAGTCGGCAAGGGTCGGGCCCGGTCGTTTCGTCGGCATGGGGGTCTGGTCCTCGGGTGGTCCGGCTCTGTGCTGAACCGGGTCGGGCCGGTCAGGTCAGTCGTTGGCGTGGAGCGCGGCGTTCAGCGTGATGCCGGTTCCCTTGCGGTCGCGGGCCTCGACGGCACCGGTCACGCTGTTGCGGATGAAGAGCACGTTGCTCGAGCCCGACAGCTCCTTGGCCTTGACCACGGTGCCGTCGGGAAGCGTCACCTTCGTGCCCGCCGTCACGTAGAGCCCGGCCTCGACGACGCAGTCGTCGCCGAGCGCGATGCCGATGCCACCGTTGGCTCCGACGAGACAACGCTCGCCGATGCTGACGCGTTCCGTGCCACCGCCGGAGAGCGTGCCCATGATCGAGGCCCCGGCCCCGATGTCGGACCCGTCGCCGACGACGACGCCCTGCACGATGCGGCCCTCGACCATCGAGGTGCCGAGGGTGCCGGCGTTGAAGTTGCAGAAGCCCTCGTGCATGACGGTCGTGCCGGCCGAGAGGTGGGCGCCGAGCCGCACGCGGTCGGCGTCGGCGATGCGCACGCCCTGCGGCACGACGAAGTCGGTCATCCGCGGGAACTTGTCGACGCCGTAGACGGCCACGTGCTGGCCCCGGGCGCGCAGCCGCAGCCGGGTCTGCTCGAAGCCCTCGACCGGGCAGGCGCCGGCGCTCGTCCAGACGATGTTGGGCAGGGTGCCGAAGACGCCGTCGAGGTTGACGGTGTTCGGCCGGACGAGGCAGTGCGAGAGCAGGTGCAGGCGCAGGTAGGCGTCGGGCGCGTCCGCGGGGGCGGCGTCGAGGTCGATCTCGACGAGACGGACCTCGGTGCGGACCCGGCGCGCCTCGTCGGTCCCGACGAGCGCGTCCAGCCCCTCCGGCGCCGCGGCGTCCGCGGGGCGGTCACCGAGGGCGGGCTGCGGGAACCAGGTGTCGAGCACCTGCCCGTCGTCCGTGATCGTCGTCAGTCCGTGACCCCATGCGTTGCGCTCCGACATGGCCGCAAGGATATGGGGCGTCGGGGCCGGAGTGTGACGGCGACCCACGCCGCGGACGCCGCGCCGCGTCCGGCGCCCCCGCTGCCCTCCGCCGGGGCGGGGGCTGCGGATAACCTTCGGCGTATGCCGTCGACCTCCTCGTCCGCCGACCCGACCACCTCCGTCTCCCTCGACCTCTCGGCCGACGTGACGTCGCTGACGGCGGCCGTGTGCGACATCGAGTCGGTGAGCCGGGACGAGGCGGCACTGGCCGGAGCCATCGAGGCGGCCCTGCGGCCGCTCGCCCACCTCGAGGTCTCCCGCCACGGCAACACCGTCGTGGCGTGCACCTCCCTCGGCCGGGCGGAGCGCGTCGTGCTGGCCGGGCACATCGACACCGTCCCGCTGACCTCGGTGCCCAACCTGCCCACCCGGCACGTCGACGGCGAGCTCTGGGGCCGGGGCACGGTCGACATGAAGGGCGGCGTCGGCGTCATGCTGCGGATCGCGGCGGAGGTCGCCGAGCCCACCCGCGACCTCACCTTCCTCTTCTACGAGTGCGAGGAGATCGAGGGCCAGTACAACGGCCTGGCCATCCTCGCCGAGACCGACCCCGAGCTGCTCGCCGGCGACTTCGCCGTGCTGCTCGAGCCGACCAACGGCGCCATCGAGGGTGGCTGCAAGGGCACCCTCCGCGTCGAGATCGTCACCAAGGGCATTGCCTCCCACTCGGCCCGTCCGTGGAAGGGCCACAACGCGATCCACGACGCCGCGGCGGTGCTGTCACGCCTGACCGCCTACGAGGCCGAGACCATCACCGTCGACGGGCTCGACTACCACGAGGCGCTGCAGGCCGTCGGCATCAGCGGCGGCATCGCCGGCAACGTCGTCCCCGACCGCTGCACCGTCACGGTCAACTACCGCTACGCGCCCGACAAGGACACCGAGGAGGCGCTGGCCCACGTGCGCCGCGTCTTCGAGGGCTTCGACGTGACGCTCACCGACGCCGCCGACGGTGCGCGCCCGGGGCTGCACCTGCCCGCCGCCCAGGCCTTCATCGAGGCCCTCGGCGTCGAGGTCAACCCCAAGGAGGGCTGGACCGACGTCGCGCGCTTCTCGGCGCTCGGCATCCCGGCCGTCAACTACGGGCCCGGCGACCCCAACCTCGCGCACATGGACGACGAGCGCTGCCCCGTCCACCAGTACGTCGACGCCGAGGCCGCCCTGCTGCGCTGGCTCCGCTGACCGCGTTGCATAGGGTGACGCTGTGACCGACCACCAGCCCGTGCCCGAGGCGTCGTCCGGCGTCCGCGCCGACCGCCGGCAGACCGGCCCCGTGACCCTGCGCGGCCACAAGGTGCCCAAGACGACGACCGACCAGCGCCTGCTAGAGACGCGCCAGCGCACCGACTGGCTGCACGCCGACCCCTGGCGCGTCATGCGCATCCAGTCCGAGTTCGTCGAGGGCTTCGGCACCCTGTCCGAGCTCGGGCCGGCCGTCGCTGTGTTCGGCTCGGCGCGCATGGGAGCCGACGACCCGGCATACGCCATGGGTGTCGAGGTCGGGCGGCTGCTCGCCGAGGCGGGCTACGCCGTCATCACCGGCGGGGGACCGGGCGCGATGGAGGCAGCCAACAAGGGTGCCTACGAGGCTGACGGCACCTCGGTCGGGCTCGGCATCGAGCTGCCCTTCGAGACCGGGCTCAACGAGTACGTCGACCTCGGCATCAACTTCCGCTACTTCTTCGCGCGCAAGGTCATGTTCCTCAAGTACTCCCGCGGCTTCATCGTGTTGCCGGGCGGCTTCGGCACCCTCGACGAGCTCTTCGAGGCCGTGACCCTCGCCCAGACGCAGAAGGTGACCGAGTTCCCTGTGGTGCTCATGGGGGTCGCGTACTGGCAGGGCCTCATCGACTGGATGCGCGACACCGTGCTCGCCGAGGGCATGATCGGCCCCGCCGACCTCGACCGCATCCTCCTCACCGACGACCCGCACGAGGCCGTCCGTGCCATCCGCACCTACGAGGAGCGGCCGGCGTGAAGTGGTTCATCCTCGTCGTCGCGATCATCGTCCTGTGCTTCGTCGTCGCCCTCGTCCTGGGTCTCGCCGGTGGCGGTCTCGGGCGCGGCACCACGAGCCTCAGCCACGAGCCGCTGCCCGACGAGCCCATCCGTGACGCCGACTTCGACGACCTCGTCTTCGACGTCGGCGCGCGCGGCTACCGGATGAGCCAGGTCGACGGGGTGGTCGACCGGCTGCGGCGCGAGCTGCGCGAGAAGGACGAGGAGATCGCGGTCCTGCGCGGCGACGAGGCCCCCGCCCGGACGCGTGAGCCGGCCGAGACGGCTGCGCCGACCGAGGCCCCCGAGCCGGACGAGGCTGCCGCGCCGAATGAGGCCTCCGCGCCGACCGAGGCTCTCGAGCCGGCCGAGCCCACCCAGCAGAAGCAACGCCCTGAGCCGGCCGTGGCCCGCGACGCTCCGGCCCCGACGGCCGAGGCGCCTACGCCGTCCGATCCGACGGTCGGCCGCGAACCCACCACATGACCGAGGGGCTCGCCCTGCGGCCTCGCCGCGTCTTCATCGCCTGCCTGCTCGCCGTCTACGCGCTGGCCCGGGTCGTCACGACGACGATCCTGCTCGTCGTCATGCAGCACCAGGTGCCCTCCGGCATGACCGGCGGCGACGACGTGCCGGTGTCGTACTTCCCGTTCACGGCGCTGTGGGACGGGCAGTGGTACCAGACCATCGCGCTGCACGGCTACCCGTCGACGCTGCCGATGAGCGAGGGCGGCAACGTCCAGCAGAACGCCTGGGCCTTCTACCCGCTCTTCCCGTTCCTGGCCCGCGCCGGCATGTCCGTCACCGGCCTCGGCTTCCCGGCCGTCGGCTCGAGCATCGCGCTGCTGTGCGGTGCGGGTGCGGCCGTGCTCATGGGGATGCTGCTGCGCGACCGCATCGGCGAGCCCGCGGCCTACCTCGTCGTGGCGCTGTGGGCGAGCTTCCCCGCGTCGGTGGCGCTGCAGCTGGCCTACACCGAGTCGCTCGCGATGCTGCTGCTCGTCGGCTACCTCTACGCGCTGGCGAAGGAGCGGTGGCTGGTCGCGACGGTCGTGGCCCTGCTCGTCGGCCTGTCGAGACCGATCGCCGTGCCGCTCGGGCTCGTCACGCTCGTGGTCGTCGTGCTGCGCTGGCGGGCGCGCCGAGAGCGACCCGTCACGAGGGGCACGTATGCCGCCATGGCCGCCGCGCTCGTCGGCTGCGGCGTCGCCGGGCTGCTCTGGCCCGCCATCGCCTGGTGGGTGACCGGCGTGCGGTCGGCCTACACCGACACGATGGCGACCTGGCGCGGGTCGGGGACCGTCGAGCCGTTCACGCCGTGGCTCGGCATGTCGAAGTACACCTTCGGTGACACCTGGGGACCGGTGCTGCTCGTCGTCGTGCCACTCCTGCTCGTCGCCGTGGTGGCGGGGCCGTGGGCCCGGGCGCTCGGGGCCGACCTGCGCACCTGGACGCTGGCCTACCCGGCCTACCTGGCAGCGGTGCTCGACCCGTTCACGAGCATCTTCCGCTACCTCATCCCGCTCTTCCCGATCCTCGTCGTCGTGCTCGGGGCCGGGTGGGCCGACCGGCGCGGCAACACGTGGAAGCGGCTGCTGTGGCGGTTCGTGCCGCTGCTCGTGCTCTGCGTGGTCGGCCAGTACTACTGGACTGACATCCTCTGGCGCTTCGTCCCCCCGAGCGACTACCCGCCGTGACCCGACCCGACCAGACCTCACCCACGCCCGGACCCACCGTCCGGCTGAGGATGGACCGGCAGATGGTCCTGCGCCCGGTGTGGTGATCACCCCACCGAGCGCAGGACCATCCCGCAGTCGATGGGTCGGTCCATACGGGAGCCACCATCCACACCCGCCCCGACCCGGCCTCGACTGTCCACAGCCGGGCGCGGCTCGCAGGCGTCGACACGCCGCTGCCTCCAGTCTCGAGGCATGGCGCTCACCGAGACGGCCCTGGCTCTCGCCCGGACCCAGTGCGGGGTCCTGACCCGGGCCCAGCTTCTCGCGTCGGGTGTCAGCCGCGAGACGCTGCGCTGGCGGGTCGGCCGGGACTGGCGCCTGCTGCTGCCGGGGATCTACGTCCTCCAGACCGGCCTGCCGACCGAGGAGCAGCGGCTCGTCGCCGCGCAGCTGTTCGGAGGCGACGGCGCGTGGCTGGCAGGCTCGACCGCTGCGGCACTGCACGGACTGCGGGCGTGTCAGGTCCGGTTTCCGATCCGGGTCCTTGTCCCGGCGCCGCGTCGGTCCCGTCGTGTCGCGTGGGTCGACATCCGGAGCACGACGCTGCTCGGAGAGCCACTCGTGCCGCGGGGGTCCCTCCGGCTCGGATGCCTCGCCCGGGCCGTCGTCGATGCTGCGGTCGAGACCCCCGACGATCGCAGCGCGCGTGCCCTCGTGATCGAGGCGGTGCAGCGCCGGCTCGTCCGCCTCGATGACCTCGAGCACTGGGTCGACGCGCGGGGGCGTCAGCACTCGCGACGCCTGCGTCGGGTGCTGGCTGAGGTCGCTGCCGGCGCCTGGTCGGCTCCGGAGGCCGACCTGCTGGCGCTGCTCCGCACCTCGGATCGACTGCCCGAGCCGATGGCCAACCCGGTGCTGACCGGGCCCGACGGGCGGGTCCTCACCTCACCGGATGTCTGGCTGGATGACGTCGGCATGGCCGTGCTGGTGCAGTCGAGGGCGTTCCATGCCGACGGCCTGGCCTGGGACGACACCGTCGAGCAGGCGTCGGACCTGTCAGCCGCGCGGGTCGTCGTCGTGGGTGTGACACCGTCGGCGCTCGCGCGCGACCCGATGGCCCAGCTCGTCCGGATCGAGCTGGCGCACGCGGAGGCGGCACGAACCGGGACGCGAGCCCCGGTCACGGCGACGGAGCGTCCGACACTGCCGCTCGGGCGGGCAGGCTGAGAGTGCTGACCGGTGGTCCGCCGAATAGTCCTGCGTCTGGTGGGGTGATCACCACATCAGACGCAGGACCATCGGCAGATCCATCCGTCGGTCAAGGCCTATCCGCTTGACCAGAGCTGTCGCGAGGCCGTGACGACGGCGGACGGCGTTGGGTCAGGCGCCGGTGTAGGTGGGCTTCTCCTTGGCCAAAAAGGCGTCGACGGCGGCGCGGTGGTCGCTGCTGCCGCCCGTCAGGGCCATCAGCTCCGCCTCGTTGGCGAGGGCGTCGGCGAGGTCGGTGCCCGCCGAGTGGGCCACCGCGCGACGGATCGAGCCGTAGGCGAGCGTCGGGCCGTCCGCGAGGGTCCGGGCCAGCTCGGTGACCCCCGCCTCCAGCTCCGCGTCGGGCACGACCTTCGTCACGAGACCCATCGCCAGGGCCTCGGCCGCCGGCACGGTGCGGGGGAGCAGCAGCAGCTCCTTGGCGCGCGCCGGCCCGACGAGCCGCGGCAGCGTCCACGAGGCACCCGAGTCGCACGAGAGCGCGATGCCGGCGAACGAGGTGTTGAGCCCGGCCTGCTCCGAGGCGATCCGGAAGTCGCAGGCGAGCGCGAAGCTCATCCCGGCCCCCGCCGCCACGCCGTTGAGCGCCGCGACCACCGGCTTGTTCATCGTCGACAGGGCGATGACGATGGGGTTGTAGTGGTCGGTGACGGTCGTGGCGAGGGTCGAGGTCGGGTCGCCGAGGCTGCGCACGTGCTCCTTGAGGTCCTGGCCGACGCAGAACGCGCGGCCGGTGCCGGTGAGCACGACGCAGCGGACCGCCGGGTCCTCGCCGACCTCGCGCAGCGCGGTGACGAGCGCGTCCTTGAGCGCGTTGTCGAGGCTGTTCATCGCCTCGGGCCGGTTGAGCCGGAGCCAGGCGATGCCGTCGGCGACCTCGACGAGCAGGGGGGCGGTGGAGGGGGAGTCGGGCGTCTGCGTCATGGCCGTCACTCTGTCCCAATCCGTCCCCCGGTGGAAGCGTGGCGGGCCCGTCGCGACCATGACGTGCCCTCTGTCACATCCCCAATTAGGTCTCGCAAACGAGACACGGAATAATGGTGCCAAAGACCGAGGATTCCTAGGGAAGGGGAACCATGGCAGCAATGAAGCCGAGGACCGGCGATGGCCCGCTCGAGGTCGTCAAGGAGGGCCGCGGCATCGTGCTGCGGATGCCCCTTGAGGGCGGCGGGCGTCTCGTCGTCGAGATGACCCCCGACGAGGCTGCAGCTCTGCGTGACGCGATCCAGGGTTGTGACGGCGTCAACTGACCCTTCCGCCTGATCCAGGTTCGACGGCCCCTGACCTCACGGTCGGGGGCCGTCTCGCTGCCCACGCGGACGAGCACGTATGCCGGGTGGCGCGCCACCCGGCATACGTGGTCAGCGCTTGACGGCGACCAGCAGGCCCTCGCCCACGGGCAGGAGGGAGACGGTGAACTGCTCGTGGTCGCGGATGGTGCGGCCCACCTCGCGCAGCGTGCGGGTCTCGGCGTCGCGGTTGGCGGGGTCGGACTCCTTGTCGGACCACGTCATGACGAGCGTGCCGCCCCGGCGGAGCAGGCGCGTGGCCTGGGCCAGGTAGTCGGGGTACTCCTCCTTGTCGGCGTCGACGACGACGAGGTCGTAGGCGCCGTCGGTCATGCGGGGGAGCACCTCGAGGGCGCGACCGGCGATGACGCGGGTGCGCTGGTGGGCGATGCCTGCGGCGGCGAAGGCGTCGCGGGCCGCGCGCTGGGGCTCGGTCTCGAGGTCGATCGTGGTGAGGATGCCGTCGGCGGGCATGCCGCCGAGGAGCCAGAGGCCGGAGGCGCCCGCGCCGGTGCCGATCTCCATGACGGCCTTGGCGCCGGTCGCCGCGGCGAGCATCTGCAGGACGGCGCCGACCCCGTTGCCGACGGCCGGCGCGCCGAGCTCCTCACCGCGGTGGGCGGCCTCGTCGACGTGCTCGGTCGGGGTGACGAACTCCTCGGCGTGCGACCACGCCGCGACCTTCTGACTGCTCATGTTCGTCACCCTACTGTGACGAACCGGGCGGTTTCGGCACCCCGTCGCCCCCGAGAGGGTAAGGAGTGGGTCATGGACGACAAGGACGCACCGACCCGTGAGCACCGGCGCCCGCAGGGTGTCGACGACGCCACCGTGGAGGCTCTCGGCAAGCTGTCCGAGGCCCTCGAGGTCGTCGAGGACGCCCGCGGCCACCTCTACGGCTTCCACCGGCTCTCGGGGATGGCCGACCTCACCCTCGGCGAGGCGGTGGACCTCTTCCGCGAGGCCGGCCACGACGAGCTCGCCGAGCGCCTCCAGACCGAGCTCGTCGGTCGCAACGTCGTCCAGGGTCGGTGGACCTTCCAGATCGTCGAGGAGTACGACGACGACTACTACGCCACCTTCAAGCGCCTCGAGGCCTCCGCGCGCGACGACCTCGTGGGTGGCCGACGCCACCTCTTCGAGGCGGAGATGAAGGAGGACCGCCGCACGCACGGCCTGGCCCACCACGAGGCCGTCCCGCACGACGGCAGCGAGCAGGCTCCCTGAGCACCAGCGGCCGCCCACAGCGAAACCACAGGTTCCGGCTGGCGGCGGGACAGCCCCATCCGAGACGATCGACGGGAACGAAACGAGAACAGATGGCGTTCTTGTCGTTGAACCCTCAGCCTGAAAGGCCCGGCCCCCTGTGAGCACCAGCGTGACGTCCACCTCTCCCACCTCGGTGGAGCAGGCCGACTCGACGTGGACTCCTCCCACGTGGGAGGAGATCGTCGAGCAGCACTCGGCACGCGTCTACCGACTGGCCTACCGCCTCACGGGCAACCCGCACGACGCCGAGGACCTGACGCACGACGTATTCGTGCGCGTCTTCCGCTCGCTGCACTCCTACCAGCCGGGCACCTTCGAGGGCTGGCTGCACCGCATCACGACCAACGTCTTCCTCGACAAGATGCGCCGCAAGCAGCGCATCCGCTTCGACTCGCTGCCCGACGACGCCGCCGGACGGCTGCCGAGCTACGAGAAGGGCCCCGAGCAGACGTACCACGACGCGCGTTTCGACGACGACGTGCAGCGGGCGCTCGACGCGCTGGCGCCGGAGTTCCGCGCCGCCGTCGTCCTGTGCGACATCGAGGGCCTCTCCTACGAGGAGATCAGCGCCACGCTCGGCGTCAAGCTCGGCACCGTCCGCTCGCGCATCCACCGCGGCCGCGCCCAGCTGCGCGAGGCCCTCGCGCACCGCGCCCCCGAGGTGGCCGCTGCCGCCCGTCCCGCCAAGCCCGAGTCGCGCGCCGCGCGTGCAGGCCTGCGCCTGCCCGGCCGTCGCGTCGCCGCGAGCTCGCGCTAGGACCGGCAGGTGATGTCGTGACGCCGCACCTCAAGGGCCACGTCCGGGCCTACGTCGACCGCGCCCTGCCGCCGGCGATGCTGCACCTCTACGACAAGCACCTCGTCTGCTGCACCCTCTGCCGCGCCGCGGCCGACCAGGAGCGCCGCATCGTGGCCGCGCTGCGCTCCGACACAGGCGTCCCCATGAGCCTGCGAACCTCCCTCATGGGGCTCGGCGCCACCGCCGGCGCCCCGCAGCCCCCTCCCGCCCCGCCCGCGTCGTCCGGCCCCCGCATCCCGCTGCCGCCCCTCGGCCTGCGTATGCCGTCCGCCCCCTCCTACGACCCGGTGCCCACCGTGCGCCCGACCGCACCCGCCCTGCACCGCTCGCCGATGCGCGCCGCGGTCGTGGCCTCGATCGCCGCCGGCGCCTCCGTGGCGGCGGCCTGGGGCCTGGCCATCGCGCCGGTCCCCGGCTCGCGCGTCCCCTCGGTCCGCGGCCCGGTGGCGAGCTTCGGCGACAGCTCGGTCAGCGCCGTGAACTTCGGCGGGTCCGTCCTGCCCGGCGACCGCGTCACGCCGGTCACGCGCGACGCTCAGGTCTCCCGCGACGTCGGCAGCGGCAACGTGCCCTACTGGGTGGTGACCACCCGTGCCTCGACCCGGGCACTCGGCACCGCCTCCGGTGTCGTGGCCCCGGTTCGGGTCGTCAACGTCCGTTCGGCACAATCAGGTCCATGAGCGACGAGCCGACGACGCCGGGCCCCGATCCCGCGGCAGCCCCCGAGCAGCCTGCTGCACCCGGCGAACCCTCGTCGGCCGGCCACCCCGTCGAGTCCGCCCCTGCCCGGGAGCAGACCGGCATCATCGACCTGCACGACACGCGCGCGATCCCGTCGAGGCGGCCTCACGACGCCGGCGACGACGCCTGGTTCGACGTCTTCGGCGGCGAGCACCCCATCGAGGGCGCCGCCGTCCCGGCCCGCGCCGACTCGTCGTGGGGGAGCGACCGCGCCGACGCCCGCGCCGAGGAGGCCCATCGCTCGGCCTACGCGCCTCCGGCGCCTGCTCCGGGACCCGACCCCGACGTCAGCCCGGCCACGCCCGTCGTGAGCGCGCAGACGGGTGCCCAGCACCCGGCATACGCAGGCCCCGTTCCTGCCGCACCCGGCAGCGAGTCCACGTCGGCAGCGGCCCCCGGCGGCCCGGGAGGCGTGCTCCTCACCGATGCCCCTCAGCCCGCACGGCGACGCGGTCGCGGCCGGCTCGCAGCGGCGGTCGTCGCCCTCTGCCTGCTCTCCGGCGTCGTCGGCGGCATCGCCGGCCAGCTCGTCGAGTCGCGCATCAGCCTCGGCGGGTCGACCCTGCCCGAGCCCGGCGCCGGCGCGACGCAGCGCCCGGCCGGGTCGGTCGCCAACATCGCGGCCAACGCGCTGCCCAGCGTCGTCACGATCAAGGTCGACGCCGGCAGCGAGGGCTCGGCCACCGGCTCCGGCTTCGTGCTCGACAACAAGGGCCACGTCCTGACCAACAACCACGTCGTCGAGCCGGGCGTCAACGGCGACATCGAGGTCGTCCTCAGCAACGGCGACACCGAGAAGGCCACGATCGTCGGGCGCGACGCGAGCTACGACCTCGCCGTGCTCCGGATCAACCGCACCGACCTCAGGCCCCTGACGCTCGGCCCCTCCGACAAGGTCGTCGTCGGCGACCAGGTCATCGCCGTCGGCGCGCCGCTCGGTCTGGACCAGACCGTCACCACCGGCATCGTCAGCGCCCTCAACCGGCCCGTGCAGCCCGGCGACCCCGGTGAGTCCTCCTACATCAACGCCATCCAGACCGACGCCGCCATCAACCCCGGCAACTCGGGCGGCCCGCTGCTCGACATGACGGGCAAGGTCATCGGCGTCAACAGCGCCATCGCCCGGGTGCCCGGCACGAGCGGCTCGACCGGCGGCAGCATCGGGCTGGGCTTCGCCATCCCCAGCGACCAGGCCCGGCGCACCGCCGACCAGCTCATCGCCACCGGCAAGGCCACCCACCCCGTCATCGGCGTCAGCCTCGACCGCACCTTCAGCGGCGAGGGCGCGCAGGTCGACGACAAGGCCGGCTCCGTGACGGCCGGCGGCCCCGCGGCCAAGGCAGGCGTGAAGCCCGGCGACGTCATCGTCGGCTTCGAGGGCAAGCGCATCCGCACCCCCGACCAGCTCATCGTCTCGATCCGCGCGAGGGCCGTCGGCGACACCGTGACCCTCAAGGTGCAGCGGGACGGCCAGGAGCTCGAGCTGAAGATGACGCTCGAGGCCGATCCGGCCAAGTAGCTCTCGGCTCGCCACCGTAGGATGGCGCAGCCGGTACGCGTGGAAGCGAGGGACTGTGTTCGACATCAACGGGTGGGAGCTGCTCCTGCTCGGTCTGCTCGCGATCCTCATCCTGGGTCCCGAGCGTCTGCCCGAGTACGCCGCCAAGTTCGGCAAGTTCGTCCGCCAGGCGCGCAGCATGGCCGACCGCGCCAAGCAGCAGCTCAAGGACGAGATGGGTCCGGAGTTCTCCGACGTCGACTGGCGGGCCTACGACCCGCGCCAGTACGACCCGCGCAAGATCGTGCGCGACGCGCTCGCCTCCCCGCCCGACGAGGACTACGCGCCCTCGCCGGCGGCCGACAAGCCGGTCAGCACCCCGAAGGGCCACGACCCCTCCGTGCCGACGCCGTGGGACAGCGAAGCGACCTGAATCTCTGACCCAGAGGCATCAGTGTCGGACGTCGGGGTTATCGTCCTGCTTGATGCCTGCTGACCCGACCTCGAACCCACCCGCCTCCGTCCGGTCCCTGTGGCGCCTCCGGGGCTACCTCCGGCCCCACCGGTGGGCCCTCGTCGTCATGTTCACCGTGTCGCTCGCCGGTGTCGGCCTGACGATCGCGATCCCGCTCGTCACCCGCGCGATCATCGACGGGCCGATCACGCGGCACGAGCTCGCCCCGGTGCTGCCGCTCGGCCTGCTCGCCCTCGCGCTCGGTGTCCTCGAGGCCGTGCTCATCTTCGTGCGCCGATGGGTGCAGTCCAACGCCGTGCTCGGGCTCGAGACCGACCTGCGGCGCGACCTCTACGAGCGGCTGCAGGCGCTCCCGATGAGCTTCCACACCCGCTGGCAGTCGGGGCAGCTGCTCTCGCGGGTCACGACCGACCTCTCGGCCATCCGCCGCTTCAGCGGTTTCGGGCTGCTCTTCCTCGTGGTCAACATCCTGCAGGTCCTCGTCGTCACCATCGTGCTGCTGACGATGTACTGGCCGCTGGGGCTCGTCGTGGCCGCGACGGCCGCGCCGATCGTCTGGCTGTCGATGCGCTTCGAGAAGGCCTACGTGCTCGTGTCGCGCCGCGTGCAGGACCAGCAGGGCGACCTCGCGACCCAGGCCGAGGAGGGCGCCGTCGGCATCCGGGTCATCAAGTCCTTCGGCCGCAGCGACCACATGGCGGCGCGCTACGACGAGGCGGCCCTCGAGCTGCGCGCGACGAGCCTCGAGAAGGTCCGGCTCTCGGCGAAGTTCTGGACCTTCCTCGAGGTCATCCCCAACCTCGCCGTCGTCGTCGTGCTCCTGCTCGGCGCCATCGGTGTCGGGCGCGGGGCCCTGACGCCCGGCGAGCTCGTCGCCTTCATCACCCTCCTGCTCTCGCTCGTCTGGCCGGTCTCCTCGCTCGGGGTCATCCTCGCCATGGCCCAGGAGGCCATGACGGCCGCCGCCCGGGTCCTCGAGATCTTCGACACCGAGCCCGACATCGTCGCCGGTGACCAGGGGGTGCGGGCCCCGCGCGGGCACCTGCGCCTCGAGCACGTCGACTTCGCCTTCCCTGACGCCCCCGACCAGCCGGTGCTGCGCGACGTCAACCTCGACGTCCCGCCCGGCCAGACCCTGGCGCTCGTCGGTGCCACCGGCTCGGGCAAGACCGCCCTGACCGCCCTCGTGCCGCGGCTGTTCGACGTGACCGGCGGCCGCGTCACCATCGACGGCGTCGACGTGCGCGACCTCGACCTCGCCGTCCTGCGCAGCCTCGTGGCCACCGCCTTCGAGGAGCCGACGCTCTTCTCCATGAGTGCCCGCGAGAACGTCACCCTCGGCCGGTCCGACGCCGACGAGGCCGACGTGCTCGCCGCGCTCGAGATCGCGCAGGCCGGATTCGTCCACGACCTGCCGTGGGGGCTCGACACCCGCATCGGCGAGCAGGGGCTGTC
Source organism: Terrabacter carboxydivorans (assembly GCF_039532035.1). Lineage (NCBI taxonomy): Bacteria > Bacillati > Actinomycetota > Actinomycetes > Micrococcales > Intrasporangiaceae > Terrabacter > Terrabacter carboxydivorans. The sequence goes on along the minus strand of NZ_BAAARE010000015.1, from coordinate 81,629 downwards.
GCTGTCGGGCGGTCAGCGACAGCGACTCGCCCTCGCGCGGGCGGTGCTGGCGCAGCCGGCCGTGCTCGTGCTCGACGACACGCTCTCGGCGCTCGACGTCCACACCGAGAAGCTCGTCGAGGAGGCGCTGTCCAACGTGCTGTCCGAGACCACCGGCCTCGTCGTAGCCCACCGCGCCTCGACCGTGCTCCTCGCCGACCGGGTCGCCCTGCTCGAGCACGGCACCATCACCCACGTCGGCACCCACCGGGAGCTGCTCGAGACCGTACCGGCCTACCGTGAGCTGCTGGCCGCCGACCCGGTCGCGCCGGCCGGTCCCGGTCCGGACACCGGAGGGCCCGGTCCGTTCGGTGCCTCCGACGGGTCCGGAGCCGCGACGAGCGAGGGGGTGCGCGCATGAGCTCGCCGACCCAGCAGTGGCGTGGTGTCGCGGCCGACGACATCGAGGGTGACCTGACGGCGGAGACCTCGGCCCGCCTGGCCGGGCGCTCCAGCCGCCTCCTGCGCGAGGTGCTGCGCCCCTGGCGCCGGGCCCTCTGGTGGCTCATGGTCGTGGTGGTCGTCGAGAACGCCGCCCGGCTCTCCATCCCCTATCTCGTCAAGGAGGGCATCGACACCGGCATCCCGCCGATCCGGGCCTCGGGCGACCTCGAGCCGCTGCTGCTGGTCGTCGCCCTCGTGCTCGGTGCCACCGTGACCCAGGCCGTGGCGCGCAACCTCTTCCTCGTCCGGTCCGGCCTCATCGGGCAGGACATCCTGCTCTCGATCCGCCGACGCGTCTTCCGGCACTTCCAGGTGCTCAGCCCGGCCTTCCACGACCGCTACACCTCCGGTCGGGTCATCTCGCGCCAGACCTCCGACGTCGACGCCATCTACGAGATGCTCGAGACCGGCTTCGACGGGCTGGTCACGGCGGCGCTGACCCTCGTGGGCACCTCTGTGCTGCTGCTGGTGCTCGACGTCAAGCTCGGCGTCGTCGCGCTCCTCTGCGGACCCGCCCTCGTCCTGCTCACCAACTGGTTCCGCAAGGAGTCGGCCAAGAGCTACCGGGCCACCCGCGAGAAGGTCGCGCTCGTCATCGTCCACTTCGTCGAGTCCATGAACGGCATCCGGGCGGTGCAGGCCTTCCGCCGGGAGCCGCGCAACCAGGCGATCTTCGACGACGTCAACGACCAGTACCGCCGGGCCAACCTCGTGGCGTTCCGGCTCATCGCCTGGTTCATGCCCGGCATCCGCCTCATCGGCAACGTCACGATCGCCGCCGTCCTGCTCTACGGCGGCTACCTCGCCTACCACGGCGAGGTCACGGTCGGGGTGCTCGCTGCCTTCTTGCTCTACCTGCGCCAGTTCTTCGAGCCGATGATGGAGATCTCGCAGTTCTACAACACCTTCCAGTCCGCCTCAGCCGCCCTCGAGAAGCTCTCGGGCGTGCTCGAGGAGGAGCCCGACGTGCCCGAGCCCGTCGACCCGGTGCCACTGGCTGACGCGAAGGGTGAGGTGCGGTTCGACGACGTGCGCTTCGCCTACGTCGAGGGCTCCGTCGTGCTCCCCGGCCTCGACCTCACGGTGCCGGCCGGCCAGACCGTGGCCCTCGTCGGCACGACCGGCGCCGGCAAGACGACGATCGCCAAGCTCGCCACCCGCTTCTACGACCCCACGGGCGGGGCGGTGCTGCTCGACGGCGTCGACCTCAGGCAGGTCGCCACCGAGGACCTCCACCGGGCCGTCGTCATGGTGACGCAGGAGAGCTACCTCTTCAGCGGCACGGTCGCCGACAACATCCGGTTCGGCCGTCCCGACGCCACCGACGAGCAGGTCGAGTCCGCGGCCCGGGCGCTCGGTGCCCACGAGTTCATCGCGGCCCTGCCGGAGGGGTATGCCACACCGGTCTCCAACCGCGGTGGCCTGCTGAGTGCGGGGCAACGCCAGCTCGTCGCGTTCGCCCGCGCGTTCCTCGCCGACCCGGCCGTGCTCATCCTCGACGAGGCGACGTCGTCGCTCGACATCCCGTCGGAGCGCCTCGTGCAGCAGGCCCTCGGGACCATCCTCGCCGGACGCACGGCGGTCGTCATCGCGCACCGGCTCTCGACGGTCGAGAACGCCGACCGGGTCCTCGTGCTCGAGCACGGTCGCATCGTCGAGGACGGCGCGCCGGGGGAGCTCATCGCGTCGGGCGACGGCCGCTACTCCGACCTGCACCGCGCGTGGGTCGACTCCCTGGCCTGACCGGCTCCGCCCGCCGCGCCCGTCCATCGCCCGGTGCGCCTGCGCTCCGGCCCTGTGGCGCCTGCCCTGCGCAGACCGAACGCAGCGTTCGATCACGAACTCACTGCTCCGACAACGCTTTCGCCACCGAACGCGGCGTTCGGTGGCGAAAGGCGGGGCGTGCGGCCCAGGGGTCAGCCGGGTCAGCCGGGGTCAGGTTCGGTCAGCGGCCGGCGGGTGTCAGACCGAGCGAGCGGCCGGCGAGACCACGGGCGCGCGAGCCCAGGCTGCGGGCGATGCCGCGCAGTGCGACGGCCGCGGCCGAGTCGGGCTCGCCGAGCACGACCGGCGTGCCCGAGTCGCCGCCCTCGCGCAGGCGCGTGTCGAGCGGGATCTGGCCGAGCAGCTCGACCGGGGCCCCGATGCTCTTCGTCAGCGAGTCGGCGACCGCCTGGCCTCCGCCGGAACCGAAGATCTCCTGACGGGTGCCGTCGGGCAGCTCGAGCCAGCTCATGTTCTCGATGACGCCGACGACGCGCTGGTGCGTCTGCAGGGCGATCGAGCCGGCGCGCTCGGCGACCTCGGCCGCGGCCTGCTGAGGCGTCGTGACGACGAGGATCTCGGCGGTCGGGATGAGCTGGGCGACGGAGATCGCGATGTCGCCGGTGCCCGGCGGCAGGTCGAGCAGGAGCACGTCGAGGTCGCCCCAGAAGACGTCGCCGAGGAACTGCTGGAGGGCCCGGTGCAGCATCGGGCCACGCCACACGACGGGCTGGTTGCCGGGCACGAACATGCCGATCGAGATGACCTTCACGTCGTGGCTGATGGGCGGCAGGATCATGTCGTCGACCTGGGTCGGGCGCTGCTCGACACCGAGCATCCGCGGCACCGAGAAGCCGTAGACGTCGGCGTCGACGACGCCCACGCGCAGGCCCTGCTCGGCCATCGCGGCGGCGAGGTTGACCGTCACCGACGACTTGCCGACGCCGCCCTTGCCGGACGCGACGGCATACACCCGCGTGAGGCTGTTGGGCTTGGCGAAGGGGATCTCCTTCTCCGGGGCGCCGCCGCGCAGCTGCGAGCGGAGCTCGGCGCGCTGCTCGTCGCTCATGACGTCGAGCTCGACCTCGACCGAGGTGACGCCGTCGAGCGCGAGGAGGGCGTTGCTCGAGTCCTTGGTCAGGGTCTCCTTCATGGGGCAGCCCGACACGGTGAGGAAGATCGCAAGGTCGACCTTGCCGGCGTCGTCGATCTCGACCGACTTGACCATGCCGAGCTCGGTGATCGGCTTGCGGATCTCCGGGTCGTTGACCTTCGACAGCGCCGTGAGGAGGGCGTCACGGCTGGGCAGTGCGGCGACAGACATGTGCTCCATCGTATGCCGCGTGCCCGGGCCTACCGACCACGCCGGGTGTCTACCGCAACACACCGAGCAGACGGCGGCCCGCCCCGTGCCGGGGCCGGGTGCGTCGTGACCTACTCGCTGGGTTGCTGGGGTGGCGGCTGGTCCTCGGTACGGCCGCGGACCACGGCCCGGTCCTCGAGCTCGTCGAGGAGGTTGCGCAGCTCGGAGCGAACGAAGTCACGGGTCGCCTGCTCCCGCAGGGCGATGCGCAGGGAGGCGACCTCCCTAGTGAGGAACTCGGTGTCGGCGAGGTTGCGCTCGTCGCGGGCGCGGTCCTGCTCCAGCGCGACCCGGTCGCGGTCGGCCTGACGGTTCTGGGCGAGCAGGATGAGAGGTGCGGCGTACGACGCTTGGAGGCTCAGCGCGAGCGTGAGGAAGATGAACGGGAACTCGTCGAAACGCAGGCTGGCGGGCGCCGCGACGTTCCAGAGGATCCACGCGGCGACGAAGACCGTCATGCCGATGAGGAAGCCCGCGGTACCCATGAGTCGCGCGAACTGCTCCGAGAGGACGCCGAAGGCCTCCTGCGAGAACGTCATCCTCGGCAGCACGCGGGCACGCTGCTCCTGCGGCTGGTCCAGCTTGTCGCCCCGCACCGCGCGCGACGGGACGCGGCGCTCGGCGCGCTCGCTCACGTCACCACCCCGATCTCGTGCCGTTCCTCACGCCAGTCCTCGGGGAGGATGTGGTCGAGCACGTCGTCGACCGTCACCGCACCGATGAGCCGCCCGTCGTCGTCGACGACAGGCAGGGACACGAGATTGTAGGTGGCGAGGGTCCGGGTCACCTTCTCGAGCGAGTCGCCCGCACCGACCGGCTCGATCTCCTTGTCGATGATCGACCCGATCGCGGCGTGCGGTGGCTCGCGCAGCAGCCGCTGGATGTGCACGAGCCCGAGGTAGCGGCCGGTCGGCGCCTCGAGCGGGGGACGGCAGACGTAGACCATCGAGGCCAGGGCGGGCGCGAGCTCCTCTCGACGCACGGTCGCCAGGGCCTCGGCGATCGTCGCCTCCGGGCCCAGGATGACCGGCTCGGTCGTCATCATGCCGCCGGCGGTGTTCTCGTCGTAGGAGAGCAGTCGGCGCAGGGGAGCCGCCTCGTCGGGCTCCATGAGCTGCAGCAGCTGCTCGGCCTGCTCGGGCGGCAGGTCGGCGAGCAGGTCCGCGGCGTCGTCGGGCTCCATCGCCTCGAGCACGTCGGCCGCTCGGGCGTTGGCGAGGCCGGCGAGGATCTCCACCTGGTCGTCCTCGGGCAGCTCCTCGAGGACGTCGGCGAGGCGCTCGTCGTCGAGCGCGGCGGCCACCTCGGCGCGGCGCTTGGGGTTGAGGTCGTGGATGACTTCGGCGAGGTCGGCGACCTTGAGGTCGTCGTAGGTCTCGAGCAGCCGTTCGGCGCTCTGGGCGCCGAGCTGCTCGTGCAACCCCACGACGTCCCGGATGTCGACGAGCATCGTCTTGCCCGAGCGGCGGCGGGCGAGGCGCGACATGGCCTTGGAGGCCGACGACACACCGGTGGCGGCCTGGCGCACGAACACCTTGACGCCGAGCCAGTCACGGCGCGGGCCCTGCTCGATGGCGAGGTCCTCGACGAGGGCCTCGGAGAAGCCGGCCTCGACCGCCTCCGGAGCGGTGACCGTCACGGTGCGGTCGAAGAGCTCGGCGGCCACGAGGACCTCGTTGGTGCGCTGCTCGAACCGGCGCATGTTGACCAGGCCGGTCGTGATGACGGCGCCGGCGTCGATAGAGGTCACGCGCGTCATCGGCACGAAGACCCGGCGGCGACCGGGCACCTCGACGACGAGGCCGATGACGCGGGGCTCTGGGCGGTTGGCCGAGAACATCACCACGACGTCGCGGACCCGCCCGACCTGGTCACCGAGCGGGTCGAAGACGCTCAGTCCGGTCAGGCGCGCGACGAAGACGCGGGCGCTGGCACTCATGGGGCAAGGTTATGGGGTCAACGTCCGCGCCGACGGGCGCCACGTCGCTGACGCTTCTTGCGCAGCTTGGCCCGCTCCTTCGCGGCGCGCCTCGCGGCCTTGAGCTCGTCGCGGGCGCGCTTGCGTGCGGCCTTCTCCTCACCGCGACCACCCCAGTGCCACGGGCGCCACGCCGTGGTCGTCGCGGCGGTCCGTGCGGGGGGCTGGCGGTGGTCGTGAGCGGCATACGCGCCCGGTGACTCGAGGGGGCTGTCGAAGGGGACGAGGGCGGTGACCGTGCACTCGGCGGCCCACCGGGTCAGGGAGTCGTCGACGGAGTTGAGGCGCGAGGCGCGGAGCAGCCCGGTCGCCCGCTCCCACTCGGGGGTGCCCGGCTCGAGGACGTGCACGTGCGCGCGGACGGTGAGCAGCCGGCCGCCTGTGTCCTTGCTGCGCAGGATGAGCCGGACCTCCGGGGGCAGCCACGGGAGCGGCTGCTCACCCGGGCCGCTGACGACGAGGGCGGCACCGTCGTCCCAGACGTGCCAGGCCGGCCAGGTGCGGTCACCGTCGACCTCGACCCACAGCAGCCCGGACTTCGACATCGCCTCGTTGAGCAGGGCCGCAGCGCCGGCCGCGCTGGCAGGTCCTGCAGCCCCGGATCCTGCAGCCACGGGGTCGCCGGGAGCGTCGGAACCACCGCCGGCGCCCGCCCCGCGACCCGGGCCGGGACCGGCTGCGGGCTCGGACACCTGGTCGGTCGCGCGCTCGGTCACACCGCCACCATAGTGATCCCGCCCTCATAGGTGGCACGCGTGACTGTCGTCATAACGCAGCCCGTCCTGCCGTTGCTACGTTGGCGCGCATGCGCAGCGCCAAGGACTTCTTCCGCCCGCTCGCGGTGGGGGCGCCGACGCCCCTGACGCAGGTGCCGGCCCGCCCGTCACGGGTCATCCACTTCTTCGACCCCAGCAACCCCAAGATGGCCGCCAAGGTGCCCGGCATGGTCGGCACCGTCGACGTGCTGCTCGGCAACCTCGAGGACGCCGTCAAGGCCGACCGCAAGGAGGCAGCCCGCGCCGGCCTCGTCGAGATCGCCAAGGCGACCGACTTCGGCGCGGACACCCAGCTGTGGACCCGCATCAACGCCCTCGACAGCCCGTGGGCGCTCGACGACCTGACGACGCTCGTCACCGAGATCGGCGACAAGCTCGACGTCGTCATGGTCCCCAAGGTGCAGGGCGCCGAGGACATCCACTACGTCGACCGCCTGCTGGCACAGCTCGAAGCCAAGGCCGGGCTGACCCGCCCGATCCTCGTCCACGCCATCCTCGAGACGGCCCGAGGTATGGTCAACGTCGAGGAGATCTGCGGCGCCTCACCGCGCATGCAGGGCCTCTCCCTCGGGCCGGCCGACCTCGCCGCCGACCGTCGGATGAAGACGACCCGCGTCGGCGGCGGCCACCCCGGCTACCTCGTGCGCACCGACCCCGTCGACGGGGACGTCACGGGGGAGCGCGCCACGGCGCAGCAGGACCTGTGGCACTACACGATCGCCCGCATGGTCGACGCGTGCGCGATGCACGGCATCTATCCCTACTACGGCCCGTTCGGCGACATCCAGGACGTCGTCGCGTGCGAGGACCAGTTCCGCAACGCCTTCCTCCTCGGGTGCGTCGGCACGTGGTCGCTGCACCCGGTGCAGATCGAGATCGCCAAGCGCGTCTTCAGCCCGTCGGCCGACGACGTGGCGCACGCGCGCAGGGTCGTGGCCGCCATGGGCGACGGCACGGGTGCCGTCATGCTCGACGGCAAGATGGAGGACGACGCGAGCCTCAAGCAGTGCCTCGTCATCGTCGAGCTCGCCGAGCGCCTCTCCCAGACCGACCCCGCGCTGGCCGAGCTGTATGGCGCCGCGCCCGCCTCCCAGGAAGGCTGAGCTCGTGACGCAGCAGACGGCATACCGTCCCCGCCGCTCGGTGCTCTACATGCCGAGCTCCAACGAGCGGGCGCTCGAGAAGGCGAAGACACTCCCCGTCGACGCGCTGATCCTCGACCTCGAGGACGCCGTCGCCCCGGACGCCAAGGAGGCGGCGCGCGAGAATGCTTGCGCTGCAGCACGATCCGGTGCCTACGGTCGACGCGAGCTGACGATCCGGGTGAACGGCCTCGGCTCCCAGTGGCACGACGCAGACCTCGCCGCGGCGGCAGCGGCCGGCCCCGACGCGATCGTCGTGCCCAAGGTGAACTCGGCCGACGAGGTGCGTTCGCTCGTGTCGGCCATGGAGGCCGCCGGGGCGCCGGAACACACCAGCCTCTGGGCGATGGTCGAGACCCCGGTGGCCGTGCTGCACGCCGAGGAGATCGCGCGCGCCTCCGACCGTCTCGGCTGCCTCGTGCTCGGGACCAACGACCTCTACAAGGAGCTCGGGGCGAGCTTCGCACCCGGCCGTGCGGCCATCGCGACCAGCCTGCAGCTGGCCCTGCTCGCCGCACGGGCCGCCGGCGTCGCGGTCGTCGACGGCGTCTTCAACGACGTCAAGGACGAGGGCGGCTTCCTCGCCGAGGCCCGGCAGGGCCGCGAGTGGGGCTTCGACGGCAAGACGCTGATCCACCCGGGTCAGGTGGGGCCGTGCAACGAGGTCTTCGCGCCGAGCGCCGACCAGGTCGAGGAGGCGCGGGCCGTCATCGCAGCCTTCGAGACGGCGCGGGCCGAGGGCAAGGGAGTCGTGACCCTGAAAGGCCGCCTCATCGAGAACCTCCACGTCGACACGGCGCAGAAGGTCCTCGCGACCGCGGAGGCCATCGCCGCCCTGTCCTGATCGGCCGTACGCCGGCTCAGGTGCGGGCCGCCGCCCATGCCATCTCGGCCGCCACGTTCCCGCTCCAGAAGCCGTCGTCGTGGCCGCCCGGGGTGAAGTGGGCCTCGACGCCCGGCAGCCGCTGGGCCAGCGTCCGGTTGGCGGCGATGAAGGGGTCGGAGGTGCCGCAGTCGAGGCGCACGGGGATGCCCCGGAGCCGCGGCACCCGGTTGAAGATCGAGTGCGCGTCGAAGTCGGCCCGACCGTCGTAGGCCCGGGCGGGCGTCTGGCTGCCCTTCAACCACAGGGCGGCGCTCGCGGCGACGACCCCGCTGACTCGCGTCCGGCCGAGGTCGCTCGCCAGCAGGAGGGCGCCGAAGCCGCCCATCGACCAACCGAGGAAGGTGGCCCGCGAGCTCGCAGGGAGCCCCGCCGCGGCGAGGGCCATCGGCACCAGCTCGTCACTGACCATGGCCCCGGTGTCGCTGCCGTCCCCGCGGGCGTGCCAGTAGGTGTCGCCGCCGTCGACGGAGACCAGCGCCATCCTCGAGGTCTCCACGGCGTCGCCGAAGCCGAGGTCGAACGCGTCGTCGGCCGAGCCCCCGAAGCCGTGCAGTGCCACGACGAGACCTCGCGGTCGCGCCGCACGCGGCACTGCCATCCGCCACCGCGGCGCCTCGAGGCCGAAGCCGTCCGGGAGCACGCCGTCCGACAGCACGGGGCCGCTCGTGCCCGAGGACGAGCACCCGGCGAGGCCGGGCGCGAGGGTGGTCGCCAGGGCAGCGCCGCCGAGCAGCACCGTGCGCCGCGACGGTGCACGGTCGTTGGGCATGGCGGGAGCGTAGCCGCGCACGTCGCGCCCATCCGTGAGGCGGCGCGGCGGGATCGGTCGACGGCCTTCGCGCGTTGGAGCAGTCATGAGCCAGCAGCCGCGCGAGGGCGACGCCACGACGCCACCCCTCGCGGGTGGTGACCGTGCGGGCCTGTCCCGTCGCCGGCTGCTGACGCTGGGCGCCGTGGGTGTCGTCGCGGCCGGTGGGGCGTATGCCGTGTCGCGCGGTCCCGGGCTTCCGTCCCTGCCGCAGCTGCCGGGCCTGGTCGAGCCGTCGCCGCCGGAGCTGCGGATCGACCCGCAGCCGGTGGACTTCCGGGACCTCGCGGCGCGGCGTCGCATCGGCTCGGCGGCGTACGTCTACGAGGTCACGGGGCGGGCGGCCGCGTACTACGTGACCGAGCCGTTCGGGGCGCGCCTCGACCGGTGGATCGCCCTGCACCGCAAGCACATCGGTCAGGCCCCCGACGAGGTCCGGTCCTACGGTGCTTGGGTGCGGGGTTCGACGACGTCGTGGCACAGCTCCGGCGAGGCCATGGACATCGCCCGACTCCGCGCCGACGGGCGTGACCTCACCTCGCTGCGGTACGACCAGTGGCGCGATGCCCCGGCCAGCGAGCTGCGGCGTCGCCTCGCGCTCTACTGGCGCACGGCTGCCGGCCTGCACCACGAGTTCGCCGACGTCCTGACGTATCTCTTCGACGACGCGCACAGCAACCACATCCACGTCGACATCGGTCGCTTCGGGCCCGAGAGGCCGCGCCTCATCCGCCGCTCGAACGCTCAGGTGCAGGCGGTGCAGGCCATGTGCCGCCACGTGTGGGGTCGCACCGACGTCGAGCCGAGCGGCGACTTCGACGACGTGACCCGGGACGCGACGACGCAGATCCTCGAGAGGGCCGGTGGGCCGGGCGAGCTCGCCGACTCCCGCGAGGCGTGGCAGGCGTTCATGGTCGCCACGATGCAGCGCGCCTGACGCTCCCTGCGCAAAAGGTCTGCGGCCGCGTGCAGCCGCGCCCGTAGGATCGGGCGCATGCCCAAGACCGTGCTCACCCCCCAGTCGGAGGACTTTCCCCGCTGGTACCAGGACGTCGTCGCCAAGGCCGAGCTGGCCGACAACGGCCCGGTGCGGGGGACGATGGTCATCCGACCGTACGGCTACGCCATCTGGGAGCGCATGCAGGCCGACATGGACCGGCGCATCAAGGAGGCGGGCGCCCGTAACGCCTACTTCCCGCTCTTCATCCCCGAGTCCTACCTCACTCGCGAGGCAGAGCACGTCGAGGGCTTCAGCCCCGAGCTCGCCGTCGTCACCCACGCCGGTGGCAAGGAGCTCGAGGAGAAGGTGGTCGTGCGCCCGACCTCCGAGACGGTGATCGGCGAGTACCTCGCCAAGTGGACGCAGAGCTACCGCGACCTGCCCCTGCTGCTCAACCAGTGGGCCAACGTCGTCCGGTGGGAGCTTCGTCCCCGGATCTTCCTGCGCACCAGTGAGTTCCTCTGGCAGGAGGGCCACACGGCGCACGCGACCGAGGAGGACGCCCGCCTCTACGCGAAGCGGATCCACGAGGAGGTCTACGCGTCGTTCATGCGCGAGATGCTCGCCATGCCAGTGGTGCTCGGCCGCAAGACTGCTCGGGAACGCTTCGCCGGGGCGACGAACACCCTGGCGCTGGAGGGGATGATGCGTGACGGCAAGGCGCTGCAGATGGGCACGAGCCACGAGCTCGGGCAGAACTTCGCCAAGGCCTTCGACATCACCTACCTCTCGGAGCAGGGCCGGCAGGAGACGTGCTGGACCACGTCGTGGGGCACGTCCACCCGCATGCTCGGTGGACTCATCATGGGACACGGCGACGACCAGGGCCTGCGCGTGCCGCCCCGTCTCGCGCCCGTCCAGGTGCTCGTCATGGTGGTCAAGGACGGCGAGGGCGTCGTCGAGGCAGCCCGCCAGGTCGTCTCCGACCTGCTCGCACGCGGGGTGCGCGCCGAGCTCGACGCGCGGGTCGACACCCCCTTCGGCCGGCGGGCCGTCGACGCCGAGCTCAAGGGCATCCCGGTCCGGGTCGAGGTGGGTCCGCGTGACCTCGCCGAGGGGTCCGTCACCGTCGCGCGCCGCATCGCCGGCGGCAAGTCGCCGGTGCGGCTGGCCGCCGTGGTGGACACCGTCACGGCGGCGCTCGAGGAGGACCACGACGCGTTGTATGCCGCCGCGCTGGCGCACCGCGACGCCAACACCACCGCCGTCGAGTCCCTCCAGGACGCCGCCGAGGCGGCCCGCACCGGCTGGGCGACGATCCCGTGGTCGACCCTGGGGCCCGAGGGCGAGGCGACCCTCGCCCAGTCGGCCGTCACGGTGCGCTGCCTGACGATGCCCGACGGGTCGGTGCCCTCGTCGGAGTCCGACGACGGGGTGCTCGCGGTCGTGGGACGGGCCTACTGACCCTCACCGAGTGGTCCCGGCCACACGGGCGGCCGGGAAGAGACGCGGCTGCGGCATGGTTGTGGGATGCGTGAGGACGGTGAGCGCGACGTGACGGACCGGGCCCAGCCCACGGGACGGCATACGCCGGCGGTGGTCCCGGTCGCGGCGCAGCCGCAGTCGCTCACCCCGCTGCTGCGCGACCGCGAGAGCGTCATGGTCTACGACCGGACCCACGAGCTCGGCCCCGAGGCCCTGCGGGCCATCCTCGAGGCGGCCCGGTGGTCACCGTCCGCCGGCAACTCCCAGCCCTGGGGCTTCATCGTCGGGCTGCGCGGGGACGACACCCACGCCGCCATGGTGGACGTGCTCTCCTCGGCCAACCAGGTGTGGGCACCGTCCGCGTCGGCCATCATCCTGACGCTGCACCAGGTGGCGACGGACGAGGACCACGAGATCGCCTACAGCGACTACGCGATGTTCGACCTCGGGCAGGCCGTCGCCCACATCACCGTCCAGGCCCGCTCGATGGGCCTGCAGGTGCGCCAGTTCGGGGGCTTCGACCACCGCGCCGCGACCGAGCGGTTCGCCGTGCCGCCGCACTGGGCCGTCACCACGGGCATCGCCCTCGGGCTGCCCGCCGGGCCCGACGACGACGCCGAGATGCCGGACTGGGTGCGCACGCGGGCGCGTCTGCCCCGCTCGCGGCTCCCGCTGGAGGCCTTCGTGCACTCCGGCAAGTTCGGGCACCCGGCCGACTTCCTCGCCGACTGACGACCACCGGGACGACAACCAGCCACAGGGATGGAGGTCACCCCACGAACGGGTGACCTCCACCTGACCTGTGGGCTCCTCCGGGACGACACGACGCGACGCCGCCCGGTCTCACCAGCGGGACGTCGCCGCCGCCATGAGGTCCCCGAAGAGCACTCCCTCGTCCACCGCGTACCCACGACGGGCGAACCAGTCACACATGTTGTGGGTGTCGCGCTCGAGGAACTCCGGACCGTGCGGGTTGCCGATGACGTCGACGACCTGGGGCCAGTCGATGAGGACGAGCCGCGCCCGGTCGCCCTCACCCTCGAGCAGCACGTTGTACGGCGAGAGGTCCCCGTGCGCCCAGCCGAGCTCGGCGAGCCGGAGCATCGCCTCACGCAGCTGCTCGAAGAGCACCGGCAGCAGCTCGGGGTCCGGACGCACCTGCGCGAGGCGGGGCGCCGCTCGGCCGTCGGAGGTGCCGATGAACTCCATCAGCATCTCGTCGTCCGACATCTGCACCGGGTAGGGCACGGGCAGCCCCTCGTCCCAGAGCCGCACGAGCGTCTGGAACTCCGCGAAGGCCCAGAGCCCGCTGATCAGCTCCTTGCCGAACGAGGTGCGGTTGCGCATGGCCCGCATCTCGCGCGACTTCCGCACCCGGCGCCCCTCGAGGTAGCCCGAGTCGCGGTGGAACATCCGGTGCTTGCTCGACCGGTAGCGCTTGCCGGCCATGACGACGTCGCGCTCAGGTGAGCCCGGCACCCACCGGCGGACCAGGTGGACGTCGGCCTCCTTGCCGGTCTTGAGCACCCCGAGGTCGGCCTCGACCGCGCCGAGGTCGGTGATGACCCAGTCCGGTCGGGGTTTCGGGCCGTGGGTGGCGCCGTCCCAGCTCGACCACCGCTCACCCTCGGGTGGGCCGTCGGGTTCGCTGTCGACCGCGTAGTGCTCGTCCTCGAGGCCGAGGACCCCTCGACCCGTCAGCCGGGAGTGGACGACCTCAGGGTCGTCGTCGTGAAAAGCGTTGAAAGACAAGTGAACTCCAAGGAAGAAGAGATGTGGGCAGGTGCGCCCGGTGCCGTGATGGACATGTCACCCTCCTTGGGTCGGTGCGGGCGGCCGTGTGCCGTCGCGCTCGGTCACAGACTGGCGCGGCGGCGTCAGGGCGCGCAACGGGTTTTCTCTGGCGCCTCCCGGGTCAACCGGTGGCGGAGGCAGTGCCTCCGGTCGGTAACCGCTTCGCGCGATCTGTATCACCCGTGGCCCCGTTCGCCTCTACCGTGGCAGGAGCAGGGGAGACCTCTCGGAGGGGAGCCCAGGTATGCCGTCCGCATCCTTCGGTCGAGGAGCGGTGCGTGTGCGCGCGCCCCGCGGCTACGACGCGTCGGCGGCCACGGACCGCACCGACCGCGACCTCCCGACCGGTGGGCGGGTGGCCCAACGGGCTGCGCTCGTGGAGGCGCTGCGCGGTGGCGACTTCGACGTCGTCGACCGGATCGACCTGACACCACGGCGAGGTCGTGACCTCGACGGTCGCCCGCCGGCCAACCGGCGCGGCACCGTCGCCCTGGACGTCGACGTGCCGGCCGGCGAGGACGCTGTCGTCCTGCTCGAGCGTGACGGGCTCTACTCGTGGCACCTGCCGGTCGACGTCGGGGAGCGCACGCGCTCGCTGGACCGTGGTCCTCGGACGGTCTCGTTCGCGCTGACGGTGCAGCCCGAGCCCGCGAGGCCGCCGTCGGGGGCAGGCACACGCTCGCTCGTCGCGCCCCCGGCGAGCGCCGACCGTGGGTTGCTGGGGGACATCGCGCACGGAGCGCTGCAGGCCATCGTGCTCCGCTTCGCAGCCCCACTCGTCGTCGGCAAGGTCGTCGAGCACCTCGAGTCGGGGGTGCGCACCGGACTCGTCCACGTGACCGGCGGCGCGCTCGCGGACTGGAGACCGGTCGCCTCGCTCGCCGAGGTGGGTCTGCCCACGGACCGGCCCGCGCGGGTGCTGCTCCTCGTCCACGGCACCTTCTCCTCGACGACGGGCGCCTTCGGGGCCCTGGCGGTCACCCCCGGGGCGGAGGGTTTCGTCGACACCCTCGTGCAGGCCTACGACGCCGTGATCGGCTTCGACCACCGCACCCTGAGCGTCGACCCGGAGCAGAACGCGCGCGACCTGCTCGCCCTGCTCGCGCCGCACGACGGCGAGCTCGTGCTCGACGTCATCACCCACAGCCGTGGTGGACTCGTCACCCGCTCCTTCGTGGAGGCGGTGCTCCCGGGCGCCGGCCTGCGCACGAGCGTCGACTCGATCGTCTTCGTCGCCGCGACCAACGGCGGCACCCACCTCGCCGACCCCGAGCGCTGGCACGACCTCGTCGACCTCTACACCAACCTCGTCATGGCGGGGGCCGCCGGACTGTCGCTCGTGCCCGGGGGCGCCCCCTTCGGGGCGATCGTCAGCGGGGTCGTCACCGGCATCGGTGCCCTCGTGAAGTACCTCGTGTCGTATGCCGCGGGCGACGACGGGGTGCCCGGGCTCGCTGCCATGACTCCCGACGGCTCGTTCGTGACCACCCTCAACGACGTGCAGCCCGGTCAGCCGGCGCCCGGGACCGACTGGCACGTGGTCACCTCCGACTTCCACGTGTCGCTCTTCGACGATCACCACAACCCGCCCGAGTTCCCCCGGGAGCTGGCGGTCAAGCTCGCCGAGGGCTTCGTCGACGGCCTCTTCCACGGTCGCAACGACCTCGTCGTCGACACCGACTCGATGTCGGCGATCGGCGGCCCTGCAGGTGGCTATGTCCGCGACACCTTCGCGCTCGGCACCAACGACGTCGTCCACCACGTCAACTACTTCTCGCAGCTGTCGGTCATCGGGGCGATCTCCCAGTGGCTGCCCCTCGGGCTCGGCGCCTCGGACGACGAGAGCCACCTGCCGGCGTGGATGACCGCGGGACCGGACCTCGGTGCGGGCGACGAGGGGACCCGTGGGCTGGAGATGGCCGAGGCGCCACTGCCTCCGCCCGCGGCCGGCCGTCCACCGACGACGGCCCCGCGACCGCCGGTACGGCGCGAGGCAGCGAAGACGGCTCCGGCGAAGAAGGCTGCGGCCAAGAAGGCCACCGCGAAGAAGGCCACCGCGAAGAAGGCCACCGCGAAAAAGGCCACCGAGGGCGGGGACACGACGTCGGCCGAGCTCGCGGCGGAGATGCCCTCGGTCCTGGTGCCCGGAGCCGACGCGACGGTGCGGGTGCGCCTGGCGCGACAGGGGCTCGCAGCGACCGAGGGCACCGTCCACGTCGAGCAGACCGTCCAGGTCGACGCCGAGCGTCCGGTCAGCGTGCAGGTCTACGCCAAGGACAACGTCCAGGTGCTCGAGACCGACGCCAAGGTCTTCGGATTGCCGAGCGGGGACTGGGCGAGTGAGCTGACCTTCCGGGTGAGGGCCCTCGCCGCAGGACCGGTGCGGGTGTCCGTCGTGCTGCGCCAGGGCTGGGTCCCGGTCGCCACGCTGACCCTCGAGGCGACGGCAGGGCCAGCCACGGTCGCGCTCCCCGCCCCGGTGACCGCCACGGTCCACGCGGGCATCGACGCCCCGCAGCTCGACGGGCTGCCCTGCCTCGACATCGTCGAGGGTCGACGGGTCACGGGGGAGAGGGTCTACAGCTACGCGCTCCGCCTCGTCCCCGGCGAGCCCGAGCGCGTCTTCGAGTCAGCGCCGATCGTGGGTCGTGACGACTTCGTGCACGACCGCATCGCGGAGGTCGAGCGTGTCATCAAGGACCCTGACCTCACGCCGCGCCAACGACTGTCGCAGCTGCAGAACACCGGGACCCTGCTCTTCGACCAGTTCTTCCCGGAGGACATGCAGCGCTACCTCTGGCAGCACCGCGACCTCGTGCACGACCTCATCGTCTACACCGACGAGCCCTTCGTCCCGTGGGAGCTCGTGCACCTCAAGCCGCCCCGGGGCAAGCGCGGCACCACCCCGCGCTTCCTCGCCTCCGGGGGGCTCGTGCGCTGGCAGCTCGGCAGCTTCCCTCCCCGGGAGGTACGCGTCCGGCGGGGTCACGCACGCTCGATCTGCCCCGTGTACGCCGACCCGATGTTCAAGAACGACGTCGGGGTGGCCGAGGCCGGTTACCTCAGGGACCGGTTCGGCGCGACGGCCGTGACGGCCACCCCCACCGGCGTGGAGCGGCTCCTGCGCGGCGGCGGCTTCGACCTGCTCCACTTCTCCGGCCACGGCGCGGCACGGTCCGACGACATCGCCGAGGCGAAGGTGCTGCTCAAGGGTCAGCGGCGCGGATCCACGGTGCGACAGCAGTACCTCTCCGCCACCGACGTCTCGGAGAACCTCGACTGGACCGGACCCGACAGCGTCGGACCCCTCGTGGTGCTCAACGCCTGCCAGACCGGACGGTCCGGCGAGCTCTTCACGACCGTCGGCGGCTTCGCCAAGGCGTTCCTCGACGCCGGCGCGTCGGCGTTCGTCTCGTGCCTGTGGTCGGTCCAGGAGGAGCCCGCACGTGTCTTCGTCGAGACGCTCTACGAAGAGCTCCTCAAGGGCACCACCATGTCGAGGGCCAGCGCCTTCGCGCGTGCGGCGGCCCGTGACGCCGACGATCCCACGTGGCTCGCCTACGTGGTGTACGCGAGACCGGACGCGACTCTTCAGACGGTGTGAAACGGCATACGCCCCAGTCGAACCCACTCGCCCGAGGGGTTCACGAGAAGGAAGGAACGACCATGGCACGCAGGGCTCTGTGCGTGGGGATCAACGAGTTCGAGTCGCTGCCTCAGACGAGCTGGCTCGCCGGCTGCGTCAACGACGCCAACGACATCGCCAAGGCCCTGCGGCCGCTCGGCTTCACCGGCAGCTCGACGACGGTGCTCACCGACTCGGCGGCGACGAAGAGCGCCGTCATGGCGGCGCTGACCAAGCTCGTCGACACCGCGAAGGCGGGGGACCACATCATCTTCACCCTCTCGAGCCACGGCACCCAGGTGCCCAACGAGCCGGGCGGCGACTTCGAGCCCGACGACCTCGACGAGGCCTTCGCCTGCCACGACATCCGGCAGAAGGGTGACCAGTGGGACCGCGACACCGTCATCGTCGACGACGAGATGCACGACCTGCTGGCTCGCGTCCCCTCCGGCGTGCTGTTCGAGGTGCTGCTCGACACGTGCCACAGCGGCACCGGCCTGAAGGACCTCGAGGAGATCATGCAGGCACAGCTGCTCGGCCGGAAGCCCAGGTTCCTGCCGCCACCCACGCCCAAGGGCCTGGAGCAGACGCGGGCGCTGCGCACGCGCGCGCCGGCCGGTCGACCCGACCGCCGGGCTCTCGTCGAGCTCACCAAGAGCCGGTCGACGGCCTCGAAGCCGGTGCTCTTCGCCGCCTGCAAGTCGGGACAGACCGCGTCCGACGCGACCTTCGGCGGCCGGTCCAACGGGGCCTTCACCTACCTCTTCCTCAAGGCGCTGCAGGACCAGCCCGCCGCGACGCGCAGCGACCTGCTGCGCGCCGTCACGGCCGGCCTCAAGGACGGCAACTTCAGCCAGCGCTCGACGCTCGAGGGCCCGGTCAAGTGCAAGAAGGTCGGCTTCGGGCAGCCCTGGTAGCGGCGTCTCCCCGGCCGCGGCCGGTCCGCGGTCGGGGACCCGGTGACCGACGACACAGGTGTCGACCCTCACACGCGTGCGCGGTGACCCGCCGACCGGCGCGACGGCATACTCGATCGCAGTTGACCGAGAGCCCAGACGCAAGGTGGCGATTCGCGCATGTCCCGACTGCAGCAGACCGACGGCCTCACCGAGGAGCAGACCGAGCTGATCAAGCTCGTGCGCGAGTTCGTCGAGGAGCAGATCATCCCCGTCGCCACCGAGCTGGAGCACCGGGACGAGTACCCGCAGGCCATCGTCGACGGCATGAAGGAGATGGGGATCTTCGGGCTGATGATCCCCGAGGAGTACGGCGGTCTCGGCGAGTCGCTCCTGACCTACGCCCTCTGCGTCGAGGAGATCGCCCGCGGCTGGATGAGCGTCAGCGGCATCATCAACACCCACTTCATCGTCGCCTACATGGTGCTCCAGCACGGCACCGAGGAGCAGAAGCAGCACTACCTGCCGAAGATGGCGACCGGCGAGATCCGCGGGGCCTTCTCGATGAGCGAGCCGGGCTGCGGCTCCGACGTGTCCGCCATCAAGACCAAGGCCGTCCGGGGCGACGACGGTGGCTGGACCGTCAACGGCCAGAAGATGTGGCTCACCAACGGAGGGTCGGCAAACCTCGTCGCCGTCCTCGTCAAGACCGACACGGGCGCCGACTCGGTCTACAAGAACATGACGACCTTCCTCGTCGACAAGGAGTCCGGCTTCGGCGAGACCGCCCAGGGCGTCACGGTGCCGGGCAAGATCGACAAGATGGGCTACAAGGGGGTCGACACGACCGAGCTCATCTTCGACGGGCACCGCACGACCGACGCGCAGATCCTCGGCGGCGAGCCGGGCAAGGGCTTCTACCAGATGATGGACGGCGTCGAGGTCGGCCGCGTCAACGTCGCCGCCCGCGGATGCGGTGTCGCGAGAAGGGCTTTCGAGCTCGGTGTCTCCTACGCCCAGCAGCGCGAGACGTTCGGCAAGAAGATCGTCGACCACCAGGCCGTGCTCTTCCGCCTGGCCGACATGGCCGTCAAGGTCGAGGCCGCGCACGAGATGATGGTCAAGGCCGCCCGCAAGAAGGACTCCGGCCAGCGCAACGACCTCGAGGCCGGCATGGCGAAGTACCTTGCGTCCGAGTACTGCTCGCAGGTCGTCGAGGACAGCTTCCGCATCCACGGCGGCTACGGCTACTCCAAGGAGTACGAGATCGAGCGCCTCTACCGCGAGGCCCCGATGCTCCTCATCGGCGAGGGCACCGCCGACATCCAGCGGATGATCATCGGCCGCCGGCTCGTCGAGGACTACAAGCTCAAGGCCTGAGCGTCCCTTGCCCGTCCGGCAGGGGGTGCGAGGATGGAGGCATGAGCCTGCAACCGAAGGGTCCGGGGGGACGCCAGGGATTTGCGACGCTGTCCCTGGAGTACCCCATGTCGCTGGGTGTGTTCGAGAAGTACGTCGACGCGCAGAAGGCCGTCGACACGCTGTCCGACAACCAGTTCCCGGTCGAGAACTGCCTCATCGTCGGCACCGACCTCAAGCAGATGGAGCGGGTGACGGCGCGCCTGACGTGGGGCCGGGTCGCGCTCGGGGGCCTGCTGTCCGGCGTGTGGCTGGGGCTGTTCGTCGGCCTCATCCTCTCGCTCTTCGCCCGTCCCTCGAACCCGCTGACGCTGCTGCTCTACACCGCGCTCTACGGTGCGGTCTTCGGCCTCGTCTGGTCGCTCGTCGGCTACGCCTTCACGCGGGGCGCCCGTGACTTCTCGTCGGTGAGCCAGGTCGTCGCGACGCGGTACGAGGTCTTCTGCGAGCACAAGTTCGCCCAGCAGGGCCGCCAGATCCTGGCCGAGGCGGGCATCGGTGTCGGCGTCGGAGGCCACGGCAGCGCGCCAATGACGCCGCCGCAGGCCCCGCCGACCCCGCCGGCGGCGCCGTCAGGCACCGACCAGCAGGGTCCGCCGCCCGCCGGCTGAGCCCCAAGCGCCGCGAGCCGGTCAGGAGCGGCGGGTCAGGCGCGTGCGGCCCAGATGCCCGCGATCCACCGCTCGACCTCGGCGGAGCTGCGCGGCATCGCGGCCGAGAGGTTCTCGCAGCCGTCCTCGGTGATGAGGATGTCGTCCTCGATGCGCACGCCGTTTCCCCTCAGCTCGGCCGGGACGAGCTCGTCGTCGGCCTTGAAGTAGAGGCCGGGCTCGACGGTGATGACCATGCCGGGGCGCAGCTCGGCGTCGGAGTACTCCTCGCGCGTGGCGAGGGCGCAGTCGTGGACGTCGATGCCGAGGTGGTGGCTCGTGCCGTGCACCATCCAGCGACGGTGGTACTGCCCGTGGTCGGCGTCGAGGGTGCCCTCGACGTCGACGCCCTCGGGGAGCAGGCCCCACTCGTGCAGGTGCTCGGCGATGACGCGGATGGCCGCGGCGTGGACGTCGCTGAACTTGTTGCCCGGCCTGCAGGCGGCGATGCCCGCCTCCTGCGCGGCATGCACGGCGTCGTAGATCTTGCGCTGCGCGTCGCTGAACGTGCCGCTCACCGGCAGCGTGCGGGTGATGTCGGCGGTGAAGAGCGAGTCGACCTCGACGCCGGCGTCGAGGAGCAGCAGGTCGCCGTCCTTGACGTCTCCGGTGTTCTTGATCCAGTGGAGGGTGTTGGCGTGGTCGCCGCTCGCACAGATCGAGTCGTAGCCCACTCCGTTGCCGTGGTGGCGCGCGTGCAGGCCGAAGACGCCCTCGACCCAGCGCTCGCCGCGGCCACGACGGACCGCCTCCGGCAGGTCGGCGATGACGGCGTCGAAGCCCTTGTGGGTGCCGGCGACGGCGTCGCGCATCTGCTCGACCTCCCACTCGTCCTTGACGAAGCGCAGCTTGGAGAGGAAGGCAGCGAGCTGCTCGTCGGCCTCGCGCTGGCGGTCGACGCGGGTCTCGGCCTCGGCGGTCTCCTGCGTGCCGGCCGCGGCGTCGCGGGCCTTGTCGACGCGGGCCGCCACCTCGGGGTCGGCGTCGCGCACGACGCGGACCGTGACCTCGCCGGCGTCCTTGCCGACGGCGTCGGCGAACTCGTCGATGTGGCGCGCCGTCAGCCCGAGCTCGGACTCGATGTCGGCGAGCGTCGGGCGGGCGCCGACCCAGAACTCGCCGTAGCGCGAGTCGCCGAAGAACTCCTCGGTGTCGCGCTCGGCGAGCGGCCGGAAGTAGAGGACCGCCTCGTGCCCGGCGCCGTCGGGCTGCTCGCCGTCGGCGGCGCCTCTCGGCTCGAGGACGAGGACGGCGTCGGGCTCGCGGTCGCTGCCCAGGCCCGTCAGGTGGGCGAAGGCGCTGTGCGGCCGAAAGACGTAGTCGCAGTCGTTGCTGCGCACCTTGAGGCCGCCGGCCGGGACGACGAGGCGCTCGCCGGGGAAGGCGGCGCTGACGGCGTCACGACGGCGGGCTGCGTGGTCGGCGACCTCCGCCCGGGGGGTGACCCCGGTGCCGCGGGGCGCCCACCCGCTCGCGACGAACGCCCGGAACTCGTCGGTCGTCGGGCGCTTGCGGCTCGGGGAGGCCTTCTGCTCTTCACTCATCACCGCGTCATCGTGACACGCCATTGCACCCCCGTCACAACCAGATTGCCTCTACCGTCCTCTCATGGATCTCTCAGGAAGGGCGAGCCGTCGGGCCTTCGTCCTCGGCTCGGCCGGGCTCGCGCTGCCGGCCACGACGGTCCTCGGTGCGGGAGCGGCGTCGGCCGCCGGCATCGACACCCCGGCCGCGCTCCGGGCGGCCCTCTCCTCCTACCTCAGCACGAGGGTCGGCACCGTGGGCCTGCTCCTGCACGACCACCACACCGGGCAGGAGGTCACCTACAACACCTTCCGCAACCAGTCCCTCAGCACCATCAAGGTGCTCGTCCTCGTGGCGCTGCTGCGGCGCAGCCAGGAGCGCGGTTTAGCCGTGACCACGAGCCAGCGGGCGCTCGCGAGCAAGATGATCCGCTACAGCGACAACGCGGCCACCGACTCGCTCATCGCCCAGGTCGGGAGCAGCACGATCGTCCGGGTGGCCCGCGACGTCGGCATGAGCTCGACCGTCGTGCAGACCGGTTCCTACGGGACCTCGTGGTGGGGCTACTCCACGACGATCCCCGCCGACCTCGTGCGGCTGCTGCGCGTCGTCGTCATCAGCACCGGCTACCTCACCACCGTCAACCGCGCCTACGTGCGCCAGCTGATGTCCACCGTCACGGCGACGCAGCGGTGGGGCGTGTGCGACCCGCCCCTGCCGACCGACGTCTACACGATCGTCAAGAACGGCTGGGGTCCGCTGAGCGGGGGCTACCGCGTCAACTCGCTCGGCTACGTCCACGGGAACAACCGGTGGTACTCCCTCGCGATCCTCTCCCGCAGCCCCAACGGCTTCACCTACGGCCGCGCCACCGTCGACGCCGTGTCGCTGCTCGTCTACCGCGCCCTCGACGTCCCGCTGCGGTGAGGGGCGGGGCCGCCCACCCCTGAGCGGCGTGGGCTGGTGGCATACGGTCTGGGGGTGGCCCGCACCGACCGAACCACCCGGCCGACGACCGCCCACCGGAGCCTGCCCTCGCTGAGGGCGAGCACCAGGCGGGCGATGAGGCCGAGCGGGCCACCGACCGACGAGATCCCGATCTGGACGACCCCCGACGGGGTGGACTCCGTGACGGCGCAGGCGGTCATCGACCTCGCGATGCGCGCCGGGGTCGCGATGATCGCCACGGGGGCCGCGGCGGCCGACGTCACGGCGACCGTGCTGACCCTGACGAAGGCCTACGGCCTCAGCTCGGTGCACGTCGACGTCACCTACACCTCGGTCACCGTCAGCTACCACCGCGGCCCGAACGCGGACCCCATCACGGTCATGCGCATCGTGCGCTTCCGCGTGCAGGACTACACGCGGCTCGAGCGGCTGCGCGGCCTCATCGTCGAGCTCTCCCAGGACCCGGTGCCGGTCGAGGAGGCGCGGGTGCGCTTCGACTCGGTCATCACCGCGCCCCACCCCTACCGGCGCTGGCTCGTCACGGTGGCGGGCGGCGCGCTCGCCGCCGGCGCCGCAGGGCTCGTCGGCGCCGGACCGTTCATCATCCTCATCAGCTTCCTCACCGCGACGGTCGTCGGCCGGGTCCTGACCTGGCTGACCGGCGCGGGTGTCGCCGCCTTCTTCGCGCAGTGCGTGGGGGCGGCCATCCCGACCGCCGTCGCGACCCTCGTCGTCATCGCCCAGTCGGCCGGCCTCACCTTCGTCGGTGACGTCTCGCCGTCGCTCGTCGTGGCCTCCGGCATCGTGCTCCTGCTGTCCGGGCTATCCGTCGTGGGCGCGGCGGAGGACGCCCTCGAGGGCTACTACGTGACGGCCGGCGCGCGCGGTTTCGAGGTCGTCGTGCTCTCGCTCGGCATCGCCGTCGGCATCTCGGTCGTGCTGTCGCTCGGCAAACGGCTCGACTACCCGATCGCCATCACCGCCCAGACGCTGCTCACCGACAACGTCGTCGTGCAGGTGGTGTGCGCGGTCATCATCTCCGTCGCCTTCGCCGTCATGTCCTACGCGACCGGCACGGCCGTTGCCGTCGCGGGCCTGGCGGGTGGACTGGGCTGGGTCATGCTCGCGCTCTCCGAACGGACGCTCCAGCTCGGCGCCGTCACGGCCTCGGCGACCGCCGCCCTCGTCATCGGTTTCGCCGCCCGCCTCGTCGCGCGGCGGCTCACGATCTCTCCGCTGGCCGTCACCACGGCGGCGATCGTGCCGCTGCTGCCGGGGCGGATGGCGTACGAGGGCATCTCGCAGCTCGTGACCAACCCCGACGGCAACGGTTTCGCGGTGGGCGTCCCGACGCTGCTGCAGGCCTTCGGGCTCGGCCTGGGACTGGCTGCCGGCGTGTCGCTCGGCACCTACTTCGCCAGCCTGCTCGTCGCCAAGCAGCAGGGGGTTCGGCCGCGTCCGGCCGCCGGGGCGACCCTCCCCGCCGACCCCGACCCCACGGCCTCGGGCAGCACGGCGCCCGTCCTCTCGGAGACGGGCGACCTGCCGTCCGTGGCCGACGACACAGAGGCTCACGGGCCATCGTGAGCAAGCACACGGCATAAGAGCATGGGCGTATGCCGTGTGCTCGGGCAGGCTGGTAGCCGCTCGTCCCAGCGGGGCCGGGTGATCACTCTCGACGAGGAGCGGGCATGCAGTTCGGACGCAGCTACGAGGAGTTCGAGGTCGGTGCGGTCTACCGCCACTGGCCCGGCAAGACGGTCACGGAGTACGACGACCACCTCTTCTGCCTGCTGACGATGAACCACCACCCGCTGCACCTCGACACCCACTACGCCGCGGGGTCGACCCAGTTCGGGCAGAACGTCGTCGTCGGCAACTACGTCTACTCGCTGCTGCTCGGGATGTCGGTGCCGGACGTCTCGGGCAAGGCCATCGCCAACCTCGAGATCGAGTCGCTGCGCCACGTCGCGCCGACCTTCCACGGCGACACGATCTACGGCGAGACGACCGTGCTCGACAAGTGGGAGTCGACCAGCAAGGACGACCGCGGCGTCGTGCACGTCGAGACGATCGGCTACAAGCAGGACGGCACCGTCGTGTGCATCTTCCGCCGCAAGGTCATGGTGCCCAAGGAGAACTACCTCGAGGCGCGCGGCGGCGAGCAGCCCGGCCGTCCGGTGCCCGTGCCGGACAAGAACTGGCCCGGTCGCGACGCGTCGGCGCCCGAGCAGCCCTGAGCCGGCGATCGTGGAGGATCCCCGGCGCCAGGTGCCGGGGATCCTCCACGATCCACCGCACCCGGTGCGCGGCCCTAGGCTGAGGGGCGTGACCCCGACCGGTTCCGCGCGCGAGGCGCGCACGCGTCCGGTCATCGACCTGCACACGCACTCGGCCGTCAGCGACGGCACCGAGACACCGACCGAGCTCGTGGCCGCGGCGGCGCGGGCGGGCGTCGACGTGCTGGCCCTCACCGACCACGACACCGTCGCGGGCTGGGCCGAGGCGGCCGCGGCGGCGCGGACCCACGGCGTCACCCTCGTGCGGGGCATCGAGATCTCGTGCGCCTGGCACCACTCATCGATCCACCTGCTCGGCTACCTCACCGACGCCGACGACGCAGCGCTCGCCCGGGAGCTCGCGCGGGCGCGGGACTCCCGGTCCACCCGGCTGGAACGCATGGTCGCGCTCATGGCGGCGGACGGCATACCCCTGGGCTACGACGAGGTGCTCGCCCAGGTGGGGCCCGGCGCCACCCCGGGACGACCGCACATCGCGGACGCGCTCATCGCCAACGGCACGATCCGCCACCGTGACGAGGCGTTCCGGTCCTGGCTCGGCGACGACTCGCCCTACTACGTCGGCCACTACGCGCCCGACCCCGTCCGGGCCGTCGAGCTCGTGCGGGCCGCGGGCGGCGTTCCCGTCATCGCCCACCCGTTCACCCGCACGCGGACCGGCGCCCTGGACGACGCGCTCGTCGAGCGGATGCGCGAGGCGGGGCTCGTCGGGCTCGAGGCCTACCACCGGGACCACGGGCCCGCCGAGGTCGCCCGGGCGGAGGCGCTCGCCGGGCGCCTCGGGCTGCTGCTCACCGGGTCGAGCGACTACCACGGCGAGGGCAAGCGCAACCGGCTCGCCGAGAACACCACGAAACCGGAGGTGCTCGAGGCGATCGAGGCCGCCTCGAGCGGCGTCACCGAGGTGCTGAGGCCGTGAGCGTGTTCGACACGACGGTCTTCCTCAGCACCTTCATCACCCTCATCGTCATCCTCGACCCGCCCGGGGCCGTCCCGATCTTCCTCGCGCTGACCGCGTCACTGACCAGGGCGCAGCGCAACGTCGCGGCCCGGCGTGCCTCGCTCGTCGCAGTCCTCGTCATCGCGATGTTCGCCCTCTTCGGGCGCAGCATCCTCGACTACCTCCACATCTCGATCGCGGCCCTGCAGGGCGCCGGGGGCCTGCTGCTGCTCCTCGTCGCGCTCCAGCTGCTGACCGGGAAGGAGTCCGACGCGCTCGCCGACGCCGGGGTCAACGTCGCGCTCGTCCCCCTGGGCACCCCGCTGCTCGCCGGTCCCGGGGCGATCGTCGCGACGATGCTGGCCGTGCAGCGGTCGGGCACGACGGGGGAGTATGCCGCCGTGGCCGCCGCGCTCGTGGCAGCGATGTTCGCGGTCTACCTCGTCCTGCGCTTCGCCGGTCGGGTGCGCGCCCTGCTGCGCGAGAGCGGCACCATGCTGCTGACCCGCATCGCGGGCCTGCTCCTGTCGGCCATCGCCGTGCAGATGGTCGCCAACTCCGTGCGCGCGTTCGTCGCCGGCGAGGGCTGAGAAGGGCCTCGTCACTCCCAGGGGTGACTCTGTCTGCTGTAGTACCGTGCCCGTGAAGGGCAAGCTGGGCACCGACGGCGGCGTCGGGAGCGGAGGCGGAGATGACGGCCGGCAGCCCGAGCACCTCCCGCACGGGAGTCTGGGTGCTCGGTGGGTTCCAGACGGACTTCGCGCGCAACCTCACCCGTGAGGGGCGCGAGGTGTCGGACCTCGTGGGCGAGGTGGTCGACGGCACGCTCGAGGCAGGCCGCACCGCCGCGTCCGAGGTCGAGGTCGTCCACGTCGGCAACGCCTTCGGGCAGCTCTTCACGGGTCAGGGCCACCTCGGCGCCATGCCGGCGACGGTCCGCCCAGACCTGTGGGGCCTGCCCGCGAGCCGCCACGAGGCCGCCTGCGCGTCCGGGAGTGTCGCGCTGCTCGCCGCCATGGCCGACCTGCAGGCCGGGCACTACGGCTGCGCCCTCGTGCTCGGGGTCGAGCTCGAGAAGACCGTGCCCGGCGACGAGGCCGCGCAGCACCTGGGGGCCGCTGCCTGGGTGGGGCGCGACGGCGAGGGCGCCCGCTTCATGTGGCCCCCTGGGTGCTCGGTGGGTTCCAGACGGACTTCGCGCGCAACCTCACCCGTGAGGGGCGCGAGGTGTCGGACCTCGTGGGCGAGGTGGTCGACGGCACGCTCGAGGCAGGCCGCACCGCCGCGTCCGAGGTCGAGGTCGTCCACGTCGGCAACGCCTTCGGGCAGCTCTTCACGGGTCAGGGCCACCTCGGCGCCATGCCGGCGACGGTCCGCCCAGACCTGTGGGGCCTGCCCGCGAGCCGCCACGAGGCCGCCTGCGCGTCCGGGAGTGTCGCGCTGCTCGCCGCCATGGCCGACCTGCAGGCCGGGCACTACGGCTGCGCCCTCGTGCTCGGGGTCGAGCTCGAGAAGACCGTGCCCGGCGACGAGGCCGCGCAGCACCTGGGGGCCGCTGCCTGGGTGGGGCGCGACGGCGAGGGCGCCCGCTTCATGTGGCCCCACGTCTTCAGTGCCGTCGCCGACGAGTACGACCGCCGTCACGGCCTCGACGACGCCCACCTGCGCGCCATCGCCTCGCTCAACCTCGCCAACGCCCGGCGCAACCCGAACGCCCAGACCCGGGGCTGGGACGTGCCCGACCTGACCGGCCCGGACGCGACCGACGACGCCCTCAACCCCGTCGTGGAGGGCCGCCTCCGGCGCTACGACTGCAGCCAGGTCACCGACGGCGCCGCCGGCGTGGTCCTCGTCTCGGATGCCTGGCTGCGCGACCACCCCGACCGACGACCCGTGGCGAGCATCGACGGCTGGGGCCACCGCACCGTCGGCCTGGGACTGCGCCAGAAGCTCGACCGGGACCGGGACGAGCTCTACGTCCTGCCCCACGTGCGTCGAGCCGTCACCGACGCCTTCGA
This sequence comes from Terrabacter carboxydivorans, assembly GCF_039532035.1. Taxonomy (NCBI): domain Bacteria; kingdom Bacillati; phylum Actinomycetota; class Actinomycetes; order Micrococcales; family Intrasporangiaceae; genus Terrabacter; species Terrabacter carboxydivorans. The sequence continues at coordinate 53,890 of NZ_BAAARE010000015.1, read as the reverse complement.
CCGCGCCCACGTCACGGTCGAGGACCTCGACGGCTTCGAGGTGCACGACTGCTTCACGCCCTCCGAGTACCTCGCGATCGACCACATCGGGCTCACCGGGCCGGGGGAGTCGTGGAAGGCCGTCGAGGACGGCTCGATCGCGCCCGGCGGCCGCCTGCCGATCAACCCCAGTGGTGGCCTCATCGGCGGTGGCCACCCGGTGGGGGCGAGCGGCATACGCATGCTCCTCGACGCGACCCGGCAGGTCAGCGGCACCGCCGGGGACTACCAGGTCGAGGGTGCCCGCACCTTCGGCACGCTCAACTTCGGTGGCAGCACCGCAACCACCGTCAGCCTCGTCGTCGGCGCTGTCGACGACTGACCCACCACCCCGAAACCACTGCGAGGCAAGGAGACCCGGATGGATGTCGACATCGTCGGTCGGATGCTCTCGACGCTGCCCGCGGACGACGACCACCCCTACCGCACCGGTCCGTGGCAGCCGCAGACCACCGAGTGGCGCGCGGACGACCTCGACGTCGTCGAGGGCGAGGTGCCGGCAGACCTCGACGGCGTCTACCTGCGCAACACCGAGAACCCAGTCCACCCCTCGCTCAAGAACTACCACCCCTTCGACGGTGACGGCATGGTCCACGTCGTGGGCTTCCGCGACGGAAAGGCCTTCTACCGCAACCGTTTCGTGCGCACCGACGGCCTCCTCGCAGAGCAGGAGGCCGGGCAGTCGCTGTGGGCCGGCCTCGCCGAGCCGCCCTACCTGTCGCTGCGCGAGGACGGGTGGGGCGCGCGTCGCCAGATGAAGGACGCGTCGTCGACCGACGTCGTCGTGCACCGCGGCACCGCCCTGACGAGCTTCTACCAGTGCGGCGACCTCTACCGCCTCGACCCGATGTCGGCGGAGACCCTGGGCAAGGCCACGTGGAACGGCCGGTTCCCCTTCGACTGGGGCGTCTCGGCCCACCCGAAGGTCGACGACCGCACCGGCGAGCTGCTCTTCTTCAACTACAGCAAGGACGCGCCGTACATGCACTACGGCGTCGTCGACGGGGCCGACGACCTCGTGCACTACATCGACGTGCCGCTGCCGGGCCCCCGGTTGCCGCACGACATGGCGTTCACCGAGAACTACGTCGTGCTCAACGACTTCCCGCTCTTCTGGGAGCCCGAGGCGCTCGCGAAGGGTGCGCACGTCGCGCGTTTCCACCGCGACCTGCCGAGCCGCTTGGCCGTCGTGCCGCGGCGGGGGCAGACGAGCGACATCCGGTGGTTCGAGGCCGAGTCGACCTACGTCCTGCACTTCGTCAACGCCTACGAGGACGGCGACGAGATCGTCCTCGACGGCTTCTACCAGGGCGACCCCGACCCGAAGGACAACGGCATGGGCAACCGGTGGGAGCGTGCCTTCCGCTTCCTCGCGCTCGACCGGATGCAGGCTCGCCTGCACCGCTGGCGGCTCGACCTGCGCACCGGGCTCGTCAAGGAGGAGCAGCTCTCCGACAGCATCACCGAGTTCGGCATGATGAACGGCGCCTACGCCGGCGGGGCGTACCGCTACGCCTACGCGGCCACGGGCAAGCCCGCGTGGTTCCTCTTCGACGGGCTCGTCAAGCACGACCTGCAGACGGGCACCGAGGAGCGGTTCTCCTTCGGGGACAACGTCTTCGGCAGCGAGACCGCGATGGCGCCCCGCGTCGGGAGCACCGGCGAGGACGACGGCTACCTCGTCACCCTGACGACCGACATGAACGACGACGCCTCCTACTGCGTGGTGCTCGACGCGGCCCGGGTAGCCGACGGTCCGGTCTGCAAGCTCCGGCTGCCCGAGCGCATCTCGAGCGGCACCCACTCGACGTGGGCGCCCGGGGCGGAGCTGCGACTGTGGCACACGGCGGAGACGGCTGCGGATGCCATCGGTCTCTGAGCCCGTGGTCGACGGCGTCGACCTCGGCACCGTGCCCACCCGGCTCGAGCGCGGCGCGACGAACGCCATCGGCCGCATGCTGGGGCTGCTCGGCGACGAGTGGACCCTGCTCATCCTCCAGCGGGCGCTGCGCGGCACCACGCGCTACGGCCAGTTCCTCGACGAGCTGGCGATCTCCAACGCGGTCCTCACCTCGAGGCTGGCGACGATGGAGCGGGAGGGGGTGCTGCACCGCGTCGTCTACCAGGACCGCCCCGTGCGCGCCGAGTACGTCCTCACGCCCCGGGGGCGGGGCCTGTGGCCCGTCACGATCGCCATCTGGGAGTGGGAGCGGCGGTGGGTGCCGGGCCATGCGCAGACCCTCCCCGGCATGCGCCACGCCCTCTGCGGGCAGGACTTCGCCCCCGACCTGACCTGCCGGGTATGCCGTGGGGCCGTGCCCTCGAGCACCGTGCACGCCGAGTGGGGGCCGAGCGGGTCGCCGGAGCGGTCTGTCCCCGACTCCTCGACCCGGAGGCGCTCGGACGCTCGTGCCGACCGGTCGTCCGCGGGCCTCTTCCCGGAGACGATGGCGATCTTCGGCAACCGCTGGTCCTCGGCGCTCATCGGCGCGTCGCTGCGCGGCCTCACGCGCTTCGGCGACTTCGCCGACGCGCTCGGCGCGCCGCCCGGGCTCGTCGCGGAGCGGCTCCGGGCCTTCTGCGACATGGGGGTCCTCGAGGCGCGAGGCAGGCGCGGTCCCGGACGTGTGGGACGGGCGGAGTACCACCTCACCGACAAGGGGCACGCCTTCTACCCCGTCGTCGCCGTCGCCATCGACTGGGCGCAGCACTGGTATGCCGCCGAGGACGGTCCCGCCCTCGTCCAGCAGCACGTGCCGTGCGGGGCGCCGCTCGCCGTCGCGCTCGCCTGCGACCAGTGCTCCGCCGACCTGCACGGCAGCGACATCGAGATCGTGCCGCGCTCGGCGCGTCGAGCGGCCCGGTAGCCGGACATGGCCCGCACGCGAGGACTGCACCCGGCGGAGAAGGTCGCCGACTACCGCGCCCGGGGCTGGTGGGGCGAGCAGACGCTCGACGGGCTCTTCGCCGACCAGGTCCGCGCCCGGGGGGACGCGCTCGCCGTCGTCGACCCGGCCAACCGCGAGGCGCTCCTCGGCTCGCCGCCACGACGGCTCACCTGGGGCGAGCTCGACGCCGAGGTGACCGCCCTCGCGGCCCGGCTGCTGTCGCTGGGGCTCGGCCGGGGCGACGTGCTCGGGGTTCAGCTGCCCAACACCGTCGAGCTCGTCGAGGCCTACCTCGCGGCCTGGCGCCTCGGGATCGTCGTCTCGCCGCTGCCCGTGCAGCTGAGGGAGCGCGAGGTGGCCACGATGTGCGCCCGAGCCGAGGTGACGGCATACCTCACCTGTGCGCGGTTCGGCGAGCGGGCCCTGGCGACGGACGCGGCGACGGCGCTCGCGGAGGTCGGCTCGGTGCGCGCGGTCGTCGCCTACGGTCCCGAGCGCGAGACCGCCGAGGCACCCATCGCCGTCCGCGTCTGGCACCCGGGCCCGGCCACCGACGCCGAGCGCGACACGGTGGAGGCGTATGCCGCGGGCGACCCCAACGAGGCCAACGACGCCGTCACGATCTGCTGGACGTCGGGGACGGAGAGCGAGCCCAAGGGCGTGCCCCGCTGCCACATGGACTGGCTCGCCGTCGGCGTCGCGACGACCGAGGCGCCGCAGGTGACGGTGGAGGACGTGCTGCTCAACCCCTTCCCGATGATCAACATGGCCGGTATCAGCGGCATGTTCCTGCCGTGGCTGCTCACCGGGTGCGTCCTCGTGCAGCACCACCCGTTCGACCTGCCGACCTTCCTCGGCCAGGTCGCCGGCGAGCGCGTCACCTACACGTGCGCACCTCCGGCGCTGCTGTGGATGCTGCTCGGCAACGAGGCGCTCATGGCTTCGGTCGACGTCAGCAGCCTGACCCGGATCGGCTCCGGGTCGGCGCCGCTGCAGCCCGCCATGGTCCGCGGCTGGCAGGAGCGCCACGGCATCAGCGTCATCAACTTCTTCGGCTCCAACGAGGGCATCGGGCTGCTGTCGAGCCCCCTCGACTTCCCCGACCCGGACGTGCGGGCGCAGTTCTTCCCGCGCTTCGGGGCGCCCGGGACCACCTGGTCGACGCGGGCCGGGGAGTGGACCGACACCCGCCTCGTCGACATCGTGACCGGCGAGGACGTCACCGAGCCGGGCCGGCCGGGAGAGCTGCACATCAGCGGCCCGAGCGTCTTCGCCGGCTACCTCCACGGCGAGGAGCTGCCGAGCCCGTTCGACGACCGGGGCTACCTGCGCACCGGCGACCTCTTCGAGATCGCGGGCGAGCGCGGGCAGTACCTCCGCTACCTCGACCGTGCGCGCGACCAGGTGATCCGCGGCGGCATGAACATCGCGCCGGCCGAGCTCGAGGGCCTCATCGCCGACCACCCGGCGGTCGCGGACGTCGCCGTCGTCGGAGACCCCGACGACCGTCTGGGGGAGCGGGTCGCCGCCGTGGTCGTGCTCCGGGAGGGGGCGAGCCTGACGCTCGACGAGCTCGTCGCGTGGCTGCGGGAGCGGAGCATCGCCTCGTTCAAGCTGCCCGAGCGGCTCGAGGTGCGCGACGAGCTGCCCCGCAACGCCGTCGGCAAGGTGCTGAAACGCTTGCTGCGCCGGCCCGAGGTGACCGGGTGACGCCGGAGGAGCTGCTGCGCTCGCTGCGGCTGCCGGTGGTCGCGGCGCCGATGTTCCTCGTGTCCGGCCCCGAGCTCGTCGCGGCCGCCGCCCGGTCGGGGATCCTCGGGGTGCTGCCGACCCAGAACTGCCGCAGCACCGACGAGCTCGACGGCTGGCTGGGGTCGATCGCGGCCCAGGCGGGCGCCGGGCCCTGGGCGGTCAACCTCATCACCCACCGGACCAACTCGCGGCTCGCCGACGACCTCGCGCTCGTCGCGGCGCACCGGCCGCCCGTCGTCATCACCGCCCTCGGCTCGCCCCGCCCGGTCATGGAGACCGTCAAGGGCTACGGCGGGCTCGTCGTCGCCGACGTCATCGACATCAGGCTCGCCCGCAAGGCGGTCGCGGCCGGCGTGGACGGGCTGGCCTGCATCAGCGCCGGGGCCGGTGGGCACACCGGCCACCTGTCGCCCTTCGCCTTCGTGTCGGCGGTCCGCGACCTCTTCGACGGACTCGTCACCGTCGGCGGCGGCATCGCCGACGGCGCGGGTGTCGCAGGGGCCGTGGCCGCCGGCGCCGACCTCGTCTACATGGGCACGCGGTTCCTCGCCACGACCGAGAGCCGCGCCCCCGAGGCCTACAAGCAGATGGTCGTCGACCACGGGCCGGACGACCTCGTCGTCAGCGACGGCATCACCGGCGCCGACGCGTCGTGGCTGCGCCCGAGCCTCGTGGCCCACGGCCTCGACCCGGACCGGCTCGGCGGCGAGGCGGTGCGCGACTACGACGTCGGGGTGGGCGAGGCGAAGCGGTGGTCGCAGCTGTGGGCGGCCGGACAGGGACTGCAGAGCATCCGGTCGGTGTCGTCGGTGGCCGAGGTGGTGGACGGTCTCGAGGACGAGTTCCACACGGCCGCAGCACGGCTCGCCCGCGTCGCCGGGGCGCCACGCTGAGGGTCTGTGGATGTCGACGCAGGGTTGTCGGGAGCGGGTCGTAGGGTGTCGGCGTGACGACGGGACCCGCTGAGCAGACGACCTTCGCCGGCATGCCCACGCCGCTCTACTCCGGCTCGCCGTCGCGGCTGCTCGCCTGGCTCGACTGCCCGCGCCGCTACCGCATGCAGTACCTCGACCGGCCCCGTCCGCCCGCCCGTCCGCAGCGGGCACACACCTCCGTCGGCATCGCGACGCACAACGCGCTCCGCGACTTCTGGGACCTCCCCTCAGGGCAGCGCACGCCGGCCGGTGTGGCCGAGCTCGTGCGCTCGTCGTGGATCGACGTCGGCTTCCGCGATCCGGAGCAGTCCGCGGCCTGGCGGCTGCGGGTCCGCGACGCCGTCACCGACTACCTCCGCGCCAGCGACCGCGACAACCAGCCCGTCGGCCTCGAGCGCAGCGTGTCGCTCAAGACCGACGAGGTCGCCATCACCGGCCGCATCGACCGGCTCGACGACCGTGACGGCGAGCTCGTCGTCGTCGACTACAAGACGGGCCGCCAGGTCCCCACCGACGACGACGCCCGCACGTCGCTGCCCCTCGCGCTGTATGCCGTCGCCGCAGCCCGCATGTTCCGCCGCCCCTGTCACCGGGTCGAGCTGCACCACGTCCCCTCGGGCACCGTCGCCGTGCACGAGCACACCGACGAGTCTCTGGCGCGCAAGATCGCCGAGGCCGAGTCCATCGCCTCCGACCTGCGCCGGGCCGACGCCGAGTTCAAGGAGGTCGGCGTCGAGTCGACCCGGTTCGCGCCGCGCACCTCGGCCATCTGCTCGTGGTGCGACTTCCGCGCCCACTGCCCCGAGGGGCAGCAGATGGGGCCCGAGAAGTCCGACTGGGCGGGCCTCGAGCCGGCGGGCTACGAGACCGCCCCGCGCGAGCGCGACGACGCCTGACCCGTCAACCCGCTGACGGACACGCACGGAGCGTGCCCCACGGACGATCTCGGCGTTCTGGGCGGCCGACCTGACAGACTGGCCGCATGGCGCCCCGCACCCGCACGTCCGGCTCGTCCACGACGTCCGGCAGCGCCCGAGGTGCTGCCGACACCGGCCCCACGGTCATCGCGCTGGCCAACCAGAAGGGCGGCGTCGCCAAGACGACCTCCGTGGCCAGCATCGGCGCCGCCCTCGCCGAGCTCGGGCAGCGGGTGCTGCTCGTCGACCTCGACCCGCAGGCCTGCCTGACCTTCTCCCTGGGGGTCGACCCCGACACCGTCGAGCGCTCGGTCCACGACGTCCTCACCGGCTCGGCCGAGCTCGACGACGTCGTCGTCACCTGCGAGGAGGGCGTCGACCTCGTCCCCTCCGCCATCGACCTCGCCGGGGCCGAGGCCATGCTGCTGCCGCGACCCGGGCGCGAGTACGTCCTGCGCTCGGCCCTCGAAGGCGCCGACACGGCATACGACGTCGTGCTGCTCGACTGCTCGCCGAGCCTCGGCGTGCTGACCCTCAACGCGCTCACGGCCGCCGACGCGCTCATCATCCCGATGCCGTGCGAGATGCTCAGCCACCGCGGCGTGGGCCAGCTGCTCGACACCGTCGCCGACGTGCAGAAGATCCTCAACCGCGACCTCGAGGTCTGGGGGATCCTGCCCACCCTCTTCGACGGTCGGAGCAACCACGCCCGCGAGGTGCTCGCCGACGTGGGGGAGCGCTACGACCTGCCGGTGCTCGAGCCGCCGATCCCCAAGACGGTGCGCTTCGCGGAGGCCCCGGCGGTGGGCCGGTCGATCCTCGCGACGGCCCGCACGTCGAAGGGCGCCCAGGCCTACCGCGACGTCGCGACGGGCCTGCTCGCGAGGCTGTGACCCGGGTCGCACCGTTCGACGGGACCGGCAGGCGGGGAATGAATGGTGGTGAGGCTGCGCTGGACCGAAGAGCGTCGCCACCCACCACGAAGGAGACACCCTCTTGATTTCCACCCCCGCCCTGGTCGCCCCGAGCGCCGGCGCCGCCTTCGAGGCCCGGACCGTAGAGCACCGCGACCTGCGTGACGACGACGTCCTCATCGACATCAAGTTCGCCGGCATCTGCCACAGCGACATCCACCAGGTCCGCGAGGAGTGGGGCAGCGCGCACTTCCCCATGGTCCCCGGGCACGAGATCGCCGGCATCGTCTCGGCCGTCGGTGACGGCGTCACGAAGTACAAGGTCGGCGACCGCGTCGGCGTCGGCTGCATGGTCGACTCGTGCGGCGAGTGCGAGTTCTGCAAGGACGGCGAGGAGCAGTTCTGCTCCAAGGGCGCCGTCATGACCTACAACGGCAAGGGCTACGACGGCGAGCAGACCAAGGGCGGCTACGCCCAGCAGGTCGTCGTCTCCGAGCGCTTCGCGGTCGGCATCCCCGACGGCATCGAGCTCGACGTCGCCGCCCCGCTGCTCTGCGCCGGCATCACCGTGTGGTCCCCGCTCAAGCGCTGGGGCGCCGGTCCCGGCAAGAAGGTCGCCGTCATCGGCCTCGGCGGCCTCGGCCACATGGCCGTCAAGCTCGCCGCCGCCATGGGCGCCGAGGTCAGCGTGCTGAGCCGCAGCGACGCCAAGAAGGACGACGGTCTCGCGCTCGGCGCCGCGGCCTACCACGCCACCGGTGACGAGGGTGTGCTCAAGAGCCTCAAGGGCACCTTCGACATCATCATCAACACCGTCAGCGCGGACCTGCCCATGCAGACCTACATCGGCCTGCTGCGCCCGCTCGGCGTCATCGCCAACGTCGGCCTGCCCGCCGGCAACTACGACTTCGCGCCCGGCGCCGTCGTCGGTGGCAGCCGCGTCGTGGCCGGCTCGAACATCGGTGGCATCCCCGCGACCGCCGAGATGCTCGCCTTCTGCGCCGAGCACGGCATCGGCGCGACGATCGAGAAGATCTCGGCCGACGAGGTCGACGCCGCCTACGACCGTGTCGTGGCCGGCGACGTGCGCTACCGCTTCGTCATCGACACCGCGACGATCAACGCCTGATCCCGCGAGCCCCCCGCGTCACCGAGGGCGTAGGGGAACGGCCGGGTCCCCTGGGGTCCCGGCCGTTCGCCGTCTGCCGGCAACACACCGAGCAGTGGTCAATGTCTGCGGCCGCAACCGGCGTGGTTGACGGCTGCTCGGGGTGTTGCGGTGGTTCGGGGTCAGGCGGGGGCGGAGGTCGCGGTGGCGGCCTAGGTGGGGTCGAGCGCGGGCAGGCCGTCGATGGACGTGGCGTTCTTCGTGGCCCGGTAGGTCGCCAGGCCCTCGTCGCCGTGGTTGTCGGCCCAGCGGGTCAGCAGGTCGCGGTCACCGTCGTGCGACATCAGCGGTACGGCATACCCGCACGAGTCCGACACGCGCTCGACATCGATCACCACGACGCCCCGAGCGCCGGCGTGGTCCGCGAACAGCTCACGGTAGGAGTCGATCTCGGCGTCGTCGAGGGCGAGGTGGCGGCCCCGGCCGTGCAGCCGCACGATGTTGGGCGCCCCCTCGAAGGCGCAGAACATGACCGTGATGCGGCCGTTCTCGCGCAGGTGGGCCACGGTCTCGGCGCCGCTCCCCGTGAGGTCGAGGTAGGCCACGGTGTGCTCGTCGACGACCGCGAAGGTGCCGTCGAGGCCCTTGGGGGAGAGGTTGACGTGACCATCGGCCGCGAGGGGCGCCGTCGCCACGAAGAAGAGGTGCTGCTTCTCGATGAAGGCGCGCAGGCGCCCGTCGATGCGGTCGTGGAGCTTCATCAGGGTCCTCCTCGGAGCCGGGTCCGGCTCCAGCGTAGGACCGGGCCGTGCGGCTGCGGCCGGCCGGCCTCAGCGTGGACGGCCCAGACGCGGACAGCCCAGACGCGGACGGCCCAGACGCGGACGAGCGACGACGAGCGGGCCGGGCAGCACGAAGGCCCGGGCCGGGGACACCGTCTGGTGCCACCCGACCCGGGCCCGTCACGTGCTGGGTGCGACGTCAGCCCCTGGGGCCGGACGTCGCGGCGTCACTCCGCCGTGGTGGTCGCGGGCGCCGACTCGCCGCGGCCAGAGCCGCTGCGACCCGAGCCGCCGCGGCGACGACGGCGCGGGGTGCGCGAGCCGCCCTCGCTGTCGGACGAGCCCTCGGACGAGCCCTCGGAAGGGGCCGACGGGGCCGAGCCCTCCTCGGTGCCGGTCGCGCCGGCGGCACCGGCAGCAGCGGCGCCGGCACCACGCGTGCGGCGGCGGTTGCGGCTGCGGCGGGGACGGCTCTCGCCGGCCTCGGTGGAGGACGACTCGCCCGGCTCGGCCGCATCTGCGGCGGCCTCGCGGCCCTCGCCGGAGCGACGGCGGTCGCCGCGCTCGCCACGGCCACCGCGGTCACGGTCGCCGCGCTCGCCGCGGTCACCACGGCCCGCACCGGCGCCGGACTTGCCGTGGCGCTTGCCGGTCTCGCCGAGGTCCTCGATCTCCTCGGCGCCGAGGCCCGCGAGCTTCTGCTGCGAGCGGCGCAGGCGCCCCTTGGCGTCGGTGGGGATGTCGAGGTCGGTGAAGAGGTGCTCGGAGCTGGAGTAGGTCTCCTGCGGCTCGGGGATGCCGAGGTCGAGCGTCTTGTTGATGAGCGCCCAGCGGTGCAGGTCGTCCCAGTCGACGAACGTCACCGCGACACCGGTGTTGCCGGCACGCGCCGTGCGACCGATGCGGTGAAGGTAGGTCTTCTCGTCCTCGGGGCACTGGTAGTTGATGACGTGCGTGACGTTCTCGACGTCGATGCCACGGGCCGCGACGTCGGTCGCGACGAGGATGTCGACCTTGCCGTTGCGGAAGGCGCGCAGCGCCTGCTCACGGGCGCCCTGGCCGAGGTCGCCGTGGATCGCAGCGGCGGCGAAGCCGCGCTCGACGAGCTCGTCGGCGACCTTGGCGGCGGTGCGCTTCGTGCGGCTGAAGATGATCGTCAGGCCACGGCCGTTGGCCTGAAGCATGCGCGAGAGCATCTCGACCTTGTCCATGGCGTGCGCGCGGTAGACGAACTGCTCGACGGCCTTGACCGTGTGGGCGTTCTCGTTCTCGTCGCCCATGGCGCGGATGTGCGTCGGCTGGGACATGTAGCGGCGCGCCAGGGCCACGATGGCCCCCGGCATGGTCGCGGAGAAGAGCATCGTCTGGCGCGACGCGGGCGTCAGCGACATCAGGGTCTCGACGTCGGGCAGGAAGCCGAGGTCGAGCATCTCGTCGGCCTCGTCGAGGACGACGGTGCGGGCCTGGGACAGGTCGAGGTGACCCTGCTTGGCCAGGTCGATGAGGCGCCCGGGCGTGCCCACGACGACCTCGACACCGGCCTTGAGGGCCTCGATCTGGGGCTCGTAGGCACGGCCGCCGTAGACGGTGAGCACGCGAACGCCGCGCTTGCGGCCGGCCCGCTCGAGGTCGCTCGCGACCTGGACGGCGAGCTCGCGCGTCGGGGCGACGGCGAGGGCCTGCGGCTTGCCGGGGCGAGCCTGGGCGTCGAAGCCGTCGTCGCCGCGGGCGAGGACGCGGTTGAGGATCGGCACGCCGAACCCGAGGGTCTTGCCCGTGCCGGTCTTGGCCTGGCCGATGATGTCGTGGCCGGCGAGGGCCACGGGCAGCGTCATCGCCTGGATGGGGAAGGGGTGGACGATCCCGTGCTCGGCCAGCGACTCGACGATGTCGGGGTGGACGTCGAAGTCCGCGAAGGTGAGCTCGACGGCCGGCTCTGCCGCGTTCTCGGCGCCGGTCTCGGCGGCGGTCTCGACGGCGGTCTCTGCGACGGGCTGGGCGGTCTCCGCGACAACGGTCTCGGGCGCGTCCGTGGTGACCCCCGCGTCGGCGGGGGTCTCGTGGGGCTGGGTCATGGGCATCTCTCGATCGGCACGAGCACCCCGGCGGTGCGGGAGCTCAGTGGCGCGTGACGGGCCGATCGGAGACTGTCAGGGACGGTGGGTGGCTCTCGCACGAGGTGATCCACGAGGTGGTCACTGTGCGGGCTCCACCGGTGCGCGGGGAGTCCGCGAGCACCATCTGGGCAAACCAACGGGCCGACCGGGCACCGAGTTGTCCGGCTCAGTCTACCGGCAAGGGGGCAGAACGCCCGAACTCCTTCACTAGATTGGGCGCATGAGCGAGGACGCGGCGCCCGAGAACACCGACCAGACGACCGACCGGACGGCCGATGAGGTGACCGAGGAGGAGGGCGCCGAGCCGGGCTACCTCGCCGCCGTCACCGACCTTCTCGGGGCGCTGGCCTACGGCGAGCTGCGCGCCTTCAGCCAGCTGGCCAAGGACGCCGAGCTGGCGCCGACCCTGCGCCACAAGTCGGCGCTCGCGGTCCTGGCCGCGCACGAGCTGCGCAACTACTCGGTGCTGACCGAGCGCCTCCAGTCCCTCGGCGTCGAGCCGGAGACCGCGATGGAGCCGTTCGTCCCCGCCGTGGACGCCTTCCACGAGCGCACGAGCGCCTCCGACTGGCTCGAGGGCCTCGTCAAGGCCTACGTCGGGGAGGGCATCGCACAGGACTTCTACCGCGAGATCTCGCGCTACGTCGACGAGGACACCCGCGCCCTCGTCGTCAGCGTGCTCGAGGACACCGGGCAGGCCGAGTTCGCCGTCACCGTCGTGCGTGAGGCGATCTCCGCCGAGCCTCGGCTCGCCGGTCGCCTGGCGCTGTGGGGCCGTCGCCTCGTCGGCGAGGCCATCACGCAGGCCCAGCGCGTCGGCGTCGAGCGCGACGCCCTCGCCAGCATCCTCGTCGGCGCCCCCGGCCGGGCCGGCGCCGACCTCGCCGAGCTGGGCCGGATGTTCGCCCGCCTCACCGACGAGCACTCCCGCCGCATGGAGCGACTCGGCCTGTCGGCCTGACCGAGGGCGGATGCCGTCCGTCCGGCCCCCGCGGGCGCGCTCACGCCCACCGGACGCAGCACACGGCATACGCCCTCGGTGGCGTGCAGCCGAGGGCGGTCCGCCCGGGACACGACGAAGAGCCCGACCAGGTGGTCGGGCCCTTCGGTCGCTGCGTCGGTCAGACCGACTTGTGGCTCATGCGGCCGTAGAGAACGATGATGATCGCCGCCACGATGGCGCCGAGGATCAGCGGGATCCAGGCGATGCCGCCGCCGCTGTTGGAGTAGCCGAGCTGGCGCACGACGAACGTCACGATGACGTTGGCGACGATGCCGATGAGGATCGTCACGACGATCGAGATGTTCTGCTTGCCGGGCAGGATGAGCCGACCGAGCGCGCCGATGATGGCGCCGACGATGATGGCTCCGATGATGGTGCTGACCATGTGTCACAGCTCCTTCTGGTCACCGGGGTGACCGTTTGATCCGCGAGGGGTGCGGACGAGTACGTGCAACGAGTTCAATGTCCCACCGCTTGGGGCGGGAGTGGTGGATGTGGCGGGTCCCATTTCCACGGGATTCCGCCCATCGGGGGACGAAGGTGACGAGTGCCGCGACGCGGCGCCCGCCCGGAGTCTCAGCGCGTCTGCCGGTTGCCGGTGATCATGCCGTAGCCGACGATGAGCGCGGCCGCGACGACGACCCCGATGAGGCCCGAGATCCAGTCGATCCCCTTGGTGTCGCTGACTCCGGTCGCCTTGTAGTAGATGAAGGCCCCGATGAGCGAACCGATGGCGCCGAGCACCACCGTGAGCAGGACGCCGATGTGCTGCCTGCCCGGGAGCACCAGTCGGGCCAGCGGTCCCACGATCGCACCCGCCACGAGGGCGGCAAGGATGGTTCCGATCATCTCGGTGCCTCCTCCTTCGTGCCCGCGATGCGGGCGGCGACGACCCGGCGGTTCCGGCTCGTTCTCCCACCTTGTACCCAGCCTGCCCCCAGCAGCCACACCCGGCCGCGCGGGAGGACGACGGAGGCCGCCGATCCGCGATGGATCGGCGCCCTCCGTCACGACGCCGTCACGCCGAGGTGCGACGTGAGCGCGTGCTCCCTTGCGGGAGAGCTGTTCTCGTGCCAGTCAGTGGGCGCCGAACCCGACGCCACTCTTGCGCTCGGCACCCGTCGTCACGTAGCCGATCGACACGGACGGGACGATGACGCGCCCGCCCTTGTCGTCGACGAGCTCGAGGACGTCGGACCCGAGTGCTGCCTTGACGGCGGCGTGGATCTCGTCGGACGACTGCGTCGTCTCGAAGGTGATCTCGCGCGCCACGTTCTGCACGCCGATGCGGACCTCCACGTCAAACCTGCTTTCTCAGTTCTGGTGGACGCGGTCGACCGCGCCCTGTCGTCACCTTAACCAGCGGGCGTGCCGACGGATTCCCTGGCCGTGCCGCCGGGCCTGTCGCCCTCGACGGTCTCGGTGGTCTCGACGGTCTCGGCGGTCTCGCTCCTGCCGTCCGCGCGCCCGACGAGCGGGAAGGCCCCGAAGCCGCGTCGGATGAGGGCTGCCGTGATCCGCACGGCCGTCTCCTTGGACAGCCTCGCCTCGTGGGTCAGCCAGTGGCGCGCCGACGTCTGGGCCAAGCCGACGAAGGCGACGCCGACGAGGACCGCCTCCTCCTGGTCCATCGAGGTCTCGCTGCGGATGATCGTCGCCATCGCCTCCGCGCACGTGAGGTCGATCTGGTCGAGGCGCTTGCGCACCTCCGGCTCGTTGGCGAGGTCGGACTCGAAGATGAGCCGGAAGGCCGCACCCTCCTGGCCGACGAAGTCGAAGTAGGCGCGCGTCATCGTGTTGATGCGCGACTTGTTGTCCGAGAGCGCGAGGGCGTCGCGGACGAGCTGCTCGAGCTCCCCCGTGTGCTGGTCGATGAGCGCGAGGTAGAGCTCGAGCTTGCCCGGGAAGTGCTGGTAGAGCACGGGTTTGGACACGCCGGCCCGAGCGGCGATGTCGTCCATCGCCGCCGCGTGGTAGCCGTTCTCGACGAACACCCCGAGCGCGGCGTCGAGCAGCTGGGCGCGCCGCTCGGAGCGGGGCAACCGCTGGCCGCGGCCTGGCGGGGTCGTGTCGTCTGCCATGCGGATCCTCTTCGGGTCTGGGCGCGTTGCTCGTCGGTCCGTGCCGTCCGCCCTCGCAGACGACCGTGTCCGTCTCACCATACCGAGCAGTACGGTGAGGGCATGCCGACGGATCCGCTGGTCAAGACGGGTCGCGCCCTCAGCACGGCCGAGACGACGAGGTACGCCCGTCACCTGCTGCTGCCCGACGTCGCCCGCGACGGCCAGGAGCGCCTCGCCGCCGCGCGGGTGCTCGTCGTCGGTGCCGGCGGTCTGGGTTCGCCCGCACTGCTCTACCTCGCCGCCGCCGGCGTGGGCACCATCGGTGTCGTCGACGCCGACGTGGTCGACCTGACCAACCTGCACCGGCAGGTCATCCACTCCGACGCCGACATCGGGCGCCCCAAGACGGAGTCCGCCGAGGCAGCCGTGCACCGGGTCAACCCGCACGTCACCGTCGAGCGCCACGACGTCGCGCTCGACTCCTCCAACGCCCTCGAGATCATCGGCCGCTACGACCTCGTCGTGGACGGCACCGACAACTTCCCGACGCGCTACCTCGTCAACGACGCCTGCGTCCTGCTCGGCAAGCCCCACGTCTGGGGCTCGATCCTGCGTTTCGACGGCCAGGTCTCGGTGTGGTGGGCCGGCCAGGGGCCCTGCTACCGCTGCGTCTTCCCCGAGCCGCCCCCGCCGGGGTCCGTGCCGAGCTGCGCCGAGGGCGGCGTGCTGGGCGTGCTCTGCGCGGCCATCGGGTCGGTCCAGTCCACCGAGGCGATCAAGCTGCTCCTCGGCATCGGCGAGCCCCTGGTCGGGCGCCTCATGGTGCACGACGCGTTGCGCCAGACGTGGGACACGCTGACCGTGCGGGCCGACCCGCAGTGCCCCGTCTGCGGAGACGAGCCGACCGTCACGGAGCTCATCGACTACGTCGAGTTCTGCGGCGTGCCGGGCGCGGCCGCCCACGACGAGGGCGACCTGCCGACGGTCACCGTCCGCGAGATGGCCGACGAGCTCGCAGCCGAACGGCCGCCGCTCCTCGTCGACGTCCGAGGGGACGAGGAGCGGGCCATCGCCTCGATCCCCGGCGCGGTCGCGATCCACCTCGACCGCTTCCGTTCCGGCGAGGCCTTCGACGAGCTGCCCACCGACAGAAGGGTGCTCATCCACTGCAAGGTCGGCGGACGGTCGGCCGAGGCCACTCGTCTGGCGCTGCGCGCAGGGCTCACCGACGTCGCGAACGTCGAGGGCGGCATACTCGCCTACCTCCGGGAGATCGACCCGAGCCAGCCCGAGTACTGAGAGGACGCCCGTGTCGCTGGAGGACCACGCCGAGCGGGTGCTCGACCTCGTCGCCACCATCCCCGAGGGACGGGTGCTCGCCTACGGCGACATCGCCAAGCGCCTCGGTGGGATGGGCCCACGGACGGTCGGCACGGTGATGAGCCGCTACGGCTCCGACCTGCCGTGGTGGCGCGTCATCCGTTCCGACGGGCGCCCACCGCAGGGGCTCGAGGACGAGGCGTTCGAGCACTGGCGCGCCGAGGGGACGCCGATGGTCGGCGGGCTCGTCGAGGGCGGACGGGCCGACATGCCGGCTGCCAGGTGGGACTTCGGGGGAGCGGCGTCCCCGGCCGCGGCAGGAGCCGGTCCTCGTGGCGGCCTGCACCACGTCGAGATCTGGGTCGACGACATCGCCGCGGCGGGGCGCGAGTGGGGCTGGCTGCTCGGCCGCCTCGGCTACCACCTCGGCGACGACTGGGGCCACGGGCAGGCGTGGGAGCTCGGCTCGCTCTACGTCGTCCTCGAGGCCGGACCCGACGTCGTCCCCGGACGCCACGAGCGCACGCGGGCAGGGCTGAACCACCTTGCCTTCCATGGTGGTTCACGTGCCGAGGTCGATGCGATCGCCGAGAGCTGCGCCGACGGCGGGTGGACGCTGATGTTCGCCGACACGCACCCGTATGCCGGGGGGCCGCAGCACTATGCCGCCTACCTCGAGAGCGGCGAAGGGTTCGAGGTCGAGGTCGTGGCGCCCGACCTGTAGGTCGCCCCGACCGTCGTCTGCCTGGGCGAAATGTGACGTTTGCCGAGGGTTCAGCCTCCCGCCGCCCCCGGCCCTCCGAGCCTCTCTAGCGTCGTCGTCGTTCGACGATCTGGAGGACCGCATGGAGAGCTCGGCCGCAGTCCGCTCCCGCAGCACGACGAAGTACTTCGGCGACGTGGTCGCCCTCGACGGTGTCGACCTCGACATCCCCCTCGGCCAGGTGCACGGCCTGGTCGGCCCCAACGGTGCCGGCAAGACGACGCTGCTCGGCCTGCTCCTCGGGCTCTCCGTCGCCGACCGGGGCACCCTCGAGATCCTCGGCGCCCCCGTCGACCGGGTGCTGGGCACTCCCGCAGGCGTCGCCGGGTTCCTCGACGGTCCCGGCCTCTACCCGTCACTGACCGCGCGGCAGAACCTCGCGGCGCTCGCCTCGCTCCGCGGGCACCGGTCGGACCGGTCGCGCGAGGTCGACGAGGCCCTCGAGCAGGTCGGCCTCAGTGACGTCGGCGACGAACGGCCCCGCGGCTTCTCGCTGGGGATGCGCCAGCGGCTCGGCCTCGCCGCCGCCCTGCTGACCCGCCCTCGGCTGCTGGTGCTCGACGAGCCGTCCAACGGCCTCGATCCCGCAGCCAAGCGCCACATCCACCGACTGCTCGGCGAGCTCGCTGCCGCCGGAGCGACCGTGGTCGTCTCCAGCCACCACATGGACGACGTCGCCGCCCTGTGCTCCGAGGTCACGCTGCTGTCGAACGGGCGGGTCGTGTTCTCCGGGCCGGTCGAGAAGCTCGCGGCCGAGAGCGGACGCCTCGACTACCGGGTCGCGACCTCGGACCCCGTGGTCGCCCGCCGTGTCGTGACGGAGACTCCGGGACTCGAGCTGGTCACGGATCCGGACGGCCTGCGGCCCGAGGACGACGTCGTGGTCGCGCGCGGCCCCGTCAGCGCCGTGGACGAGCTCGTCGTCCGGCTCGTGGGCGCCGGTGTGGCCGTCCGCGGCCTCGGCCCGACCGTGACGCCCCTCGAGGCGGCGTTCCTCGCCCTGACAGACGCGGCGACGCCAACGGCCCCGGCGACCCCGGCGACGCCGGCGACGCCGGCGCATGACCAGACCTCGCCGACCGTGCCCGCTCCCGCCGGAGGTGCCCGATGAGCCCGACGTCCGCGACCGTGTCCGCCTCGGCCCCCACGCCGGCGACAGACCCAGCACGCACCCCCGCAGGCGGCCCGGGTGCGGCCCCGGCGCATCCGTCTCCCGAGGGCGCCGGGCGCCCCGCCCGACCCGCGGCGCTCGCGCCGGTGCTGCGCTTCGAGCTCGTCAAGCTGCTCACCCTGTGGCGCGTCCGGGTCGTGCTGCTGGCCTGCTGGGTGACGCCGGCCGCCTTCATCGTCGCCGTCGGCCAGCAGAGCGCGCTGCCGAGCGACACGGTCTTCGGTCGCTGGATGTTCGCCACCGGCTGGGCCGGCTCGCTCGTGGTGCTCGGCTTCGCCTCCACCTGGGCGCTGCCGTTGCTGACCGCGCTCGTGGCCGGTGACGTCTTCGCTGCCGAGGACCGGCTGGGCACGTGGCGCCACCTCCTCATGGCGGTGCGGTCACCGCGTCGCATCTTCGCGGCCAAGGCCCTCGCCAGCACTGCGGTGATCCTGGCGATGGAGGTCGGTCTCGCCGTCTCGAGCATCGGCGGCGGCCTGGCCGTGATGGGTGACCGGGAGCTCGTCGGCCTCACCGGCCAGATCATCGACCCGGGGCAGAGTGCCCGCCTGGTGCTGCTCGCCTGGGCCTGCGCCATCGTCGCGTCCCTCGCGTTCGCCGCCGTGGGCCTGCTCGGGTCGGTCGCCCTCGGGCGCTCACCCATGGGCCTGCTCCTGCCGGCGATCCTCGCCTTCGTGCTGCAGGCGGCGCAGCTGCTGCCGCTGCCCGCTGCCGTCCGTCTCGCCCTGCCGAGCCAGGGGTTCCTCTCCTGGCGTGGCCTCTTCACCGAGCCGCCGCAGACGGGACCCCTGCTCGTCGGGGTCCTCGTCAGCGTCGCGTGGGTGCTCGTCGCCACGGCGCTGGCCCTGCGGGTCTTCGTGCGCCGGGACTTCACCGACGTCGCCTACGACGGTCCCGGGCGCCGGTCACTGGCGGTCGGCGCGCTCCCCGTGGCTGCCCTGGCCGCCGTCAGCATCGCCGTCGTCGCGGTGGTGACGCCCGCCGACGGCTCGGGGATCGACCGCGCCAAGGTCGAGAGCTCGCTCGCCGCCTCGTTCGCCCACCTCTACCGGCTCCAGTCCCGCGAGCTGCACCGCCCCGACGTGACCGAGGAGCAGCTGCGCGTGACCGCGGCGTGCTACCGGGGCGGGTCGCCGGGCGACGACGAGGGCGCAGGCAACGACTGGCGCTGTGCCGTGTCGTGGCACATCCCCGGTGCCACCGCCGTCGGCACGGCCCTCTACCAGCTCGACGTGGCCGCCGAAGGGCGCTACGTCGCTGACGGGGACGGCCCGAAGGAAGTGAACGGCTACTTCCAGGTGCGGACCCCCAGCGGGGACGCGGCCAACCCCCTGTGGCAGATCGACAGCCTCGTCGACCTGTCCTCGAGCAGTACCTCCAGCAGTACCTCGAAAGGATGATCATGCAGGTCACTCGTCAACGGCTCTCCGGCTCCGGCTCGGCTCCTGAGCGCCGTCGCACCACCCGCAGGGTCCGTGTCGCCGCGGCCGGTACCGCGGCCCTGACCATCGTCGGTGGCGGCATCGCCACCGCCGCCACCGGGGGCTTCGGCAACCACACCGTCGGCACGGAGTACGCCAACGGGCTCCAGGTCTCCGACAACCAGGTCATCAAGCCCATCGGTGACCGGATCATGACCCAGTACGGCAAGTTCATGGGCTCGACGGTCAGCGCCGACGGTCGCTTCCTCGCCGCGAGCAGCGCCGACAAGAGCGTCGTGCTCCAGGTGTTCGACCTGGCCGCAGGCAAGCTGATCTACCGGGTCGGCAAGGCCGCCGGGGTCGACCAGAAGCTGACCGACGGCAGCGTGGGCCAGGAGGGCCCGACCTACTCGCCCGACGGCAAGTTCCTCTGGCTCTCCCAGCAGGACGCCCTGACCCGTTTCCCGGTCAACGCCGACGGCACGCTCGGGACCGCGACCCGCTTCCCGCTCCCCCAGGAGGGCGGCAAGTCCGCGCTGCCCGGCAAGTCGGTCTACTCGCCCGACGGCTCGACGCTCTACGTCGCCGTCAACGGCCAGAACACCGTCGTGGCCCTCGACCCGGCTACCGGCGCCGTCAAGCAGACCTGGCACGTCGGCACCGCCCCCAGGCACCTGACGTTCGTCGGCGGCAAGCTCTACGTCAGCAACGAGGGAGGCCGGCAGGCCAAGCCCGGTGAGCCGACGATCAACTCCTACGGCACCGACGTCCCGGCCGACCCCTACCTCGGCACCACGACGACGGGCACGGTCAGCGTCATCGACACCGCCGCCCCGTCCTCGGCCGTCCGGTCGATCGACGTCGGGCTGCACCCGACCGCGATGTATGCCGCGGGCAACGCCCTCTTCGTGGCCAACACCAACAGCGACACGGTGTCGGTCGTCGACACCCGCAAGGACGCCGTCGTCCAGACCATCGCGACGCAGCCGTGGCCCAAGGCCAAGGTCGGCTACGAGCCCACCGGCATCGCGCTGACCAAGGACGGCCGCCTGCTCGTCACCCTGGGCCGCGCCAACGCGGTCGCCGTCTACCGCTACGCCGGCACGCCGCAGGCGCCGGTGAGCTACGTCGGTCTGCTGCCGACCGACTACTACCCCTCGGACGTGGCCACGGTCGGCAACCGCGTCGTCGTCACCAACACCCGCGGCATCGACGCGCGCGGCCCGGCGATCACCACCAACAAGGGTTACGGCGTGCCGGTCGTGAGCGGACACGACACGCACAGCACGACCGCGTCCCTCACGAGCTTCACGATGCCGAGCGACAAGGCGATCGACCGCTACACCGCGACGGTCTTCGCCCAGAACGACTGGGGTCACGACGACGTCAAGCAGGCCGAGGGCAAGCGCGCCAAGGCCGTGCCCGTCCCGGTCCGGCTCGGCGACCCGTCGACGATCAAGCACGTCTTCATGATCGTCAAGGAGAACCGGACCTACGACCAGGTCTACGGCGACGACAGCCGCGGCAACGGCGACCCCTCGCTCGTGCAGTTCGGCCAGAAGGTCACCCCCAACCAGCACGCGCTGGCCAAGCAGTTCGGCCTCTACGACAACCTCTACGACATCGGCACCAACTCGGCCGAGGGCCACAACTGGCTCATGCAGGGTGACAACCCGGAGTACACCGAGTCCAGCGCGGGCGAGTACGTGCGCAGCTATGACACGGAGGACGACGCCCTCGGGCACCAGCGCTCCGGATTCCTCTGGACCGCAGTGCAGTCCGCGGGCAAGACCGCCCGGAACTACGGCGAGTTCACCCAGTTCCTCACCAAGCCGGCCGGTGCGACGTGGCAGAAGTACTACTGCACCGCCAAGCAGGTCGAGGCCGGCGGCGACCCCAGCGCGCTGACGGACCCCTCGGTCAAGTCGGACACGCAGTCGCCGATCCCGTCGCTCAACGCGATCACCCAGCACGACTACCCGAAGTTCGACGTCAACATCCCCGACATCTACCGCTTCCAGCTCTGGAAGCAGCACTTCGAGAAGGAGGGTCCGGCCAACTTCAACATGCTGTGGCTCTCCAGCGACCACACCGGCGGCGCCCCGGACGCCCGGGCGCAGGTGGCCGACGGTGACCTCGCCGTGGGCAAGGTCGTCGACGAGATCTCGCACAGCAAGTACTGGAAGGACTCGGCGATCTTCGTCGTCGAGGACGACAGCCAGGACGGTGCCGACCACGTCGACGGGCACCGTGCCCCCGTGCAGGTCATCAGCCCCTGGGCCCAGCACGGCAAGGTCGACAGCACCTACTACTCGCAGATCAACATGGTGCGCACCATCGAGCAGATCCTCGGCGCGCAGCCGCTCAACCAGAAGCTCGCCGCGGCGACGCCGATGTTCGACGCGTTCCAGTCCAAGCCGGACCTGACGCCCTTCACCACGCTGCCCAACCAGATCCCGCTCACCGAGCAGGTCAACCCGGCACCCGAGTGCGGCCAGGACACCACGCCTGCGACGAGCGGCGCTGCGGCGCAGCCGAGCTCGGCCCAGGTCCCGGCATCCGAGAAGGCCGTCGCGGCGCAGTGGGAGGCCTGGCGCGTCAAGCAGGGCTTCAACGGCAGCAACCCCTCGCCCGACACCGCGAGCCCGGAGCTGATGAACCGGTTCACGTGGTACCAGGCGCACAACTGGGCCGCCCCCTACCCGGGCGA
Source organism: Terrabacter carboxydivorans (assembly GCF_039532035.1). NCBI lineage: Bacteria > Bacillati > Actinomycetota > Actinomycetes > Micrococcales > Intrasporangiaceae > Terrabacter > Terrabacter carboxydivorans. Next base: position 31,987 of record NZ_BAAARE010000015.1, on the reverse strand, counting down.
CTCGAAGATCTACACGCCGTCGCAGGTCCCGGGCGGCTACGTCCCCAGCGCCGACGGTCAGTGACTTTTCGGCAGGGAAAGGCGTGAGCGTGCGGGCCGGTCGACGGATGTCGGCCGGCCCGCACGTCTGTGCTGCGTCACCGTCGTCGCCGTCTGCCCGGTCAGCCCCGCCGGCGTGGTCGGCCGCCGTCGCGCCTCAGGCCGCGGGGGTAGGGGCGGTCCGGGTGGGGGAGCACGTCGTGCACGATGCGCGGCAGCTGGGCCAGCGGGCGACGCTGCTGCTCCTCCTTCCACTGCTGGTGCACCCGGGCGCGGTCCTCGAGGTCGAGCCGGGCCAGGACCTGCTCGACCGCGGCGAGGATCGAGCCGCGCAGCAGCCACGACGAGGTGTCCTCGCGGGCCCGCACGAGGATGAGCTCGGTGAGGATGGCCTGGGTCTCGCGGAGGATGTCGAGGCTTGTCGCCAGGGCCTGCTCGGTGTCCTTCTCGCGGCCCTCGGACTCGGCGATGACGAAGCCGCCGAAGGCGCGCAGGGTGTCGGCGCTGTCGTGCAGCACGACGGCGAACGCCGAGCGCACCTCGTCACCGTAGGGGTCCTCGGGCGCGCCCTCGGGCGGCAGCTCGGCGAGGAGCAGGGTGAACAGTGCCCGGATGGCGAGCAGGCAGTGCTCGAAGGTGTCGAGCGCCGAGGCCAGGACGGGCTCGACGTCGACGGTGCCGAGGGCGCGCGGGTTGAACCGGCGGCTGTCCCTCAGGTGGCCGATGGTCTCGGTGGCGCGCGCGACCTCGCGGTTGGCCGAGCGCACCCGGTCGATCCACTCCGTGACCTGGTCGCGGGTCACGGGCCCGCTCTCGAGGGCCTCGGCCGCGTTGTCGAGGGCGGAGGCCGCCGCCTCGACGACGCGCAGCAGGGCCTGCCTCGCCTGACCGATCGGCATGGCGGGCGGGTAGACGACGCTGAACGCCACTCCGACGGCGGCACCGATGAGGGTGTTGAGGATTCGCGTCTCGGACGCGATGTCGTGGTTGCTCACGCCGAGGATGAGCATGGCGCTGATGGGTGTCTCGAGGGCCTGCTCGCCGAGGCGCAGCACCTTGGCCAGCAGCAGGGACGCGGCGATGGCCGCCGCGAGGCTCCACCAGGTCAGGCCGATCCACGTCGACAGCAGCGTCGCGACGAGGATGCCGGAGAGCACCGCGCCCACCCGCACGGCACTCATCTTGATCGTCGAGAAGGCCGAGGCCTGGACGACGAGCAGGGCGGTCAGGGGTCCGGTGAGGTCGGGCGTCCCCGGGGTGACCAGCTGGGAGATGACGTAGGCGGCCACCGCGGCCGCCGTGAGACGGAACACGGTGCCCAGCGTCGGTCGCAGCCGCGTCGGCACCTCGCGCCACGTCGCGGGGTGGCCGGGCCAGGCCCATGCGGCCAGATGGCGCCAGGGGGACTCCCGGAAGCCGTTCTCTGGTGACATGCGCCGCCCTCGGGTGTGCGATGTGGTGCCGAGTCCGGGCGGCGCGGTCGCGCCTCGCCGCCCCGTGCGCATCGTACGAGAAGGAGGGTCGGTCCCGCCGGAGCGCGACGTGCGCGGAGTCCGTCACAAGACTTGATTGTTTCCAGAAAGCGGGACAGACTCGGACCATGCCCGAGTCCGCCGTGGAGGTGCAGCTGCGCGAGTCGGGCCTGCGCGTCACCCGCCAGCGGGTCGCGGTCCTCACGGTCCTGCACGACCACCCGCACACCGACACCGACACCGTCATCCGGCGCGTCCGCGAGGTGGCGGGGGACGTCTCGCACCAGGCCGTCTACGACGCGCTGCGCGCGCTCACCGACGCCGGCCTCGTGCGCCGCATCCAGCCGACGGGCTCCGTCGCCCGCTACGAGGTGCGCGTCGGGGACAACCACCACCATGTCGTATGCCGTTCGTGCGCGGCCATCGCCGACGTCGACTGCGCCGTGGGCGAGGCTCCCTGCCTCACGGCATCCGACACCCATGGCTTCCTCATCGACCAGGCCGAGGTGACGTACTGGGGACTGTGTCCCGCGTGCGCTGCCGCGGCCGTCTCCTGATTGCCCACCCGAAGAAGAGAAGGACGTCCCGTGTCTGAGCAGCAGCACACCGCCAAGCCTGACGCCGAAGTCGGCGAGATGAACGAGCCCGAGGCCGCCCAGTGCCCCGTGGCCCACGACCGCTCGACCCGCCCCGCGGGCACGAGCAACGAGGACTGGTGGCCCAACCGCCTCAACCTCAAGGTGCTCGCCAAGAACCCCGCGGTCGCCAACCCGCTCGGTGAGGACTTCGACTACGCCGCGGCCTTCAACAGCATCGACCTCGCCGCCGTCAAGGCCGACATCGAGGCCGTCCTGACCGACTCCCAGGACTGGTGGCCGGCGGACTTCGGGCACTACGGCCCCTTCATGATCCGCATGGCGTGGCACAGCGCCGGCACCTACCGCGTGCAGGACGGCCGCGGCGGCGCCGGGGCCGGCCAGCAGCGCTTCGCACCGCTCAACTCCTGGCCCGACAACGGCAACCTCGACAAGGCGCGCCGGCTGCTCTGGCCGGTCAAGAAGAAGTACGGCCAGAAGCTCTCCTGGGCCGACCTGATCGTCCTGACGGGCAACGTCGCGCTCGAGTCGATGGGCTTCCGGACGTTCGGTTTCGGTGGCGGTCGCGAGGACGTCTGGGAGCCGGACGCCGACGTCTACTGGGGCTCGGAGTCCGAGTGGCTCGGCGACGAGCGCTACACCGGTGACCGTGACCTCGAGAACCCCCTCGCCGCCGTGCAGATGGGCCTGATCTACGTCAACCCCGAGGGCCCCAACGGCAAGCCCGACCCGCTCGCTGCCGCCCGCGACATCCGCGAGACGTTCGCGCGCATGGCGATGAACGACGAGGAGACCGTCGCCCTCATCGCCGGCGGCCACACGTTCGGCAAGACGCACGGCGCCGCCGACCCGCTGAAGTACGTCGGCAAGGAGCCCGAGGCCGCCGGCCTCGAGGAGCAGGGCCTCGGCTGGAGGCAGTCCTTCGGCTCCGGCAAGGGCAAGGACGCCATCACCTCCGGCCTCGAGGTCACGTGGACCCCCACGCCGACGCAGTGGGGCCAGGGCTTCTTCGACATGCTCTTCGGCTACGAGTGGGAGCTCTCCCAGAGCCCGGCCGGCGCGAACCAGTGGGTCGCCAAGGACGCCGAGGCGATCATCCCCGCCCCCGACGAGGGCGGCGCCAAGCGACTGCCCACGATGCTGACGACCGACCTGTCGCTGCGGGTGGACCCGGCATACGAGAAGATCTCCCGGCGCTTCCACGAGAACCCGGCCGAGTTCGCCGACGCCTTCGCGCGCGCGTGGTTCAAGCTGACCCACCGCGACATGGGTCCGGTCGAGCGCTACCTCGGCCCCGAGGTGCCGCAGGAGGAGCTGCTCTGGCAGGACCCGCTGCCCGCCGCGACGGGTGAGCCGATCGGCGCCCACGACGTCGCGACGCTCAAGCAGGCCATCGCCGACTCCGACCTCACCGTCACGCAGCTCGTCAAGGCCGCGTGGGCGTCCGCGTCGACGTTCCGCAGCAGCGACAAGCGCGGCGGCGCCAACGGTGCTCGGGTGCGCCTCGAGCCGCAGAGCGGCTGGGACGTCAACGACCCCGCCGAGCTGGCCGCGACCCTGCGCACCCTCGAGGGCATCCAGGCCGACTTCAACGGCCGCGGCGGGGCCACGGTCTCGCTCGCCGACCTCATCGTCCTCGGCGGCAACGTGGCGGTCGAGCAGGCCGCTGCTGCAGGCGGGGTCACCGTCGAGGTGCCCTTCCGCGCGGGCCGCGTCGACGCCTCGCAGGAGCAGACGGACGTCGAGTCGTTCGGCTACCTCGAGCCGCACCACGACGGCTTCCGCAACTACGTCGGCAAGCCGGGTCGTGTGCCGGCCGAGTACCTCCTGGTGGACCGCGCCAACCTGCTCGGCCTCTCGGCCCCGCAGATGACGGTCCTCGTCGGCGGACTGCGCGTCCTCGGCGCCAACACGGGCGGCTCGAGCACCGGCGTGCTCACCGACCGCGTCGGCACCCTCAGCAACGACTTCTTCGTCAACCTCCTCGAGCTCGGTACGACGTGGACGGCCGTGGGCGAGGGTGCCGACGAGTTCACCGCGACCAACGCCGCCGGCGAGCAGACGTGGACCGGCAGCCGGGTCGACCTGCTCTTCGGCTCCAACTCCGAGCTGCGCGCCCTCGCCGAGGTCTACGCCAGCGACGACGCCAAGGAGAAGTTCGTCCGCGACTTCGTCGCCGCGTGGTCCCAGGTCATGGAGGCCGACCGCTTCGACCGGTCGTGAGCTGAGCACGCCGATCGGGCCCGGGACGAGCAGGTATGCCGTCCCGGGCCCGACGCGCGCCCGTGGGCGCCCGATCACGCTGGGCCCGAGGGGCCGCCGCTCACCGCCTCAGCGTGAAGGCGAAGTCGCTCGCGCGCCTGGCGTGAAGCGGGACCGTCGACACGAGGTCGCCCGCCACGAGCAGGCGCTCCACCTCGGCCCGGGGGAGCGCGAGGCCCTCGGCGACGAGCCGCACCGGCCGCACCGGGATGCGTGCGGCGAAGCGCACCCGCACATCGACGCAGGCGGCGGGATCTCGGTGCTGCGGCGGGCCGGTGTCGAGCCGCCAGGCGCCGTCCCAGTCGAGGGCGATGCGGTTGCGTCGCAGGACGGTCCCGTCCTGCAGCACCTGCGCCGCGAGACGGGGGTCGTTGTGGTGCAGGCGGTCGAGCAGCTCCTGCCTGACGGAGCGGACGTGGGTCCGCTCGAACACGGTCAGCTTGGTCGTGTCGCCGCACCCCTCGCAGAGCGCGAGGAGCCAGGCGTCGAGGAGCTTGTGGTTGGCGTTGACGCGGAACTTGCCGGTCGTGCGGAAGCGGTTCCCGGTGCACGCGTGGCACCGGCGGACGACCCTGGGCAGGCAGGTGGGCACGACGGCCCAGTGAGTGGGCACGGAGAGGAACCGGTTTCCTGTGAGGAGTTCGAAGGCAGAAGGAGCACGGCGCGCGGGCGCCGTACGACGGTTCAGCGGTCGAGGGGTCTCACAGGAGGTGCATCGGCAGGTCCTCGGGACGCAGCGGCTGGGGCAGCAGCACCGTAGCCGCGACGGCCACCGGTGCTCCACCGCTTTTCGGCCGCGGCCGGGCGGCGGCCGCGGGACGTCGGCGGGTGTCGGTCCGGCGTGATGGAATCCGGGGGTGGTCATCCTCCGTCGAGCTCCTGCCCTCGCCCCGGTGCAGGTGCGGCTCGACGAGCGCCAGCAGGCCGCCCTCGACTCGTCCGCGCGCGTGCTCCGCGTCCTCGGTGGCCCCGGCACCGGCAAGTCGACCCTCGCGGTCGAGCTCGTCGTCGACGCGGTCCGGCGCCAGGGCCTGCGCGCCGACTCCTGCCTCGTGCTCACCTCGAGCCGCAGCGCGGCCGCCCAGCTGCGCCAGCAGGTCACGGCGCGCCTCGGAGGCACGTCCACCGAGTCGCTCGCCCGCACGTGGCAGGCGTTCGGCTTCGGCGTGCTGCGGGTCGAGGCCGCCCTCCGCGGCGACCCGCCCCCCCGGCTGCTCAACGGTCCCGAGCAGGACGTCATCCTCCGCGACCTCCTCGCCGGGCACGCCTCGGGCGAGGTGCCGGGACCGGCCTGGCCCGAGGAGCTGCGTGAGGCCCTGACGACGCGCGGCTTCCGCAACGAGCTGCGCGACCTGCTGATGCGCGCCGTCGAGCTCGGGCAGGGGCCGGACGAGCTCGCGGACCTCGCGGTCACCCACGATCGTCCCGAGTGGACCGCGGCGGCCCAGGTCCTGCGTGAGTACGACCAGGTCACCTCCTTCAGCCGGCACGGCTCCTACGACCCCGCGTGGGTGCTCACGGCGGTCGCCGAGCTGCTCGACGACGAACCGTCGGCGCTCGACCGCCTGCACGAGCGCATCCGCCTCCTCGTCGTCGACGACGCCCAGGAGCTCACCTCGGCCGCGGCCCGGCTGCTGCGCGTCGTGGCCCGGTCCGGGGGACCCCGCGTCGTGCTGCTCGGGGACCCCGATGCCGCGGTGCAGACCTTCCGGGGCGCCGATCCGCGCTTCCTCGCCGACGGGTGGACCGACCTCGCCGGGCCGGTGCGGGACCCGCGGTTCGTCGGCGGTCTCTTCGACCTGCTCGACGACCCCGACGACGGGGCCTGCGAGACCCTCGTGCTCGACCGCACGCACCGGCTGGGCACCGCGATGGTCGGAGTCGCCGACCGCGTCTCGAGGCGCATCGGCGCCCTCGGTGGTGGCGAGCAGCGGCGGATGACGCCGGCGCCCGTCGACCCGTCGCGGGGCACCGTCCAGGTGGCACTGCTGCGTTCCGCCGCGCAGGAGACGGCCCACGTCGCTGCCGTGCTGCGACGCGCCCACCTCGTCGAGGGGGTCCCGTGGACCGACATGGCCGTCGTCGTCCGAGGCTCCGGGCGCGCCGACACGATGCGCCGGCTGCTGGGCCAGGCGGGAGTCCCGGTCGAGGCCGGCAGCGCCGAGGCGCCGGTCCGCGATGAGAGTGCCGTGCGGCCGCTCCTGCACCTGCTCGAGGAGAGCATCGCCGTCGCGCGGGCCGAGCACCGTGGGGAGACCCACGTCATCGATCCCGTGCGGGCGGCGGACCTCGTGCTGTCGCCCCTCGGCGGGTCCGACACGGTGGGCCTGCGCCGGCTGCGCCGTCTGCTGCGACAGGACGAGCTCGCCTCGGGCGGTGGACGTTCGAGCGACGAGCTGCTCGCCGACCTGCTCCAGTCGCCGGCCCGCGCACGCCTGCTCGGCTCGACTGCGCGCCCCGCCGAACGCGTCGCCACCGCGCTGGCGGCCGGCGCCGAGGCTGCGCGGGTCGGTGACGACGGCCGGTGGGACCGTGGCGTCACTGCCGAGTCGGTGCTCTGGGCCATCTGGCAGGGCGCCGGCGTCGCCGAGTCCTGGCGCCGGCAGGCGCTGTCGGGTGGATCGTCGGGGGAGCGGGCCGACCGCGACCTCGACGCCGTGCTGGCCCTCTTCGACGCCGCCGGCGCCTTCGTCGACCGGCTGCCCACGGCAGGTCCCGACAAGTTCCTCGAGCACATCCAGGGCCAGGACGTCCCGGGCGACACCCTCCTCGTCGGAGGCCAGTCCGGCGGTCGGGTCGCGCTGCTGACGCCCCAGACCGCGGCCGGCCGCCAGTGGCGCATCGTCGTCGTGGCCGGTGTCCAGGAGGGCGTCTGGCCCGACCTGCGCCTGCGCGGCTCGGTCCTGGGCTCCGAGGAGCTCGTCGACGTCGTCGCGCAACGGCCGTCTGGGTTCCGCGCGGCGCAGGCCGCCGTGCGCTACGACGAGACGCGCCTCTTCCTCGTGGCCGTCACCCGCGCCACGGAGCGCCTTCTGGTCACCGCCGTCGGCAACGAGGACGAGCAGCCGTCGGTCTACCTCGACCTCGTCGACCCGCCCGCGGCCACCCGCCTGGCCGACGAGGTGCGCGCCCACTCCGAGGTGGCACGCACCATGACGCTGCCCGGCCTGGTCGGTGAGCTGAGGCGCGAGGTCGTCAGCCCCGACCCCGCGGTCGCCGAGCCGGCCCTCAACCTGCTCGCGGCCGCGGCGCGGGAGGGCGTGCGCGGCGCCGACCCGACGTCGTGGTGGGCGCTGCGGTCCGTGACGAGCGAGCGACCCGTGCGCCGTCCCGACGAGGCCGTCCGAGTTTCTCCGTCGAAGGTGACCTACTTCGCCGACTGCGGTCTGCGGTGGTTCCTCACGTCGGTCGGCGGGGAGGGCGTGTCCCTCGGGGCCGCGTCCGTCGGCACGTTCGTCCACGACATCGTCGCCGAGCTGCCCGACGCGCCCCTCGAGGAGCTGCGTCACGAGGTCGACGAGCGCTGGGGCCGGCTCGGCCTCAAGCCGGGCTGGGTCACCGACCGCACCCACCAGGAGGCGCACGACATGGTGGCCCGCTTCGTGTCCTACCGCGACGGGGCCGAGAGGGACTGGGAGCGGGTCGGCATCGAGACCGACTTCCGCGTCGAGGTCGGCCGGGCCGTCGTGGCCGGCCGCGTCGACCGCATCGAGCGCGACACCCAAGGACGCCTGCGCATCGTCGACCTCAAGACCGGCAAGTCCAAGCCGACCAAGGCCGAGCTCGCCGAGCACGGCCAGCTCGGCACCTACCAGGTGGCCGTCGAGGCGGGTGGCTTCCCGGACCTCGGTGACTCCAGCGCCGGGGCCGCGCTCGTCTTCATCGGCAAGGGTGGGCTGTCCGGGCTCAAGCCGAGCGTGCTGCCGCAGCCACCGCTCGCGGGCAGCGACGACCCGGGCTGGGCCCGGGCGCTCGTCGAGCGGACGGCCGAGGGCATGGGGGCCGGCGAGTTCCACGCGACCCAGGGCAAGGCGTGCGAGACCTGCCCGGTGCGGTCTTCGTGTCCCGTCCAGCCCGAGGGTGACGCCCTGTGACCGCCGTCGAGACCCCCAGCGCCCCGGGCGGAGCGCCGGTCGTGCAGCACAGCGCCCTCGACATCGCGACGGCGCTCGAGATGCCGCCGCCGACCGCGGAGCAGGCTGCCGTCATCGAGGCCGGGGCCGCGCCCCTGCTCGTCGTGGCGGGTGCGGGCTCCGGCAAGACCGAGACGATGGCCGCGCGCGTCGTGTGGCTCGTCGCCAACGGCCTCGTCGACCCCGACCAGGTGCTCGGCCTCACCTTCACGCGCAAGGCCGCTGCCGAGCTCTCGCAGCGCATCGCCAAGCGGCTGCGTGGCCTCGAGCGGGCCGGCATCTGGACCCCGCCCGCCGACGACGGCACGGGCGCCGAGGTGCTGGGCGGCACCCCCACCGTCTCGACCTACCACGCGTATGCCGGTCGGCTCGTCCGCGAGCACGCGCTCCGCGTGGGCATCGAGCCGGAGTTCCGCATCCTCACCGAGGCGGGGGCCTGGCAGCTAGCCGCCGAGGCCGTGTCGCGGTGGGACGGTCCGATGGACGACGTCGTCAAGAGCGAGGCCACGGTCATCCAGGCCGTCATGGCCCTGGCGGGCGAGATGGCCGAGCACGTGCGCACGCCGGGCGAGGTCATGGCCCACCTCGACGAGGTGCTCGCCCGGCTCGACGCGCTGCCCGACGGTGACGGCCGGGGCTCGCTCACCGCTGCTCGCGACGCGATCGCCGTGCTGCGCGAGCGGCGCACGGTGCTGCCCATCGTCGAGGCGTTCCTCGCGCTCAAGCGCGAGCGCGAGTCGCTCGACTTCGCCGACCAGATGGCGATCGCCGCGCGACTGACGCGGTCGGTGCCGGCGGTGGGCGAGATCGAGCGCGAGCGCTTCCGGGCCGTGCTGCTCGACGAGTTCCAGGACACCTCCGAGGCCCAGCTCGAGCTGCTGCGGTCCCTCTTCCACCACCCCGGGGTCGCCCTGACCGCGGTCGGTGACCCCAACCAGTCGATCTACGGCTGGCGCGGCGCGAGCGCGACCACCCTGCTGCGGTTCCCGTCGGAGTTCGCGAGCGGGGGTGCCCCGGCCGACGTCCTCCCGCTCTCGACGAGCTGGCGCAACGACGAGGTCGTCCTCGAGGCGGCCAACGCCGTCGCGCGGCCGCTCGCGACCGAGCACGTGCAGCCGCTCCGTCCCCGTCCCGGCGCCGGCGTCGGCTCGATCGAGGTCGCCCGCCTCGAGACCGCCGAGGAGGAGGCCGACCACCTGGCGGGGTGGATCGCAGCGCACTGGTTCAGCCCGAGCGGCCGGCGCACCGGGCGCAGCGCCGCGGTGCTGTGCCGTCGCCGCTCCAGCTTCCCGCTGGTCCTCGAGGCCCTGCGGCGCCGACAGCTTCCCGTCGAGGTCGTCGGTCTCGGCGGACTGCTCGTGACCCCCGAGGTCAGCGACCTCGTCTCGGCTCTGTGGGTCGTGCAGGACCCGTCGCGCGGCGACCAGCTGATGCGGCTGCTCACCGGCCCCGTCGTGCGTCTGGGCGCGGCCGACCTCGCCGGGCTCTGGGCCTGGGCCCGAGAGCTGCACTCACGCGCCTCCCGCCCGGGTGCGCCCGCCGCGGGGGAGGAGGGGCACGACCCATCGGAGACCGTGGGCCCAGAGGTCGCGCCGGAGGATGCCGCCGCCGACCGCCGGGGGTCCGACCTGGCCGCCGACAGCGCGGACACCGCCACCCTGGTCGAGGCACTCGACGACCTGCCCCGCCCCGGGTGGACGGCGCGCGACGGCGCCCGCATCAGCGACGAGGCGCTGGACCGCCTGCGCGACCTCGGCGACGTCGTGCGCCGCCTGCGCCGGCTGACGGCCCTCCCGCTCGTCGACCTCGTCGCCGAGGCGGAGGTCGCGATCGGGCTCGACATCGAGGTGCTGTCGCGGCCCGAGCACACCGCGTCGACGGCCCGCGTGCACCTCGACGCGTTCGCCGACGTCGCCGCGCGCTACGCCACCACCGCCGACCGGCCGACCCTGTCCGGCTTCCTCAGCTGGCTCGACGCCGCCCGCGACCAGGAGCGCGGCCTCGACGTCGGGCACACCGAGTCCGACGCCGATGCCGTGCAGGTGCTCACCGTCCACGCCGCCAAGGGGCTCGAGTGGGACGTCGTCGCCGTCCCCACCCTCGTCGAGGGCGTCTTCCCGGCACACGGGGCCACCGCCGTGGCGCCGGTCGCCGACAGCCACCCCACGGCATACGCCTGCTCCGGCGACGTCAAGGACAAGGGCTGGCTCGTCGGGCTCGACTCGCTGCCCTACGACCTCCGGGGCGACCGCGCCGGCCTGCCCCACCTCGACTGGCGCGGCGTGCCCGACCGCAAGTCGCTGAGTGCCGCCATCGACGCGTTCGTGCTCGACGGAGGCCGTCACGCGGTCGCCGAGGAGCGCCGGCTCGCCTACGTCGCCCTGACCCGGGCGCGGTCCTCGATGCTGCTGACGACGCACCTGTGGGGAGCCGCGAAGAAGACGCTGTCCGTGCCGTCGCGCTTCCTGACCGAGGTGGAGCAGGCGCTGCCCGACGCCGTGACGCGCACCGTCTGGGTCGCGGACCCGGAGCCCGTCGTCGACGACAAGGACAGGACCGTGGCGCCGACCAACCCGCACCTCGCCGTCCCGGTCTCGCAGCTGTGGCCCCACGACCCCATGGGGGTGAGGCGGCAGGGGCTGCTCGACGCCCACCGACGCATCGCCACGCTCGTCGAGGCGGGTCCCTCTGTGCCGCAAGGTGATCCGCGCGTCGACGACCTGCGCATCCTGCTCGCCGAGCAGGCGGCCCGCCGGTCGAGGGGCGAGCCCGTCGTCGACGTCCCGCGCCACCTGTCGGCCTCGGCGGTCGTGTCGCTCGCCCGGGACGCCGAGACGTTCGCGATGACGTTGCGCCGCCCCATGCCCACCCCGCCGGCCGTGGCGGCCCGACAGGGCACGGCGTTCCACGCGTGGATCGAGGAGCACTACTCGCGGGCTGCGTTCGTCGACCTGCTCGACCTGCCCGGCAGCGCCGACGAGGGCGCCGCCGACGACGGCGACCTGGACGCGATGAAGGAGCGCTTCCTCGCCAGCGAGTGGGCCGACCGCATCCCGGAGGAGATCGAGATGTCGATCGAGACCGTCATCGACGGCATCGCCGTGCGCGGCCGGGTCGACGCGGTGTTCGCCCGTGACGACGGCGGCTGGACCGTCGTCGACTGGAAGACCGGTGCCCGGCCCGTCGGGCGCGACGCCACGGTCCGCGCCCTCCAGCTCGGGGCGTACGCCGTCGCCTTCGCCCGCCTGCGCGGCGTCGACCCCTCGCTCGTCGACGCGGCGTTCTACTACGCGGGGGAGGGGGTCACCGTGCGACCGGACCTGCCCGGCGAGGACGCGCTCGTCGACCTCCTCCGCACCCTCCCCGACTAGCCGCCCCGGGCCGCCACCACTACCCAACTCGAGTGGGTGTGGCTGCGAGTTCGCTCGAGCTGAAGAGCGCGGCTTGCGGGGTCGGTCAGCGGTCGCCGGGGCGCGCGTGGCCCGGATGGTCGTGACCGGTGACGGGGATGAAGTCCGAGGCCCCTTCGTGGAGGTCGAGGACGCCGCTCGTCTCCTCGGGCAACGCCTCGACCTCGTCGATCTCGAAGGGGGACGCGTCGGAGTCCGGCGCCACGACCGGCACCGGCTGGGAGTCCTCCACGGGCTCCGCCTGACGGGGCTGCAGGAGTTGGGTCTCCACCCCGCGCACGTTCCCGGCGCTACGAACGGGCGCCGGCCGGAAGTCCGCCACGGGCTCCGCGTGACCGGGCTGCTGGCGTCCGGTCTCCACCCGGAGCACGTCCTCGGCGCCGCGAACGGCGTCTGCGGCGTCCTCGTCGTCCGCCTTGACACCCTCGCGCCCAGGGACCTCGACCGCAGGCGTGTGCTCGATCGCCTCCGAGGGCGTCGACCACCCGGCGGCCTGGACCTGCTGCTCGGCAGCGGGCGTCGCGTCTACGGCAACACCGTCGGCCTCGTCGGCCTCGAATGCGACCGGCGGCGACACGGCATACGCCTGCGTCCCCTCGAGGAGGGGGTGCATCGAGATGGCCTGCGTCTCGCCGAGCATCGGGAAGGGCACGTGGGGCTGCGTCGCGTCCCACTCGTACTCAGGCCGGTCACCGGTCGCGGGGCGCTGAGGCTGCTCGGGGTCGTCGGGGTCGAGCCCGGAGGACCGGTCCTGCGCCCGTCGGGTGCGCTCGCTGCGCTCGGCGTCCTCGCGGGCGTGGCGACGGTCGTCCGCCTCGACACGGGCATCGAGGTCACGCAGCTCCTCGGCGGTGCGTTCGACGACCTCGAGCTGTCCGGAGGCGAGCGCATGGAGCAACCGCCGCAGCGGCGCCATCTCGGCGGCGAGGCGGGCCCGGCGGACGAGGTGCACGTCGGGTCGCTCGATGCGGCTCGCGGCGTAGGCCTCGAGGACCGCGTCGACGGTGCCCGGCGGGGCGACGCTGGCGAGCTCGGCGAAGTCGTCGGCGGGGTCACCGATCCGGCTCTCCTCCCACGCCAGCACGCCGCGGATGTGGCCGGTCGAGGAGTCGTCGTCATCGTCGAAGGAGGCCAGGACGTTGGCCCCCGTGAACGTGCCGTGCACCGAGGTCGGGGCGAACCGCCACATCGACACGTCCTCGAGGGCATGCTCCCAGCGGGTCAGCAGGCCGGTGGGCACGTGGCCGGTGGCGGCGGCACGGTCGAGCTCGGAGAGCCGGCGGCGACGGTGCGCCTCTGCGTCGTAGGCCGGGCGCCCGGCCTCCTCGAAGAGCAGGTGCTCGACATTGTGGATGTGGGCCAGGGTGCGGCCGACCTCAGCCGCCAGCGGACCGGGCTCGAGCCCGGCGAGGTCCAGCGGGCGTCCGGGGACGCGGAGGTACACGGCCGCGCGACCCTCGGGCACCGGCGCGAAGCCACGCACCATCGGCATGGCGATCTCGAGCCGCCGCCCGAGCAGCCCGGAGAGCGGCGAGATGTCGTCGAGCATCGCGCCGGCAGCCTGCGTGCACGGCGCCTTGACGACCCACCGGCGGTCCTGGCTGTCCTGCACGTAGGCGATCTCGAAGAGGTCGCCGGGCTCGCTCGCCACGCCCTCGACGGTCACCGGGTCGAGGCCCGGCACGGCCGAGCTCGCCAGGGCGGCGAGGAAGAGAGGGCTGCGCGTCACGAGACCACCGTAGGTCGCGCGGCGCGCCGAGCGTGGGAGGCGACGCCCGGGCCGGTCGATGCGCCCGCGTCCTAGGGTGGACGCTGTGGCACTGACCGAGGAGACCCTGGCCGACCTCGCGCTCTCGCGCAGCTCACTGGACCGGGTGGCGCTCGAGCGCCGGCGCCCCGACATCCTCACCGAGCTGCTCGACGACGCACGCACCAGGGTCGTCGAGATCCGCGGCGACCGGGTGCAGGTCGAGCCGAGCTCGACCACCGGCGACGGCACCCCTGCCGGCGACGATGCCGGCGACGATGCCGGCGACCGGCTCCGGCTCGTGCTGCGCGCCCCCGAGGCAGCGGACTCCGGCCGGCTGGGACTGCATCTCGGCCGCGACACGGACGGCACGGCATACGTCGGCGTCGTGACCCCGGTGGCCGACGGCGACACCGGGCGCGACCCCGCAGAGGACGGGTGGCTGACCCTGCGCCAGGCGGGCGAGGCGCTCGCCTCGCGCGACGCCGGGATCTTCACGACGGCCCTGGCGCTCGCCAACTGGCACGCCAGCCACACCTTCTGTCCGCGGTGCGGCGCCCCCACCCACCCCGTCCAGGCCGGCTGGGTGCGCCGGTGCGAGCGGGAGGGCAGCGAGCACTACCCGCGCACCGACCCGGCCGTCATCATGTCGGTCGTCGACCCCGACGAGCGGCTGCTGCTCGGGCGTGGGGCTCACTGGCCCGAAGGCCGCTTCTCGGTGCTGGCCGGCTTCGTCGAGCCGGGCGAGTCCTTCGAGGCGGCGGTCGCCCGCGAGGTGGCCGAGGAGGTCGGGGTCACCGTCGACGAGGTGCGCTACCTCGGCAACCAGCCGTGGCCGTTCCCCTCCTCGGTCATGATCGGCTTCGAGGCGACGACCCGTGGGACGGAGCTGACCATCGACCCGGTCGAGATGGCCGAGGCGCGCTGGGTCAGCCGCGAGGAGTACCGCGACCTGCTGCGCAGCGGCACGATCCGCACGCCGAGCGGCATCTCGATCGCCAAGCGCATCATCGAGCACTGGCTGGGCCAGACGGTCGAGTCGGTCGTCCCGGCGGGAACCCCCACCGGTTTCTGAGGCGCCCGAGCGGCCCCGACGCTGGAGGTCGCGCGGCCCGTCAGCCGGCGAGACGCGAACGGACCTCGGCGAGCGAGGGGTTGGTGGCCGCCGAGCCGTCGGGGAAGACGACCGTCGGGACCGTGCGGTTGCCGCCGTTGACCTGCTCGACGAAGTCGACGTGCTCGGGGCTCGCCTCGAGGTCGATCTCCGTGAACGGCACGCCCTCGCGGGTCAGCTGGCCCTTGAGGCGCGTGCAGTAGCCGCACCACGTCGTCGTGAACATCGTGACGGAGCCCTGCTCGGGCGTGACCTGGGTGCTGTCGGGCATGGATGTCCTTGCTCTTCGTGGCCGATGGGGCCGGCCGTGCTGCTCGTGGTGCGGAGGTGGGGACGGGCGCCACGGGCGTCGTCCCTCGATGCAAGGATGAGCCCATGGCCAAGCGCGGCGCAAAACGACCCCGGAAGATGGACCTCCACGTCTACGAGACCGAGGTCCGTCGCCTGCAGGCCGAGCTCGTGGCGTTCCAGGAGTGGGTGCGTGCCACCGGTCAGCGCGTCGTCGTCGTCTTCGAGGGCCGCGACGCCGCCGGCAAGGGGTCTGCCATCAAGCGCATCACCGAGTACCTCAGCCCCCGCGTCGCCCGCATCGCGGCCCTCCCGGCGCCGACCGACCGCGAGAAGTCGCAGTGGTACTTCCAGCGCTACATCGCCCACCTGCCGGCCGCGGGCGAGATCGTCCTGTTCGACCGGTCCTGGTACAACCGCGCCGGCGTCGAGCGCGTCATGGGCTTCTGCACCGACGAGCAGTACTCCCGCTTCCTCGAGCAGGCGCCCGTCTTCGAGCAGATGCTCGTCGACGACGGGATCATCCTGCGCAAGTACTGGTTCAGCGTCTCCGACGTCGAGCAGGAGCGCCGATTCCGCTCCCGGGCCAAGGACCCCATGCGCCAGTGGAAGCTCTCGCCGATGGACCTCGAGTCCATCACCCGCTGGGAGGACTACTCCGAGGCCAAGGACATCATGATGGCCGAGACGAGCACCGAGCACGCGCCGTGGCACGTCGTCGAGTCCGAGGACAAACGGCGCTCGCGGGTCAACGTCATGCACCACCTGCTCAGCTCCATCCCGCACTCCGAGGTCGACCCGGAGGTGCCGCCGATCCCGAAGCGCCCGGCTCCGCGGGGCTACGAGCGGCCGCCGCAGCACGAGCAGAACTACGTGCCGGACCACGCCGCGAGCGTGCTGGCCACTTCGAAGGGTGATCACTCCTGAGCGCAGTACCCTCCACACCCTCTGCCGACCAGATCCTCGAGGGGCTCGACCCCGAGCAGCGCGAGGTCGCGACGGCCCCGCCGGGCCCCCTGTGCATCCTCGCGGGTGCCGGCACGGGCAAGACCCGCGCCATCACCCACCGGATCGCGTATGCCGTGCACTCGGGTGCGCAGCAGCCGCAGCGCATGCTGGCCCTGACCTTCACGGCCCGCGCGGCGGGTGAGATGCGCACGCGACTGCGGGGTCTCGGCGTGCAGGGCGTGCAGGCGCGCACCTTCCACGCCGCAGCCCTGCGCCAGCTGCACTTCTTCTGGCCGCAGGCCATCGGGGGCGCCGCTCCCGAGGTGATGAGCCACAAGGCGGCAGCCGTGGCCGAGGCCGCCAGCCGGCTGCGCATGCAGTTCGACCGCACCACGGTGCGCGACCTCGCCGCCGAGATCGAGTGGGCCAAGGTCAACCTGCTGACGCCGCAGTCGTATGCCGCCCGCGCCCGTGAGCAGCGCCGTGAGCCCCCGGGCCTCGACCTCACGGCGATGGCCCGGCTCTTCGAGGCCTACGAGGACGTCAAGCAGCGGCGCGGGGTCATCGACTTCGAGGACGTCCTGCTGCTGACGGTCGGCATCCTCGACGAGCGCGAGGACATCGCCCGCACGGTGCGGGGGCAGTACCGCCAGTTCGTCGTGGACGAGTACCAGGACGTCAACGACCTGCAGCAGCGGCTGCTCGACCAGTGGCTGGGTGAGCGCAAGGACCTCTGCGTCGTCGGTGACCCCGCCCAGACCATCTACTCCTTCACCGGGGCCAGCCCCCGTCACCTCGTCGGCTTCCCGCAGCGCTTCCCCGGGGCGCAGGTCGTGCGGCTCGTGCGCAACTACCGCTCGACCCCGCAGATCGTGGGCCTGGCCAACACCATCGTCGCGTCCGGCACCCAGGCGGCGCGCGACGGCTCGGTGCGGCTGCTCGCGCAGTCGGCGCCCGGTCCGGTGCCCGAGCTGACGAGCCACCCCGACGACCCCGCGGAGGCCGCAGCCGTCGCACAGCGCGTCAAGACCCTCGTCGACGGCGGGCACCCCGCCGCCGAGATCGCGATCCTCTTCCGCACCAACGCCCAGTCCGAGGCCTTCGAGTCGGCCCTGACCGACGTCGGGGTGGCCTACCTCGTCCGCGGCGGTGACCGCTTCTTCTCCCGCAAGGAGGTGCGCGACGCGGTGCTGCTGCTGCGCGGCGCGGCCCGCAGCGACGACGGCAGCAAACCGCTCGGCGAGATCACACGCGACGTCATCACCGGTGCCGGCTGGACGCACGAGCCCCCGTCGGGCGGTGGGGCCACCCGCGAGCGCTGGGAGTCGCTGACGGCGCTCGCCACGCTCGCCGACGACATCGCAGCGGCCGCTCCCGAGGCCCGGCTGCCCGAGCTCGTCGCCGAGCTCGAGCGCCGCGCCGCCGAGCAGCACGCGCCCGCCGTGCAGGGAGTGACGCTCGCGAGCCTGCACGCGGCCAAGGGTCTCGAGTGGGACACCGTCTTCCTCGTCGGGGCCTCGGACGGGCTCATGCCGATCTCCATGGCCGAAGGCCCGGACGCCATCGAGGAGGAGCGGCGCCTGCTCTACGTCGGGCTGACCCGTGCCCGCAAGCAGCTGTTCCTGTCGTGGTCCGGCGCCCGTACCCCCGGCGCACGCGCCACCCGCCGGGTCTCGCGCTTCCTCGCCCCGGCGGCCGACATCCTCGGTCAGGGGGCCCGAAGCGAGGCCCGTTCGAGCGGGTCCAAGCGCTCTGCCCCCAAGGTGGCGCGGCCGGCCCACTGCCGCGGCTGCGGGGCAGACCTGGTCTCCGCAGCGCAGCGAAAGACCGGCCGGTGCGACGCCTGCCCACCCACCTACGACGAGGCGACGTTCGAGCGTCTGCGCACCTGGCGGCTCGCCGTGGCCCGCGACGCGAGCGTCCCGGCATTCGTCGTCTTCACCGACGCCACGCTGACCGCGATCGCCGAGAGCGCGCCCTCCGACGAGGGCGGACTGTCGGTGATCAGTGGCGTCGGCGCCCGCAAGCTCGAGCAGTACGGCAGCGACATCCTGGCCATCCTGGCCGGCGCGGACCCGCAAGAACTCATCGAAAATCATTCTGCGGCAAAGGAATCCGCCGAATAGCACTAACCCGCAAAAATAAGTTCCGAAAACTTCGTTAAATCAGTTGTTCGCCCGCGAGGCGCACGCGTACCCTTGACGAAGTCAAGCCCAGTGGTCTCGGTGGCCAGCTGGGGCCCGTGAGCAGAAGTGAGGAGGTCGGCCTGATGGACAACACCACGATGACGATGAACGCAGTCTCCTGCGTCCTTTCCGTGCGTCTGCGGCCGACCACCGGCGATGTCCGCCTCGCGGCCACGCGCGCTCCGGAGCAGGGGACCACTGTGTCCGTCGTCGCCGTCATGGGCGGCCGTGTCGCTGACTTCCGCGCCCCGATCCAGGGAGACGTCTCGGTCGCCGACCCCACGTTCGCTCCCGCCTACAAGACCCTCGATGTCGTTCGCTCCCGTTCTGGGAGGCCCCCGGTCTAGCCAGACCCGAAGCCTCACCTCCAGGCCGCGAACCCGACATCACCGGGTCCGCGGCCTTCGTGTTTCCCCGGGGAGCTCTCCCGGTCGAATGCCGCTCCACACCGCACCAACCGACACCGCCAGAACAGCACCCGTCCGGGTGCCAGACAGATCAGGGACACAGATGACTCCCCGGATGCCGAGCAGCAGGACCGAGACCCGCACCACCGGTGCCGGGCTTCGGACCAGACCAGACACGAGTGAGCAGGGGGCCCCCGCCGTGGGCACCCAGGAGACGGAGGTGAGAACGATGCAGCTGAGCGAGTTGATCGACATGAGGACCGAGGCGGAGCAGGTCGGCGAGACCATTCCGTGCCGCGACTACGACGCGGAGCTCTGGTTCGCCGAGCGTCCCGAGGACGTCGAGTTCGCCAAGACGCTCTGCGGGCTCTGCCCCGCACGCGTCCAGTGCCTCGCCGGCGCCCTCGAGCGTCAGGAGCCGTGGGGGGTCTGGGGCGGGCAGCTGCTCGTCCAGGGCGCCATCGTGGCCCGCAAGCGGCCCAGGGGCCGTCCGCGCAAGCACCCCGTGGCCGCCTGAGAGCACGCGTGAGCACGCATGACTCCGACGTGGGCGACCACAGACATCAACCCTTTTCACACACCAGGAGAACGTCATGAACCAGCTCGAGATGCTGGCTCGCGACCGGATCAACCAGCACAGTCAGCGCCACGAGCGCCGCGGCGTCCGCCGCAGCGCCCGGCTGATCGCCCTGGAGATCCGCGCCCGTCGACGCCACAACGAGAAGTGAACGACCGCGCCACGAGGCGCGCTGCAGGACAACTGAACCGAGTGAGCATGCCGCGGGTGACGCGCACGTCACCCGCGGTTTTGCCTGTCCGGGTCCGTCCGCCGGCAGGTGATCTCCCGCAGGCTGGTGCTCTCGCGCCGGGTGGCTCGTCCGGTCGGGTCCGGTCGGACTGCCTCCAGCGTGGCGCCACGTCCGCTCCGGGGACCGGCGGATACTCGAGGTGAGAAGGGAGCACCCCATGGACACTTCTACCGGCTCGACAGCCTCCGACCGGAGCGTGGACGAGGGGCTCGTCTGCACCAGCTGCGGCGCGACCCCGCCTCCCGGCCAGGAGCCGGCGGCCCGGCTCACGTGGAGCCGCGGCACCGACGGCCGCCGCACGACGTGGACCTGTGACCGCTGCAGCCGGGCGAACCTCCGCTCCATCGAGGGCAAGCTCGACCCTGCCTGGTGGTGACGCGGTCCCGATATAGGCCCAGCGGTGGGCTCAGCCCGGCTCGCCGACCGGCGGCAGGTCGGCGCCCGGCAGCAGCTCGTCGACGATGGCGCGTCCGTGGACGGTGCCTCCGAGCTGGCTCAGCACGCCGATGCCCCCACCCCACACGCGGTGGATCAGGAGGTACTCGGGGGGCAGGTTGAGCTTGTACGCGACGGCGTAGTTGGGCTGTCGGGGGTCGTTGATGTGGGCAAAGACGCCCCGCAGCCAGTCCCTGCTGAAGGTGAAGGTGTCGGTGCGGAACGGCGCCATGAACGGCTCGAGGTAGTCGAGCAGCCGCTCCGGGTCGAGGTCGATGCGTTCCTTGACGAAGCCGATCTCGCGCAGGCCCTCGAGCACGTCCTCGGCGCTGCCCTCGAGACCCGTCGTCAGCAGCGGTCCGATCTCGGGCGGCATGCCCTCGGGGAGGTGGTTGACGGCCCCGAAGTCGATGACGCCCAGGCGCCCGTCGGGGGTGATCCGGAAGTTGCCCGGGTGCGGGTCGGCATGGAGCAGGCCGGCGCGGGCGGGACCGGCCAGCAGGAAGCGGAGGTAGAGCTGGGAGGCGGTGTCGCGCTGCTCCTGGGTGCCCTCGGCGATGATCCGTGACAGGGGGAGGCCGTCGAGCCACTCGGAGACGATGACGTGCTCACGGCCGTCGACGACGTGCGGCACGGCGAAGTCCGGGTCGTCGTCGAAGGCGGCGGCGAACGTCTCCTGGGACTCTGCCTCGAGGCGGTAGTCGAGCTCCTCGGCCATCCGGTCGCGCAGCTCGTCGAGGATCGGTCCGAGCTCGATCCCCGGCACCCAGCCCGCAGCCACCTTGGCCACGCGGCTGATCTGGCGGATGTCGCTCATGAGGGCAGCGCCGGCGCCGGGGTACTGGATCTTCACCGCGACGTCGCGGCCGTCCTTCCAGACCGCGCGGTGCACCTGGCCGATGGAGGCGGAGGCGACCGGGTGGTCGTCGAACGAGGCGAACTTGCTGCGCCAGCGAGTGCCGAGCTCGGCGCGCAGGACTCCGTGGACCGAGCTGGTCGGCATCGGCGGTGCGCTGTCCTGCAGCTTCGTCAGCGTCGCGCGGTAGTGCACGGCGAGATCCTCGGGCAGGGCGGCCTCGAAGATCGAGAGGGCCTGGCCGAACTTCATGGCGCCGCCCTTGAGCTCGCCGAGCACCTGGAAGAGCTGTTGGGCCGTGCGGGCCTGCAGCTCCGCGGCCACCATCTCGGCGGGGCGACCGC
Organism: Terrabacter carboxydivorans; assembly: GCF_039532035.1. Classification (NCBI taxonomy): domain Bacteria; kingdom Bacillati; phylum Actinomycetota; class Actinomycetes; order Micrococcales; family Intrasporangiaceae; genus Terrabacter; species Terrabacter carboxydivorans. The sequence continues at coordinate 10,941 of NZ_BAAARE010000015.1, read as the reverse complement.
CCAGGCGCTTGCCGAGCCCGAGCGCGGTGCGACCGGCGAAGCCCAGCGGCACGGAGGCGAGCTTGGCCGAGCGGACCACGGCCTTGCGGGGCAGATCGGTCACGTCGCACCTCCTCGGGCGGGCTGGCGGTCTCTGGCGGGAGTCTCAGGTGGGTCAGTCTGGAGCGGGTCGGTCTGGGGCGGGCTGGTCGTCCTGGGTCGGTCGGCCTGACGCAGGCGCCGGGTCCGACGCCGGCGACCAGAGGTCACCTCGGCGGCGGGACGGCGCCCACCCTCGACTCTATGTGTACCCGCCGTGGGCAGCGCACCTGCCGGTCCGGCTGTACAGCCTTGGGGGCGCGCGACTCCGCCGGCCTCGCCGGACGTCGCCGGACGTCGCCGGACGTCGCCCAGGGTCACGCACCGCGCTGCAGCGACACGTCTGGCGCCCGGCGACCGACTACCTGGCCGGGCGCGGCCTCCGCGGCGCGATCATGACCAGGGCCGGAGACGCCCGCTGCGCCGCCTGCGCCCGACCTCGTGCTGGTGCGAGCCGGGTGCTCGGGGCAGAGCGGGTGGGGCGGCCAGCGCCGGTGGTCCATCCGCGGCCACGGGAGGCTCACCTCGACCGACACGCCGGGTGGTGGCGGGTGACCCTCGAGCAGGCCCGTGACGAGGAGCGTGACGCTGCCGACGACGAGGTGCGCCAGGCCGGGGCTGAGTGCGTCGTGCCGCCCCTCCACCGGCCCGGCGAGGGTCAGTGAGCGGGCAGGCGCCGCCTGGCTCATGACGGCCGGCCACGCCTCGTCGCGGTCGGCCCGGTGGCGCTCGAGGCACCACAGGCACGGCGCGCCGGGTGAGTCGTCGACGAGAGGGCCGACCACGGTGCGCGGTCCGGCGGGCGCCACGGGCAGGTGCGGCACCCCGTGCCGCAACCACAGCTCGCCCCGCCGCGGGTCGACGACCGGTGATCCGACGATGACCACGAGGTCGGGACGCGGGCGCACGGGGGAGGCGACGGCGCGGTCGACCCCAGCGCGACCGTGCACGACCGTGGTCCCGGTCAGCAGCAGGGCCTCGGCGATGCCCGACGCGACCTGTCCGCAGCCGTCGACGACGACCCGTCCCGGTGACCTCACCCCGGCGGTGGCGCCGTGGGGATCGCGGTCGGTGAGCAGGCCCAGGTCGCTCGTCAGCTCGAGGAGGGCGCGCCAGCGGCCCGGCTCGACGCCGGCCTCGGCGGCGACGCGGTCGGTCGAGGCGAGGGGGAGGGCGCCGTCGAGGCCGGCCAGCAGACCCACCTCGACGTCGGTCATCCCCGTGACGACGGGTCCGCCGGGCAGCACCCCGAACTGGACCTCGCCGGGTCTGCGGGTCAGTGGCCGCAGCCAGGCGGGCAGGCGTGGGTGGGACGGGACGGCAGCAGCGGACATGGGACCTCCAGACCCGGTGGCTCCTCCAGCGGCCGCCACCCTCGGTCGTCAGGCTCGCAGCCGGTCCGGTGGGTGCGTGGGCGTCGTCCACAGCCGAGGGGCCCCGCAGCCCGCCTCGGCTGCGTCCGGGTGTCACACAGCGCTCCGTGGCCCGAGGGGGCTGACGGCGCCCGAGCAGCGGCATGCCCCGGGGGGACGCCGAAGGGGTGGGACCGTGTGGTCCCACCCCTTCGAGCTGCGGCGTCAGAGACGCCGCCGTGACCTGGTCAGGCCTTGCCCAGAATGCGGTTCAGGTTGGTACCGCACACGGGGCACTGTCCCTTGGCCATGCGGCGACCGTTGTCGGAAACGACAACCTTGCCCTCGGCCTCGCGCTTCTCCTTGCACTTCACGCAGTAGAACTCGCCCTTGTAGGTCTCGTCAGCCATTGATGTCTCCTTGTTGACGGCACCCATCCGACGGGCGCCTCGACTCGTTCAACCCTAAGGCACGCTGAGCACGAAATCATGCTCATCCCCGCTTGGCGCGCCCGTGCCAGATGCGGTATGCCGCGTGGGCGCGCCCGTGTCGGGGTCGTGCTCCGGGCCGTTGTCCCCACCCTGACCTACCCTGCCCTCATGGCGACGGTGCGACGCGAGGTGGTGCACACGGTGGTCGACGGGGTGACCGTCGAGGTCCGCCGCAGTGCCAAGCGCCGTCGCACCGTCTCGGCCTACCGTCAAGAGGGTCGCCTCGTGGTGCTCGTGCCGGCCCGCATGAGCCGCGCCGAGGAGGGCGAGTGGGTGCGCACCATGGTGGCCCGGGTCGCCGCGTCCGAGCAGCGTCGGCAGCGCAGCGACGGTGACCTCGAGCAGCGTGCGCTCGAGCTGTCCCGGGCTCACCTCGGCGGCCGTGCCGTTCCGACGAGCGTCCGGTGGGTGTCCAACCAGAACTCGCGCTGGGGGTCCTGCACGCCGGCCGAGGGCTCGATTCGCTTGTCCGACAAGCTCCGTGGCATGCCGGGGTGGGTGGTCGACTACGTCCTGCTGCACGAGCTCGCCCACCTGCTGCAGCCCGGCCACGGTCCCGAGTTCTGGGAGCTGCTGCGGGGCTATCCCCGGCTGGAGCGCGCCCGGGGCTACCTGCAGGGGGTCTCGGCCGCGGCTGGCCTCGACCTCAGCGACGAGTGACCCCGCGCGCTCACTCCGCCTGACGGCATACGACCGCGTATGCCGTGTGGCCGGGCACCTGGGCCACGCGAGGTGAGTCGCGGGTCAACGTCGAGTCACGCGGCGCGCGGCGGCGACGAGCGGGCCCAGGTCCTCGCGGGAGCCCTCGGGCAGTGCGTCGACCGGCCACCAGCGCACGTCGATCGACTCGGTGCTGACGGCGGACTCGGCGGCGGCCGGGGCGACGGCGGCGAAACGGATGTCGAGGTGCTCGCGGCAGTGGCCGAAGTCACCCACGAGGACGTGCCGGTCGAGCTGCACGATGTCCGGAAGAGCCGAGATGTCGGGAATGCCCGACTCCTCGCGGGCCTCCCGGGTGGCTGCGTGCCACACCGAGGCGTCATCCGGCTCGAAGTGTCCTCCGAACTGGAACCACTCGCGGGCTCGACGGTGCAGGGTGAGCAGGGCGGAACGGCCATCCTCGTCGAGCACGATGACGCTTCCGGTCAGGTGGGCCGGCGGTCCGGCCTTGCTCATGGCGTCGGGGTGCTCGCGCAGGTGCTCGAGGAAGTCGAGCCGGAGCCGCTCCTGCTGCTCGTCGGGGGCCTGCCACGCCTCCAGCCGGCGGACGGCGTCGTCGTGCAGGCGGGACCACGTCACCGTGCGGGACCGCTGTCGCCGTCGGTGTCCGTGCCACGCTCGCGGTCGGCCTCCTCGAGGATGCCCCGGAGCACGGAGTCGAGGTCGGCGCCCAGGCCGCTGTCGTCCGCAGCTCCCGGCTCGTCGCCGGCCGCGACGGAGCCACCACCAGTGGCCCGCTCGACGAAACCGATGGGGTCGTCGAGGTCGGCCGAGGTCGGGGCCAGGTCCGGGTGGGCCCAGCGACCGTCGCGCAGGCTCGCGCCCCCGGCGTTCTCGAGGGCCGCCCAGAGGTTCGCGGCGTCGCGCATGCGGCGTGGCCGCAGCTCGAGCCCCACGAGCCCGGCGAACGCCTTCTGGGCCGCACCGCCGGCGCGGCGGCGCCGGATCGTCTCTGCCAGTGCCGCCGACTGCGGCAGGTGCTGGGCCGTGGTGCGGTCGGTGACGTGGTCGACCCATCCCTCGGCCAGTGCGAGCAGGGTCTCGAGCCGGTCGAGCGCGGCCCGCTGGGCGGCGGTGGGGTGGGGCCGGAAGAGGTTGCCCTGCAGCGCCGAGCGCATCGCCTCGGGGTCGGAGGGGTCGATCGTCGACAGCGCGGACTCGATGGCCTCGGTGTCGATGGTGATGTTGCGGGCGTAGTCCGAGACGGCCGAGAGCAGCTGCGGCCCGAGCCACGGCACCTCGGAGAAGAGCCGGACGCGCGCGGCCTCGCGCACCGCGAGGTAGAGACGCACCTGGGCCACGTCGATCTCGAGGGAGTCGGCGAGCTGTGCGACGTTGCCCGGCAGGAGCGCGACGACGCCGGGCTCGGTCAGCGGCAGGCCGACCTCGGTGCCGCTCACGACCTCCGTCGCGAGCGTGCCCACGGCCTGGCCGAGCTGCGCCGAGAACATCTGGCGGCTGAGGTTGCCCAGCATCGGTGCCCACTGCTCGACCATCTGCCGCGGGTCGAAGCCCTCGGGCAGCCCCTCCGGCAGCGCGTCGCCGAACGCGTCGGGGCCGAGCTCGCCGACCTGCTTGCGCATGGCCTCGGAGGTCGCGGCGGTGACGCCGTCGGACACGGGCTCGATCAGCTCGAACCACCGCGGCATCGTCGCCTCCACCCACTCGGCCCGGCTGAGACCGGTCGCGCGCCAGGCGGGGGAGGCGAGGGTGGTCTGCTCGTCGAGCCAGAGGGTCGCAACGGCCACGGCGTCGGCCACCGCGCGGGCGGCAGCCTCGTCGTGCACGTCGTTGCCCTCGACGCCCATGACGTGGCGCCGGGCGACCTCGGTCGCCATGTCGCGCGAGCCGGTCGGTGACTCCTGGGCCGCCATGAAGGTGCCCAGCTGGGCGCGCATCGCGGCCTGCGTCGCAGGGTCGGTGGGGTCGACGCCCATGCTCTTCATGACCTCTGCGAGCTCCGGGTTCTCGGCGGCCTCGCCGAGGACCTTCTCGAGCATCGCGCCCAGGTCGGACGGGTCCATGCCGCCGAGGTCGGGCAGGCCGGGGAAGCCCTCACCGAAGCCACCTGAACCACCGGACGCACCCGAACCGCCGGCGCCGCTGCCAAAGCCCACGGGCCCCGAACCGCTGCCGGGCGACCCACCGCCGGGGCGGCGCAGGGGCAGCCCGAACGGGGACTCGTCGCGGCCGGGCTCCTGCCCGCCGGTGTCCGGCTCGTCGTCCTTGTCGCTGTGGTTGTCGTCACCGCGTCCACGGTCGTCGGCCATGCCTGCTCATCCCCACTCAACGGAACTCGTGGCGGCCGTCCGGCCGCACATCAAGACAACCACGGATCGACCCGGTTGGTTCCCGTCCTGCCCGTGGTTCGGCCGGTGGTTCGGCGCGAGAGGGGTCTCGGTCGTCCCGGTCGCGGCACGCGGGCGTCGGCGACGCGGCATACGATTGCCCGCGTGACGGTCACCCTTGCCGAGATCCGCGAGACGCCCCTGTCTGTCGACGAGGTGCTCTCGAGCGTCTCCTCGCCCCGAGCGGGTGGTGTCTGCCTGTTCGTCGGCACGGTCCGCGACCACGACGGGCCGGCGGACCCGGGCCCCGACGAGGCGGCCGACAAGACCGTCGCAGCGCTCGACTACTCCGCGCACCCGCAGGCCGCCGAGGCCGCCCGCGCGCTCGCCGACCGACTGGCCGGGGACGGCCGCGCGATCCGGATCGCCGTCGTGCACCGGGTCGGGCACCTCGAGGTGGGCGACGTCGCCGTCGTCGTCGGGGTCAGCGCCGAGCACCGCGGCGAGGCCTTCGACGTCTGTCGCGAGCTCATCGACGAGTTCAAGGCCACCATCCCGATCTGGAAGCACCAGAGGTTCGCCGACGGCGCCGACGAGTGGGTCGGCCTGCCGTGAGGACGATCAAGCGCGTGCCGGAGCAGCCGGCCGACAGCGACCTGCCCTCGCGGGCCGACGTCCACGAGGGCGAGAGGCGTGGCCGGCTGACGCGCGGCAACAAGGCGGTCCTCGCGGCCTTCTTCCTCTTCCTCGTCATCATGGTCGTCGGGTCAGTCGTGCACCTCCCGTATGCCGTCATGAGCCCCGGCCCGACGCAGGACACCCTGGGCACCTCGGCCGACGGCAAGAACACCCCGATCATCTCGATCTCGGGCCTGCCGACCTACCCCACCGACGGCGCCCTACGGTTCACGACCGTCCGGGTCGAGGGCGGTCCCGGCTACCCCGTCGACGTGTGGGACATCCTGCAGGCGTGGATCGACCCCGCCCGCGACGTCCTTCCGGTCGACGACGTCTTCGACCCCAAGGTCACCCAGGAGCAGGTCGCCGAGGAGAACGCCATCCAGATGGAGGGCTCGCAGGAGGAGGCCACGGCGGTCGCGCTGCGCGCGATCGGCAAGCAGGTTCCCACCCACATCGCCATCGCCGGCATCACCGAGGCGTCCAAGGCCAAGGGGGTGCTCCAGGTGGGCGACCGCCTCGACCGCATCGACGGCGAGCAGATCGCCACGACGGACGCGGTCCGCACCGCCCTCCAGAAGAAGAAGCCCGGCGACACGGTCTCGATGACCGTCACCCGCAAGGGCAAGGAGCTGACCCTCGACGTCCCGACCGTGGCGGGTCAGGGTGGCCGCACCGCGCTCGGCGTGCTGCTCGGGCTCGACCACGACTTCCCGGCGAAGGTCACCATCGACGCCGGGGCCATCGGGGGACCCTCGGCCGGACTGATGTTCTCGCTGGGCATCTACGACAAGCTGACGCCAGGTCCGCTCGCGGGCGGGCGGCAGATCGCCGGCACCGGCACCATCGACGACCAGGGTGTCGTCGGTCCGATCGGCGGCATCCGGCAGAAGCTGGCGGGGGCCAGGTCCGACGGCGCGCAGTACTTCCTCGCGCCGGCCGACAACTGCAACGAGGTGGTCGGGCACGTGCCCGACGGTCTCGAGGTCTTCAAGGTCGGCACGTTCGACGAGGGCCGCGCCGCTGTGGAGGCCATCGCCAAGGGGCAGACGAGCTCGCTGCCGCACTGCTGACGGACAGAGGGGCAGGCCGGATCGGCCCGCCCTTGCAGGTCTGTCCCGGCCCGGCCCGACGGCCTCGGGGTCGGCGGGCTCAGTCCTCGAAGCTCGCCTTGAGTGCCTCGACGAGCCCCGGGGCGATGTCCTTGCCCGTGGCGACGGCGTCGTCGGAGTCGTGGTCGCGCTGGCGCAGCAGGCAGATCGAGGCGCCACCACGCAGCACGGCCACGACGAGGCGCACGTCCTTGCGGTCGGGGTGGGCGGCGAGGTGGTCGACGGCGTCCTCACTGCGTGAGGGCAGCTCGCGCTCGGCCTCGGGCGGCACCACCATGCGCTCGATGGCGAAGGCGCAGCCGTCGACCTCGTCGGGCCACGCGAGCCGGCCGAGCAGGGTCTCGAGCGAGCTCGTCGTCGGCAGGCCCTCCTGCTCGATGGCCGTCAGGGCGCCCTCGGCGAGGTCGGAGGGACCCATCTGCTCGCGCAGCTGCGGCTCGCGCTCGAGCAGGTCCGCGGTGCGGACCAGGGCGAAGAGGCGGGCCGGCTGGTCCCAGCCGGCGGCGGCGACGTGGCGCTCGGTGTCGAGGGCGGCGATGGCCAGGGGGTCGATGACGGGCTGCGAGTTCACGTGACCATGCTGCCGTATGCCGGCAGGTCCGGCCGTGGTGGGCGGTCGGGTGGGCGGTCGGGTGGGCGCCCCGGGGAGCAGGGGTGGCCGTCCGGGCGGCCGCCCGGGTGGGCCTGACGGGACCCCTGGCCGGGCTCCACGGACCTGCTTGGTCTCGTGCCGGTCACGTTGAGGTATCACGCCGTGGGAGGGATCTGAGCGCGGGTTATGGTTGCCGCAGGCGGCCGGAGGAGGCCGCCCACGGGTCCGCCCGACCACCTGCCCGCCCCAGCACCCAAGGCACTCCACGTGAGCGACAGCAACTTCGGCCCCCCGCCGGGCAACTTCAACGACGACGACTCCGGCCCGCCGCGACGAGGCGACGCCGCCACGCTGCCCCCGACTCGACGCCCGCTCGTCACCTCGCTCGTCGTGGCTGCGGCGCTGCTCGTGGTGGTCGCGATCGCGGCGCAGTTCTGGACCGAGGTGCTGTGGTACCAGTCGGTCGGCTTCTCCGGGGTCTTCAGCACCCAGGTCGTGACGAAGATCCTGCTGGGCCTCGTCGGCGGACTGCTGACGGCTGCCATGGTCTGGTCGAGCATCCACTTCGCCTTCCGCAACCGGCCGATCTACGCGCCGTCCCCCGACACGCAGGCGATGGAGCACTACCGCCAGCTCGTCGAACCGATGCGGCGCACCGCCACGGTCGCGGCGCCGCTCGCCGTCGGCCTCTTCGCCGGGCTGTCCGCCGCGACGCAGTGGGACACCTTCCTGCTGTGGCGCAACGGCAGCCCGTTCGGCACGACCGACCCCGAGTTCGGTCTCGACATCGGCTTCTTCGTCTTCGACCTGCCGTGGATCAACTTCGTCGTCGCGTTCCTGACGATGATCCTCGTCATCGGCTTCATCACCGCCGCGTTCACGCACTACCTCTACGGCGGCATCGTCGCCGGCACGAAGATGCGCTCGACGCAGGCGGCGCGCGTGCACCTCTCGGTCATCGCGGCGGTGCTCGTGCTCGTGCGGGCCGTGGCGTTCTGGGTCGACCGCTACAACCTCGCGACCGCGCAGTCGACGAAGATCACCGGCATCCAGTACACCGAGTCGCACGCGATCATCCCGACGAAGGGGATCCTGGCGATCGCCGCCGTCATGTGCGCCATCATGTTCCTCACCACGATCTGGACCCGCTCGTGGCGCCTGCCCCTCGTCGGGGTCGCCGTGCTGGCCGTCATCGTCGTCGCGGTCGGCGGGATCTACCCCGCTCTCGTGCAGTCGCTCAAGGTGCGCCCGTCGGAGAAGTCCCTCGAGGTGCCCTTCATCCAGCGCAACATCGACGCGACGCGCGCGGCCTACGGCGTCGACCAGATCAAGGTCGCCTCCTACGACACGAAGACCGTGGCCACGCAGAACGCGCTGCGCGACGACGCCGCCACGGTGCCCGGGATCCGCCTCATCGACCCCAACGTCGTCAGCCCGACCTTCAAGCAGCTCGAGGCGAGCAAGGGCTACTACCAGTTCGCCGACGTCCTGGACGTCGACCGCTACCAGATCGACGGCAAGTCCCAGGACACCGTCATCGCGGCGCGCGAGCTCGACCTCAACGGCGTGCCCGACGCGCAGCGCAACTGGCTCAACGACCACACCGTCTACACCCACGGCTACGGCGTCGTCGCGGCCAAGGGCAACACCCGCGAGAGTGACGGTCGCCCGACCTTCTTCGAGTCCCAGATCGGCACCCAGGGCGCGCTCGGCAAGTACGAGCCGCGCATCTACTTCGGTGAGAACTCGCCGGAGTACTCCATCGTCGGCGGCAACAAGCAGGAGTTCGACTACCCGGACCCGAAGGGCACCGGGCAGATCAACTACACCTATGCCGGCACGGGCGGCGTTCAGCTCGACGCGATCAAGCGTCTCGCGTATGCCGTGAAGTACCGCGAGATCAACTTCCTCCTCTCCGACGCGGTGACCAACGACTCGCGCGTCCTCGACCACCGCACGCCGCGCGACCGCGTGCAGCGCGTCGCCCCGTGGCTGACGCTCGACGGCAACGCCTACCCGGCGGTCGTCGACGGCCGGGTGCTCTGGGTGCTCGACGGCTACACGACGTCGGCGAACTACCCGTACTCCGAGAACACCACGCTCGACAGCGTCACCGAGGACGCCGTGACGAGCACCCGCACGTCGGTGCGGGCGGTCCAGGCGGGGCAGGTCAACTACGTCCGCAACTCGGTCAAGGCCACGGTCGACGCGTACGACGGCACGGTGACGCTCTACCAGTGGGACGAGAAGGACCCCGTGCTCAAGGCGTGGATGTCGATCTTCCCCGGCACGGTCAAGCCGCTCAGCGACATCAAGGGCTCGCTCATGTCGCACCTGCGCTACCCGGAGGACCTCTTCAAGGTCCAGCGCAAGCTGCTCGAGAAGTACCACGACAAGGACGCGGCCTCCTTCTACGGCGGCCAGAACTTCTGGCGCGTGCCCGACGACCCGACGCAGGCCGACGCCCTGCCGCAGCCGCCGTACTACCTCTCGCTCGCCATGCCCGACCAGTCGAGCCCCGCCTTCTCGCTGACCTCGACGTTCATGCCGACCGGTGACCGCAACGTGCTCTCGGGCTTCCTCGCCGTCGACGGCGACGCGGGGTCGGAGAACGGCAAGAAGTCGCCGAACTACGGCACGCTGCGCCTCCTCGAGACGACCGGGGGCACGGTCAACGGTCCGGGTCAGGTGTACAACGACATGCGCAGCTCGGCGGTCTCGTCGAAGGACCCGGAGCTTCCGACGACGCTCGCGCAGTACATCGGCACGACGAACTCCAACGGCAACGTGGTGATCTTCGGCAACCAGCTGACCCTGCCCGTGGGTGGTGGCCTGCTCTACGTGCAGCCGATCTACTCCCAGGCCCGGTCGCAGTCCGGCTCCTACCCCCGCCTCGTGGCGGTTGCGGTGTCGTTCGGCAACAAGATCGCGTGGGCGGGCTCGCTCGACCTCGCGCTCAACGACCTCTTCGGCGGCTCGTCGGGGGCATCGGCCGGCGACAACGGCACGGGCACGCCGTCGAACCCCGGCACGACGCCCACACCGGGGAGCACGGCCACACCGACGCCCTCGGGCACGGCCACGCCGGCTCCGACGGGGACCCCGAACGCCGCTGCGCTCTCACAGGCGCTCAAGGACGCGGAGACGGCCTACGCCGACGGCGAGGCGGCCCTCAAGCGGGGCGACTTCGCGGCCTACGGTCAGGCGCAGACCAAGCTCAAGGACGCGTTGAAGCGGGCCGTCGACGCCTCGCCCCAGACGGCGCCGACGAAGAAGCCCTGACCGGCCAACCGGTGAACGACCTGTGGCAGCACGCGAATCGCGTGCTGCCACAGGTCGTTTCGCCGCCCAAGGCCCCGATCTGAGTGCTGGCGTCACTCCGATTTGGTCCTGCGGCAGGTTTCGCGTAACGTTGCTCTTGCCGACGCGGGGTGGAGCAGCTCGGTAGCTCGCCGGGCTCATAACCCGGAGGTCGCAGGTTCAAATCCTGCCCCCGCTACTGATGTGATGTCGCAAGACATCGGCGACAGTGGCCCTACGGAAACGTAGGGCCACTGTTGTTTTTCCTGGGGTGTTGTGGCTGGTAGTCGCGGCTGGGGTCAAGGGTCAGCTCGCGGATGATTTCGCCGG